>CAYSFN010000050.1:0-16998 GCA_964430045.1 uncultured Gemmatimonadaceae bacterium
AACGCGTTGACGTCGAACAAGGCCGAGGCGGCCAACTATCCGTTCTGCACCGTGGAGCCGAACGTTGGCATCGTCGAAGTCCCCGACCCGCGCCTGGCCGCATTGGCGCGTATCGTGCAACCCAAAAAGACGGTGCCGGCCGCGGTCCAGTTCGTCGACATCGCCGGACTGGTGAAGGGGGCGGCCAGCGGCGAGGGGCTGGGCAACAAGTTCCTCAGCAACATCCGCGAGACGGATGCGATCGTGCACGTCGTGCGCTGCTTCGACGACCCCGACGTCACCCACGTGATGGGCGGCGTGGACCCCGTTCGTGACCGGGACGTGATCGAACTGGAACTCGCCCTCGCCGACCTCGGCACGGTCGAGAAGCGACTCGACAAGGTGCGGCGCGCCGCCAAGTCGCACGACAAGGACGCGCTGGCGGAACTGCCGGCCCTCGAGGCGGCCTTCGCGGCGCTCAGCGACGGGCGCGGGATCTGGCGTGCCGGGTTGCCCGCCGAGCAGGTGGCCACGCTGAAGACGCTGTCGCTGCTGACGGCCAAGCCGGTCCTGTATGCCGCCAATGTTCCCGACGAGGAACTCTCCGGCGCCGAGGGGCCGCACGTCCGCGCCTTGCGTGCTGCCATCGCCGCCAGTGGGGAGCCCGCCGAAGTGGTCACGTTCTCGGCCCGCATCGAATCCGAGCTGGCCGAACTCGGCCCGGACGAGAAGGCCGAGTTCCTCGAGTCGCTCGGCATCACCTCGGCGGGACTCGACCGGCTGATCCGCGCCGGCTACCACCTGCTCGGCCTGCGCACCTACTTCACGGCGGGCGAGCAGGAGGTGCGCGCCTGGACGATCCATGACGGCGACACGGCTCCGCAGGCGGCGGGAGTGATCCACTCGGATTTCGAACGGGGTTTCATTCGTGCCGAGACCGTCGCCTTCGACACCTTCGTCCGGACGAACGGTTGGAAGGGCGCCCGCGACCAGGGTGCGGTGCGGAGCGAGGGCAAGGAGTACGTCGTGGCCGACGGGGACGTGCTGCTGTTCCGCTTCAACGTCTGACCGGCGCCACGCTCCGCACCCGGGTTGCGGCCGGTCTGTGACGGCCCCCCCCCATTGACGTTTGATACGACGGTGCTAGCGTTGACGCCAACCCGGCACGGTGCACGGCACCCCGGGTCAGCCATCAACTACCGGGAGTACTCATGCGCGTGACAACCTTCGTTCGGTGGGGCATCGCGTTCTGGTTCGCGGCCCTCGCCAGTCCCGCAGCCGCGCAGACTGGCGCGCTGACCGGGCGCGTGCTCGATGCCGACACCAGGCTCGGCGTGCCGGGCGTGCAGATCGTCGCCATCCACAGCACCGGGGCCACGGCCGGCGCCACGGTCGCCGACGACGCCGGGGCCTGGCGCCTGGGGGCGCTCCCGGTGGGCACCTACACCATCGTGGCCACGCGCATCGGCTACACCCCGAAGCGCACGCCGGGCGTCGAGATCGGCGCCGGCCAGACGGTCACGCTGGACATCGAGATGACCGGGCTGCAAGCGATCCTCAACCAGGTGATCGTCTCGGGGTCACGCGCCCCCGAGAAGATGCTCGAGTCCCCGGCGTCCGTGCAGGTGGTGGGCGAGGCGGCGATCGCGGCGCGGCCGTCGGTCACGGCCGTCGAGCACTTGAAGAACACGCCCGGCGTGGACATCTCGCAGGGCGGGCTCATCCAGTCCAACGTCGTCGCACGGGGGTTCAACAACATCTTCTCGGGCGCGATGCTCATGCTGCAGGACTACCGCTTCGCGGGTGTCCCGTCGCTGCGGGTCAATGCGCCCTTCCTCTTCACGGGGACCAACGAGGACATCGAGCGCATCGAGGTGCTGCTGGGGCCGGCGTCCGCGCTCTACGGACCGAACTCCGCGAACGGCGTGCTGCACATGATCACCAAGTCCCCGTTCACCTCGCAGGGAACGACCGTGACGGTGGATGGTGGCGAGCGCTCGGTCCTGCGGGCGTCGCTGCGGCACGCGCAGCAACTGACCGACCGGACGGCCTTCAAGCTCTCGGGCGAGTACATGACGGGCAAGGACTTCCAGTACGTCGACCCGGGGGAGCCCGGCACCTTCCCGGAGCAGGCACCGCCGGGGCGGGCCGGTCAGCCCAACACGCGCGACTTCGACATCAGCAAGTACACGTTCGAGGGGCGCTTCGACGTGCGACCGGACGAGCGCACCGAGGCCATCACGACCATCGGCTTCACGAACGCCGCGCGGGCGCTCGAACTGACGGGGGCGAACGGAGCGGCGCAGGTGCTGAACTGGAGCTACATGAACGTCCAGCAGCGCGTCCGGCGTGGCCGGTTCTTCGCCCAGGCCTTTGCGAACTTCAGTGACGCCGGCAACGCGGATGCCACGAGCCTGAACGGCACCTATCTCCTGCGCTCGGGCCAGCCGATCGTGGACCAGTCCCGCGTGTACGTCGGCCAGGTGCAGCACGGCGTCACCCTCGGGCGCAACGTGTTCACCTACGGCGCCGACTACATCGCGACCAACCCGCGCACCGGCAACACGATCAACGGGGCGAACGAGGACATCGACGACGTCACGGAGTACGGGGCGTACGTCCAGGGCACCATCCCGCTCGCGGCAAAGTGGGACTTCGTCGGCGCCCTCCGCAGCGACAAGCACTCGATGGTCGAGGATGTCCAGGTCTCGCCCCGCGCCGCCCTGATCTTCAAGCCCAGCGAGACGCAGAACTGGCGCGTCACGTACAACCGGGCCTTCCAGACGCCGGCGAACTTCGCGTTCTTCCTCGACCTCGTGCAGACGCGCAACATCGGCGGGTCGGGGTTCGACGTCCGCGCCGTCGGCAACCAGGATGGCCATCAGTTCGACCGCAGTTGCAGCAGCGCGGCGTTCGGGAACTTCTGCATGCGCTCCATCTACACGGGGGGCGCCAGCACGCGGGCGGCGACGGCGGACGTGTTCGGCGCGTTCATCACGGCGCAGCAGGCCGCGCTGACCTCGAACATCGCGGCGGGGCTCGCCCCGCAGGTCGGCGCGCCCACGGCGGAGTTCCTGGCGGCGCAGATCGTCCAGGGCCTGCGGACGTCCACGCCCACGGACCAGCAGATGGCCACGCGCGTGGCGATGCTCAACCAGCCGTTCACGAACCTGCAGCCCACCGACGTGCGGGACCTGAACCGGCTGCAGGCCGGCTTCAACAACACGCTCGAACTCGGCTACAAGGGGCTGCTCGGGCAGCACGGCCGGCTCACCGTCGACGCGTGGTACCAGCAGCGCGGCGAAGTGAACCCCCCCGGCTTCCTCGCCACGCCGTCGGTGATGTTCGACCCTGCGAACCTGGCGGGCTTCCTGGGCGGCAACATCGTCGAGACACTGACGCCGATCTTCACCGCGCAGATCCAGCAGCAGAACCCCGGCATTCCGCCGGCCGAGGCGCAGGCCCTCGCCGCCGCGCAGGCCGGCCAGATCGCCAACGGGCTGGCCCCGCAGCTGGCCGGTGCGCTGGCGCGGGCCCCGCTCGGGACCATCACCTTCGGGGATCGCCCCGACCTGCTCGCCACCTACGTCTCCGGCGGGAGCGAGACGCTCGACGTCTACGGCATCGACATCGGCTACGACTGGCTGTTCAACGACAAGTGGTCCGTCGCCGGGACGTATTCGTGGTTGTCGGACAACGAGTTCCCGCTGATCGACGGCGGCAACAGCCTGCCCTACCGCACCAACTCGCCGATGCACAAGGCGACGCTGGCGTTGCGCTACGTGAACGAGCTCAAGGGCCTGAGCACGGAGCTGCGTGGCCGCTATGCCGACGCCTTCCACGTCAACTCGGGGGTCTTCTACTCCGGCACGGACATCGACGCGCCCGACGGGACGTGCAGCGACGCGGCCGCCGATCAATGCAGCGGGGCGCCCGGTGCACAACAGTATCGCTACCCGTCCGTGCCGGTGAGTGCGACGATCGACCTCAACGTCTCGTGGCGGTTGCCGTTCCTGGGCGAGAACGTGACCTGGTCGCTGCTGGCCAACAACGTGCTCGACAACAAGCGTCCGACCATGGCGGGCATCCCGGCGATCGGCCGCCTGGTGATGACGCGGCTGCAGTACCGCTTCTAGCCGCCGCGTATCGGTCGCCGCCATGCCCGCGCTCTGCGCCCACCGCGGCGACCGGTCCACGCATCCCGAGAACACCATGCGCGCGTTCGCGGCGGGGCTCGCCGCGAACGCACAGGGCTTCGAGTGCGACGTGCACCGGTCGGCGGACGGCCAGGTGGTTGTCTGTCATGACGCGACCGTCGACCGCACGACCAACGGGCGGGGCCGCATCGATGCACTGACCTGGGCGCAGCTGCGGACCCTCGACGCGGGCGCCCGGTGGAGCCCGGCTCCCGACCCCGAACGGGCGAACGGCGGCCTGCGCGATGCCCCGACGCCGTTCGCCGACTGCGGGATCACACTGCCGCTGCTCGCGGACGTCCTCGAGCAGTTCCCGGCGACGCCGATCACGATCGAGTTCAAGTCCGTGGCCGTGGCGCGTCCCGCGCTCGACGTGATCGAGCACGCGGGCGCGCGCGACCGCGTGCTGATCGGCGCCTTCGCGTCCGCCGCGCTGGCCGAGGCGCGCACCCGGGGGTTTCGCACCACGGCGTCGCAGCGGGAGCTGCTGCGCTGGCTCCCGCTGGCCCTGGCCCGCGTGCGACCGCGGACCCTGCCCTTCGACGTGGTGGCGATCCCACCGCGCTGGCACGGGCTGCCCGTCCCGGTGGCGGCGCTCCTGGCGGCGCTCCGGCGCCCCGTGCACGTCTGGACGGTGAACGACCCGGCGGTGGCGCGGCGCCTGGTCGCGCTGGGGGTGGACACCATCCTCTCGGACACGCCGGGCCACCTCGCCGCCGCGTCGCCCGCGATTGCATTCGGCTCCGGGATGGGATAACTTACGGGGCTGGTAATGAGAGCGGCGGGCACTCTGCCCACCGCCCCTCCCCCGTAGCTCGGCAAGGCCAACGGGGGCCCCAAAGACCAAAGGGAGACTTGCCGTGACGCGTCAGTACGAGACGGTCTACATCTTCGACTCGGCCCTGGATGACCAGGTCATCGCCGAGAAGCTCACCAAGTTCCACGCGATGCTGAACCCCGAGGGCGAGGTGACCCTCGACCACTGGGGACGGCGGCAACTGGCCTACAAGATCGGCCGCCGCGACGCCGGCTACTACGTGGTCGCGCGCTTCGCGTGCGAGCCGACGCTGCTGCCGGAGTTCGAACGGGCGCTCAAGCTCGACGACGCCGTCGTGCGCTACCTGGTCTCGATCCACGAGCACGAACTCGGCGCCCCGCCGATGACGGAAGAACAACTCGCGGCCGCGCGTGCGGCTGCCGAAGAGGACGAGGAGGACGACGAATGATGGCCCGCCGCACCAAGAAGCCGTCGCCGATCAACGAGGCGAACATCCGCTACGTCGACTACAAGGACGAGCGCTTCCTGTCCCGCTTCATCAGCGACAACGGCAAGATCCTGCCGGCGCGCCTGAGCGGCGTCGACGCACGGCATCAGCGCCAGCTCGCGGCGGCGATCAAGAAGGCCCGCTACCTCGCGCTTCTGCCGTACACGCGCGGCCACCAGGGCTGAGTCGTGTCGACCGCGGAGGGGGCTCCGCGTGAGCGGGGGTGGCTGCGCCTCCTCCCTCCCCTTGCGGTCTTCCTGTTCGTCCCGGCGATCCCGCAGTTGCGGGTGCTCGTCCCGATCGAACAGACGCTGTTGCTGTTGGCCCCGATCCTCGCGGTCGGGACCTGGGTGGGGTGGCGCAAGGGGGGGCCGCTGTGGCTGGCGTTGCTCTGGACGGCGATCGCCGTGTGGATTGCCAGCCGCCCGATGCCGGGCAGCGAGAGCTACGTGGCCTTCGCGCGGGGTTGGGCGCTCCTGCTGACCGGGGCGTTCGGCGTGACCGCGATGTTCTCGGCCGCGCGGTCGTTCCTGCCGCAGGCGCTGGGCACGCTGCTGCTGACGGGCCTGCTCGCGGCCGCGGCCCTGGCCACGACCGGGACGTCGCCGCAGCGGGTCGCGGCGACGATCGGGGCGGAGCTCGCGGATCGGGTCGACCTGTCGGTCGCCGCGCTGCGGGCGCGCACGGCGACGCCGGAGTGGCAGGCGGTGGAGCAGGAGAACCCCGAAGGCGCTGCGGCGGTTCGGGAGATGGTGGATGGGGTGGATGCACAGTTGCGGGCGCTGGCGCCGATCGGGACGAAGCTCTTTCCGGCCTTTCTGGCGTTCGAGGTGCTCTGCGCGCTGGCGCTGGCGTGGGGGGTGTATCACCGGATGTCCCGAACGCGCCTCGGCCCGCCGCTGGCGCCCCTGCGGGACTTCCGCTTCGACGACCAGCTCGTGTGGGGTCTCGTGGCGGGCCTGGTGATCGTCGTCCTGCCGCGTCTGGCGGAGCTGCGGGTGGTCGGGCTGAATGTGCTGGTGTTCGTCGGTGCCCTGTACGCAGTCCGCGGACTGGGCGTGATGTCGTGGTTCTTGAGGTCGCCGGGTCGATGGCGGGGTCCAGTGGTGATGACGCTCGTGGCACTGATCCCAGTGCTGTGGTCGATCCCGCTGGGGCTCGGGCTCGGGGACACGTGGATCGATTGGCGGCGCCGTGCGCGCCCCTCCAACCCCGGGAGTATGCAATGACGGAAGTGATCCTTCGGCAGGCTGTGGTGAACCTCGGGCACGCCGGCGACATCGTCGAAGTGTCCAGCGGCTATGCCCGCAACTACCTGCTGCCGCGCGGTGTCGCCTACCTGGCGACGGTCGGCAACAAGAAGCGCATCGCGCAGGAAAAGGCGCGCCTCGAGGCCGCGGAGCAGGCGCGCATCGAGGCCGCGCAGGTGATCGCGGGGCAGATCGAGGCCATCTCGCTGACCTTCTCGGCGCGCGTCGGCGAGGAGGGCAAGTTGTTCGGCTCGGTGACGGCCGCGGACATCGCCGCGCAACTGGAGGCCCAGGGCATCCACGTCGAGAAGCGGCACATCAGCATGCCCGAGCCCATCAAGACCCTCGGCATGTTCAAGGTCGAGGTGCGGCTCCACGCCGACGTGCGCCCCGAGATCAAGGTCTGGGTCATCAAGGGCTGAGCACCGCCCCACCATGCACGGCGGACGGGCCGGGGCGCAGCGTCGCTCCGGCCCGTCCGCGTGCTCCACCCTGCCGTCCCCGGCGCGCGACGGGTCGCGCGCCGCCGGTCAATCCGCCAGTTTTAGCGTCGGACCCACCGCGTGGGAACTTGCGACGCGCCGTGGAGTTGCACTCTCAAGGAATCCCATGTCAACGACCCGCTCCTCGTCCCGCGCCACGTCACCGGCCTCCTCCTCCGCGCACGCGGCCCCGCTGGCCCGTCAGGCGGCGGCGCTCTGTCTCGACCGCAAGGCGCACGACGTGGTCGCGCTGGACCTGCACGGCGTGTCGGACATGACCGACTACTTCGTGATCGCGAGCGGCACCTCCGACACCCACGTGCGCGCCATCGCGCAGCACGTGCTCGAGGAGATGGCGGCCGCAGGCCACCGGGCCGCCCACACCGACGGCCTCCAGCAGGGGCGCTGGGTGGTGCTCGACTTCGTCGACTGCATCGTGCACGTGTTCCACCCGACCCTGCGCGACTTCTACCAGTTGGAACGCCTCTGGGGCGACGCCCGCCCCCTGTCCCTCGACGCCGTGGGAGCGACCTGATGCCGGACCTCCGCCCGTGGACTCGCACGCTGCTCGCCGCGGCGTGGCTGCTGTGTCTCCCTGCCGCCACCGAGGCGCAGCAGTATTTCGGGCGGAACCACGTGCAGTTCAAGCAGTTGGACTGGCGGGTGATGAAGACGGCGCACTTCGACGTCCACTACTACCCCGAGATGCAGGAGGCCGCGGTCATCGCGGCCCGGATGGCCGAGCGCTCCTACGCGCGGCTCTCGCGGATCTTCAATCACACGTTCCGCGAACGCAAGCCGATCATCATCTTCGCCTCGCGCGGCGACTTCGCGCAAAACAACGCCTTCGGCGACCTGGGCGAAGGGACCGGTGGCGCGACGGACGCGCTGCGCCAGCGCAACATGTTCTTCTTCGCCGGCGACTTGAAGGAGGCGGAGCACGTGCTGGCGCACGAGATGGTGCATCAGTTCCAGTACGACATTTTCGCGCGCGGCCGGGCGGGGGCGAACCTCGAAGGACTCGCCGCCGTGTCGCCGCCCCTGTGGTTCATGGAAGGCATGGCGGAGTACCTGTCCATCGGCCCCGGCCATACCGCCACCGAGACGATCCTGCGCGACGCCGCGATCAACGGGGACATCCCCTCGATCGAGGCCATGACCTACCGCCCGGATCTCTACTTTCCGTATCGCTTCGGGGAGTCGATGATCGAGTACATCGCCGGCCGCTGGGGCGACGAAGTCATCGGCGAGATCATGCAGGCCACGCCGGCCGTTGGCGTGGACCGCGCGATCCGCCGCCACACCGGGCTGACGGTCGACGAGCTGGGCGAGGAGTGGAAGGAGGCGATGCAGCTCAGGCACCTCCCGCAGCTCGCGCAGCGGGAGCGGGCGCGGCGCTTTGCACAGCCGATGCTGACACCCCGTCGCACGGGCGGCGGCGCCGGCATCTACCTGGCCCCCGCGCTGTCGCCGGACGGGCGGAACATCGTCTTCCTGTCCACCGGCTCGTTCGCGCGCGCCGAGGTCTTCCTCGACCTGTACCTGGGCGACGCGAACACGGGCAAGACCATCAAGCGTCTGACCAAATCCACCCTCAACCCGGAGTTCGAGGAGCTGCGCTCCGCCTATTCGCAGAGCGCGTTCTCGCCCGACGGCCGCCTGGTCGCGTTCACCGCGCAGCGCCAGGGAAAGGACGTCCTGTACCTGCTGGATGTCCGGTCCCGCCGCGAAGTCCGCCGCCTGGACACCGGCCTCGATCAGATGATCGGACCGACGTTCTCGCCCGACGGCCGCCAGATCATCTTCTCGGGGGCGAAGGGGGGATTGTCCGACCTGTACATGATCGACACGGATGGCCGCAACCTGCGGCGTCTGACCGAGGACCCCTGGGGTGATCACCAGCCCACCTGGTCCCCGGACGGTCGCAAGGTCGCCTTCGCCAGCGAGCGGGGCGAGGAGAACGACCTGGAAACCCTGCGACTCTCGAACTGGAAGATCAGCGTGCTGGACCTCGAGAGTGGCGAGATCACGACCATCCCGGGGCAGGCGGGCCGCAACCTCAACCCGCAGTGGTCCCCGGACGGCGAGTCGCTGATCTTCATCTCCGACCGCACCGGCACGCAGAACCTGTTCCTCTACGACTTCGCGGCGGCCGCGCACTATCAGCTGACGAACCTCGTCGGCGCGGTGATGTCGTTCACCGAGCAGAGTCCCTCGATCACGTGGGCCCGCCTGGCCGACAAGCTCGCCTTCGTCCACTACGACGCGGGCGGGTACAACGTGTGGTCGGTCGACAATCCCCGGCTGCTCAAGAAGCAGCCGTTCAGCCCGACGACGCCGGTGGTGGTGGCGACCGCAGACGGCGCGCCCGCTGATCGCCCGGCAGCCCTTCCCACGCTCCCCACCACGTCGGACACGGTCGCCAGCCGGCAACGGGGCCTGATCGAGCGGGGGATGGTGACCTTCGAGGACACCACGGGGCGCCGGATGTCGGTCTACCGCAGCGGCAATGTGCTGCGGAGCGCGGCGGACGCCGGGACGGCGCTCGGTGCCGCGACCGCGTCCTCCCTCTCGCTGGCCGCGCTCCTCGACAGCGCCGACTTCGCGTTGCCGGACCCGCGCACCTTCAGCGACCAGCGCTACAGCGGCGGGCTGCGGCCCGAGTACGTCTCGCGTCCGAACGTGGGCTATGCGCAGGACAACTTCGGGCGCGGGGTCTTCGGCGGCACGATGGTCGTGCTCAGCGACATGATCGGCAACTCACGGCTCGCCCTCGCGGGAGCGGTGAACGGACGGATCGACGAGGCGCAGGTCTTCATGGCGTACAGTTCGCTGGCCCGGCGCTTCCAGTACAACGCCGGCCTGCAGCAAGCCCCCGTGTTCTTCCTGCAGAACGCACGGCAGACCGACCTCGGCGACGGCCGGTTCGTGCAGCAGACGTCCCTGGCGCGCTACATCATCCGCGAGGGCTTCCTTGGCGGGAGCTACCCCCTCAACCGCTTCACGCGGTTCGAGGTCGGCACGACGCTCAACAGCATCGAGCGCTCCACGATGTTCCTCTCGCAGGGCGTCGACTTCCTCACCGGGTTCAATTCCGGGCTGTACGTGGACTCGATCGTCGGGCGCTCCACCCTGACGTACGGGAGCCCCTTCGTCGCCTTCGTCTCGGACAACACCCTGTCGGGGTTCACCGCCTCGCCGATCATCGGCCGGCGGATGCGTTTCGAGCTGGGGCCCACGATCGGCTCCGCGCAGTGGATGCGGTACATGGCCGACTACCGCCGCTACGACCCGATCATCTTCAACTACCTGACCTTCGCCACGCGCGTCTCCACGGACATCGCCGTGGGGCCGGATGAGATGGAGTTCCCCAAGTACATCGCGCGGCCGTTCTTCGTGCGCGGGTACGACCGTGAACAGTTCCAGAGCCAGCAGTGCAACGTGCTGGTCAACGATCCGGGGGCCTGCACCGCCACGCAGTTGCTCGGCAGCCGCGTGGCGTATGCGAACGCCGAGCTGCGCTTTCCGCTCATCCGGCGGCTCGACCTCGGCCTGCTGCCCATCGCCCTGCCGCCGATCGAGGGCCTGTTCTTCTACGACATCGGTGCGGCGTGGGAACGGGGGCAGTCGCTGTCCTTCGGCAAGCCGAACGACTACGACTTCACCCAGCAACGCTACTTCCTCAGTTCGTACGGGATGGGCATCCGGCTGAACCTCTTCAACTTCGCGATCGTCCGCTGGGACTATTCGATCCCGCGCGATGCCGCGAACCGCAAAGGCTACTGGCTCTGGTCCCTCGGCCCCTCGTTCTGATCCGCGGTGGGCGATGGTGCGCGGGGCGTCCTCTCCGGAGGGCGCCCCGCTATTCTTCAGGGGTGCCGACGACTCCGACCCGTACGCTTCGAACGCTTGCCGTGCTGCTCCTCACGGGCCTCGCGGCCTGTGGCCGCGAGGCGCCGACGCTGGCGCCCGACGCCACCCTGCCCGAGTTACCGACGCGCGGTGGAGCCGAGCCCATCCTGCTGCGCTTTCCCGCCGCGGGCGGCGCGCCGACGGCGTACCGGTGGCCGGCGCTCGACGCGACCGTCTGGACGGCGGCGGACCAGAGCCCGCCCGTCCGCAGCCTGCTCGCCTTCGATGCGGCGGGCGGGATGGTCGCGCTCGAGGACACCGCGGGCCGCGCCGTCCGGCTCGACCTGCGCACGGGCCGGATCTTCAGCGGCGAGACGCGGCTCGTGGGCGTCGCGTCGGCGGACGGGTGGTCGATCTTCGGGCTCGCCGACGGACGCATTCAACGGGTGACGCCGAGCGGGACCTGGCGCGGTCCGGCGCGCACCGTCGACGAACTGCTCCCGCTCCCCAACGGCGACGTCCTGGTCGCGCAGCACGGCGACCTGGAGTCGCGTCTCGTGCGACTGCGGCCGCCCGAAGTCTCGGCGATCGACAGCACGGTGGTCCCGCGCATCCTCCGCGCCACGCGCACGGTGAATGGCGACCGGTGGTACCTCGAGACCTCCGAGGGGTTGATGGCCCTGGAGAGTCGCACGCTGGCGCGGGGCGAGGCCCCACCGGACGATGCCCTGCGGTCCCTGGCCGTCACACCGAGCGGTGACCGGGTCGTCACCCTCAGTCCGGACGGCCGTCAGCTCCGCATCTGGGAGCGGTACTCGGGACGCACGGCCACGACGCTCAACCTCTCGGTCCCGGCCGCAGCGCTGCGCATGGATCCGCTGGGCCGGTTCCTGCTGATGCGCGACGAGGCCTCCGACACGGTGCGAGTGCTCAGCATCCCGTTGGTGAGCATCGTGGGCCGTGTGCTCAGCACGTGGCGCGAGGATCTTCCGGCCGTGATGCCCGACGGAACCATCCTCACCTCCGAGGGCGCGGACCTGGTCGCGCGCGCGCCGCAGGGCGGCGCCGAGCGTGGACGGGTCGCGCAGGGGAGTGCCGATCGCTGGTTGCTGATCCGCTGGGACGGGTTCCGCCCACGCGACCGCACGCTCGACGCCCCCGTGAACTTCGACGTCTTCTCCCCCGCCGACAGTGCGGCGGAGGCCGAGGCCGTCGACTCGCTGCTGGCCGCCAGTGCCCGCGAGGCGCGCTGGGAGGCCGCCGACGCGTCCGCGCAGCGCGTGACCACCCCGCCGATCCACGACGACTCCGCGGCCTCGGTCGGTGGGTTCACCCTGGCGTTCGCCTCGCTCCTGTCCGAGACGCGCGCCCGGGCACTGGCCGAGCGGCTCCGCGTCGACGGGCGACCGCCGCGCGTGGTCGTGAGCACGAGCGAGGGCGCGACGATCTACCGCGTGGTCAGCGGGCCGTACCCGACGCGCGAGGCGGCCGAAGCAGCCGGGCGCCGGACCGGTGTCAGCTTCTGGGTTTTCGCCGGCCTCCCATGAGCGAGGACGCGACGGGGTCGCTCCACGACCTCGCGGTGGTCGCACTGGTGGGTGCCAATCCCCGGTCGCTCGCGGTGATGGCCGAGCGCGTTGCCGAGGCCGCGGCGGCAGACCGGCGCGTGGCGATCTTCGACCTTGCGGGGGCGTTCCCGGCGGCGCGTGGCGAGGGACTCCTGGCCGCGTTCCGCGATGGGCGGTCGCTGAGCGCCCTCGCACGGCCCATTGGCCCTGATGACCGTGAATGGTTCGCCGTGGGACGCGGCCCCGAGCACGACGACGCAGCGATCGCGCGGCATCCGCGCTGGGCGAAACTGATCGCGGGGTTCCGGGCCACGGGGGCGCTGCTCATCCTGCTGCTCCCGCGCTCGCTCGCGGACATCGAGTGGCTGACGGACCAGGTGGACCGCGTGATCGCGGCCCCGTCGCCGGCCGCCCCCGCCCCCGCGCGGCCCTCTGCCCCAACCCCGGCACGGACACGCGGGCGCGTCGGGGTGCTGGTGGTGCTGTCCCTGACCCTCGCGGCCATCCTCGTCTGGAATGCCGACCTGCTGCCCCGTCGGTCCGCCCGGGTGTCGCCCGACGCGGTGGCCGATGCGGAGGCCCGGCGCGCGCTGGCGTCGTCCGCGGTGCCGGCGGCCGCCGCCGTGGTGGCGGCAGGCGTCGCGCCGGACACCGTCGAGGTGCCCGACGTGGCCAACCCGGCGGATTCCGCCGTGGCCGCGCACTGGGGGGTGGTCCTCTTTGCGACGAATGACCGCACGGATGCTAACTTGCGTCTCGAGTCGGTGGGTGCGAATCTCACCGCCGGCTCGATCGCTCCGATCGTCGTCGGTGCGGACGGGACGCGGTTGTACCGCGTGGTCGCAGGGGCCTTCCCGGACCGCGCGGGGGCGGAGGCGTTGCGCTCGCAGTTGCGGGACGCCGGGCATCTGCCCCCCACCGCCGGTCTGGTGGAGCGGATGCCGTTCGCGATCCAGCTCGAGTCGGCGCTCGCCGTCGCGGACGCCCGCCAGCGCACTCGTGCGTGGATGGCACGCGGGGTCGCGGCGTATGCGCTGCTCGACGTCGAGCGGGGTGTGTCGGTGTACGCGGGGGCGTTCGAGTCCCCCGAACAGGGTGCCCTGCTCCTCGCTGCGCTCCGCGTCGAGGCGCCGGGTGCGGTGCTCGCTTATCGTGTCGGGAGATCGTTCTAGGTGCGTCTGACCAAGCTCCAACTGCATGGATTCAAGTCCTTCGCGGATGCGACGGACCTGTCCTTTGACGAAGGCTGCACGGCCATCGTGGGCCCCAATGGCTG
Organism: uncultured Gemmatimonadaceae bacterium; assembly: GCA_964430045.1. GTDB lineage: Bacteria > Gemmatimonadota > Gemmatimonadetes > Gemmatimonadales > Gemmatimonadaceae > DASRAP01. The sequence goes on from CAYSFN010000050.1 coordinate 13,869, forward strand.
TGGCAAGTCGAATGTGTCCGACGCGGTGCGCTGGGTGCTCGGCGAACAGCGCGCGCGCGCGCTGCGCGGCGCCAAGATGGAAGAGGTGATCTTCCAGGGCTCCACGGCGCGGCGTCCGGTGAACGTCGCCGAGGTGTCGTTGCACTTCGACAACAGCGCGGGCGAGCTCCCGGTGCCGTACGGCGAGGTCGTGATCACCCGGCGCCTCTCGCGGGCGGGCGACAGCGAGTATCTGCTGAACAACCAGCCGTGCCGCCTCCGCGACATCCACGACCTGCTGCGCGGCACCGGGCTGGGGACCGACGCGGGCGTCGTGATCGAGTCCCGGATGATCGACGCCCTGCTCTCGGACCGCCCCGACGAGCGCCGCGAGCTCTTCGAAGAGGCCGCGGGCGTGAGCTTGTACCGCGATCGACGCCGCACGACCGCGCGGCGTCTCGAAGAGACCGCGCACGACCTGCAGCGCATCGACGACCTGCTCGTCGAGAAGTCCACGATGGTCCGGTCCCTGGCACGGCAGCGCAAGCGCGCCGAGCAGCACGCCGAACTGATGCGGCGGCGCCTGACCCTGGAACTGACCTTGGCCGAGGCCGAGATGGCCGAGACCGCCGATCGGTTGGCGACGCTCGAGGCGACGCTCGAGGCGCTGCGGGCCGACGGCCCCGCCTCGACGGCGCGCGTGGAGGCGGCGGAGGCGGCCCGGGATGCCGCGCACGACGGGCGCGAAACGGCGGATGCCCGGCGCAATGCGCTGGCCCACCTGCTGACCGAGCAGCGGCAGGCGGTGGCGGACATCGAGCGCCAGCTCGCCGTGGCCGACGCCGAGCAGCGCAGTGCGATGGAGCGACGGCGGCGCGCGGAAGCGGAGCGCGAGAGCGGGAGCCTGCAGCGCGATCGTGTGGCCGAGCAGGCGACCAGCGTCGCGGCCGAACGCGGTGCCGCCGAGGAGGCGGTGGCCAGCGCCGCCGAGGCACTCGCCGAGCGCGAAGCCATTGCGGAGCAGACGCGCGCCGCGCTGATGAGCGCGCGCGAGCGACTGCTGATCGTCGATCGCGGCATCCGGCAGCGTGAGGACGCCCTGCGTCGCCTGGAGCTCGACCACGAGGCAGCCGCACGGGAACGGCAGGAGCTCGCGGACCGGTTGGCGCGACTCGACGACGAACTCCCGCCGCTCCGCGATGCGCTGGCGCAGGCCGAGCAGGCGCATGCGGCGGCCACGCGGGCCGCCGAGGCCGCGCGCGCGGCGCACGAGGAGGCCGAGGCCGCGTTCACGGCCGCGCGGAGCACGGCGGGCACGGCACGCGACGACGAGGCCGCGGCGCGCACGGCCCTGCGCGACGCCGAGTCGCTGGCCACGGCCGTGCGCGGGCGCGTCCACGCACTGGAACAACTCGACCGCGAGCGCGTCGGGCTTGCCCCGGCCGCGGCACGCCTGCTCGCGGAGCGCGATCGCTTCGGAGCCGGCGCGATCGTCGGCCCATTGTCCGACTACGTCACGGCGGACACGGCGGCGGCGGCGCTCGTCGAGCGGTATCTCGGCGCGACCATCCACGCGGTGGTGGTGCGCGATGCCGCCACCGCGGCCGCCGTGCGCGACTGGCACCGCCACGCAAAGCCGGGCGCCCTGCTCCTGCTCCCGCTCGACGCGGTGCCGGAACCGGCCGCGGGCGTGGACGACCTCGCCGCCCGCGTGGACGCCGAGGGCGACGGCGGCCAGTGGGTGCGCGCCCTGCTCGGCGAGGTGCGTGTCTTCGGGACCGACGGATTCCGCGACGCCCGCGGCGCGGTGTGGCTGCCCGCCTCGAACGATGCGGCGGGACCGCTGCAGCGCCGCGCGGAGCTCACGCAGTTGCGCCGTGACCTCGAGGCGGCGGAGACGGCGCATCGTGAGGCCGTGGTCGCCGCGGAGGCCGCGGCGGTCGCACGCGCCGTCGCCGAGACGCAACTCCGCGAATCGCAGCAGCGCAGCGAACTCGCCACGCGCGAGCGTGCCGCCGCGGAGGCGCGGACCGCCGGCGCCGATGCCGCCGTGGGGCGCGCGGTCCGGCTGCTCGCGGAGGCGGAAGGCCAGTACGCCAGGTTCGCCGACCGTCGCGCGGTGCTCGCGACGCGCCTGCACGAGATCGACGACGCGGTCGCCGCGGAGCGCGAGGCCCTCACCACCGCCCACGCGGGGGCGGAGGACGCCCGCGCCGAGGTCGCCGCCGCCGAGCACACGGTCGAGGAAGCGCGAGAAGCCCGGATGGCCGCGAACGTGGCGCACGCCGCCGCCCAGGCGCAACGGCAGGTGATCGCGGAGCGCGAACAGCGCCTGGCCGCCGAGCAGGAGAGTCATGCCCAGCGCCTGGAGACGCTCGCGGCGGAACTCGCACAACTGACCGAGATGGATGCGACCCTCGCCCGGCAACTCGCGGAATCGCACCTGACCATCGCGTCGCGGCGCGCGTCGCTCGTGGACGTCGAGCAGCAGCTCGCCGCCGCCGAGCATGCGGTCCGCACCGCGGGCGAGCAGGTGGTGGAGGCGGATCATGCGCTGGACGCCGCACGGCACGCGGCGACGGCGGTCGCGGCGAGCACACATCACGCGGAGCTGGAGCACCGGGATCTGTCGGCGCGCCGGGCGTTGATCCGCGAGCGGCTCGAAGCCGAATGGCGCCGGCCACTGGCCGAACTCTACGAGGGCTACGAGCCCGCGGAGGGCGATCTCGAAACGCTGCGCGCAGAGGCGGACGACGTGCGGGGTCGCCTGGACGCGCTCGGGCTGGTGAACCCCCTCGCGGTCGAGGAGCACGCGGAGGAACAGCAACGCCTCGACTTCCTGCAGCATCAGCGCGCCGACCTCGCCGAGGCGCAGCGCACGCTGCAGCAGGCGATCCGCGAGATCGACACGACCGCGCGCGAGTTGTTCCTCGCCACCTTCACGAACGTGCGCGAGAACTTCCGCCAGATCTTCCTCACGCTGTTCGGGGGCGGCGAGTGCGACCTGCGCCTCTCCGACCCGTCGGCGCCGCTCGAATGCGACATCGAGGTGCACGCGTCCCCGCGGGGCAAGAAGACCCAGCGCATCCACCTGCTGTCCAGCGGCGCGCGCGCGCTCGTCGCCCTCCCGCCCCTGTTCGGCATCTTCCTC
>CAYSFN010000051.1:0-5739 GCA_964430045.1 uncultured Gemmatimonadaceae bacterium
GGACGGGCGTCCTGGAGATTCTCGCCGGTCAGCATCTCGCGCGACTCCAGCACGTACAGCGTGCGGTACGCCAGTCCCACCGAATCCATCCCCCAGCGCACGACGCGCCCCGGCGGCAACGCGGCCTGGACCGCGGAATCGCGCAGCGCGCGATCGAAGAGCGGGTAGTCCGCCGCGTCGATCACATACTGCCCCGGGATGGCCCCCGGCTGCAACTTCGTGCTGAAGATGCCCCGGGTGCCCGCCTCCGCCGCCGCGGAATCCGCCGTGGCGGTGGTATCCGCGCTCGCGAACAGCGAGCGCGTCGCGGAAGCCCCGGAGTCAGCGGTCGCCGCGGCGGCACCACCCAGCCCGCGCGCCTTGATGATGGCGTCGAGTCGCGCGGCCACCTTGTCGAGGGCCTGCGACTTGTCGGTGATCTGGAACTGCAGGAAGGCGTTCTTCTGCACGACGCTCTGCGCGCGCTGCGGATCATCGATCCCCGGCAGCTCGACGATGATGCGGTCGCTGCCGACCTTCTGCACGATCGGCTCGGTCACGCCGAACTCGTCGATGCGCGTGCGCACGACCTTGACGGCGCGGTCCAACGCCTCGCCCGGATCGGCGATGACGCCCTTCGAGTCGTCGATCTCGAGGGCGAGGTGCATGCCACCCTGGAGGTCGAGGCCGCGCTTCAGCGGGACCCGGTTGACGGTGTCATAGACGAACTGGCCGTCGCGGTTGACGCGTTCGATGACCTGACGCGGGAGGAGCGCGAAGACCGAGGCGAGCACGCAGGCCGCGATCGTCAGGTAGCGGTACTTGAGGTTCGACATGGGCTGGGAAAGCGAACAGGGAACAGACCGTTAAACGTAGCCGCGGACACGGGTGCTGTGAAGTCTTTGTCGGACTGGGGCTTAGCCTTCAAAGGCGAGGCGCTCGCGGGCCGCAGCTTCGTCGGCCAGCAACTGCTCGCGGAGCGCCGCCGGATCGTCGAATCGCCGGGTGTCGCGCAGGCGACCGAGGAGGTCCACGCGGACCCTGGCGCCATAGAGATCCGCCTCGACGTCGAAGAGGTGCACTTCGACCTGGAGCGACAGATCGCCGAACGTCGGACGCCCCCCGAGGTTCATCATCCCCCCGAAGGCGCCGCGCGGGGTTTGGACGCGCACCACGTAGACCCCCTCGGGAGGCAGCAGCTTCCGCGGACTGGGCGGCCCGAGATTGATCGTGCGGAAGCCCAGGCTGCGCCCGCGACCGTCGCCGGCGCGGACGACGCCGCCGATCGCGTAGGGACGGCCCAGTCCTTCGGCGGCTCGGCGGAGGTCACCTCCCGCCACGGCGCGACGGATCGCCGTGGATGATATGGTGTAGCCGTCCGCCTGCCCCACGGGTGCGATGACGTCGAGCACGAACCCGTGCTCCACGGCCAGGGACCGCAACAGCTCCACGTTGCCACCCCGACCGCGTCCGAACCCGTGGTCGTGGCCGATCAGGAGCTCACGCATCCCGACCCGTCCGATCAACACCTGCGTCACGAACTGCTCGGCGCTGAGGGCCGCCAGCGTGGGCGTGAACGGCAGGACGACCACGTGGTCGACGGACGACTCGGCCAGCACCTCGATCTTCTCGCTCGCGACCGTGAGGAGCGGCGGCGCCGCCGCCGGGTTCACGACCTCCAGCGGGTGCGGCTCGAAGGTCACGAGCACCGACCGGAGCCCGGATGCACCGGCACGCGCGGCCAGCCGGTCGAGCACGGCACGGTGCCCCAGATGCACGCCGTCGAAGGTCCCCACCGTCACCACGCTCGGCGTGCTGCTCATGCGCTCACCCCCGGGCGCATCACGACCCGTGGCTGCCACAGCGCGTCGCGCCGCTCGCCGAGCGCCACGAGCAGGCCGGTGCGATCGGCCACCAGCCGGGCGTAGGCCCCGGGCACGGTCGCGGCGACCGCAATGCCGCGCACGACGCGTTGCAGTTCCTCGTCCGACAGCGACTGCGTCTCCCATTGCGGCAGCGCATCCACCGCCGGGCGCAGCGAGACCGTGCCGTCGCGAAGCTGCGCGAGCGTCACGGCGTCGTCGACGTGGAATGGCCCGCTCGTGAGGCGCCGAAGCGCGGTCAGGTGCGCACCACTGCCAAGGGCCGCTCCGAGGTCCCGCGCCAGCGCCCGCACGTAGGTCCCGCCGGAACACGAGATGTCGACGGTGCAGGTGGAGACCGCGTCGTCGGACCCCTCCCACGCGAGCAGGTCCCAGCGGTGGATGGTGACCGGAACGGGGGCCAGCTCCACCGGCGCACCCTGGCGCGCCAGTTGATAGGCCCGCCGCCCCTCGACACGCTTGGCGGAATAGGTCGAGGGCCGCTGCAGCAATGGCCCCGACAGCGCCCCGATGGCCGCTTCCACCGCCGCGCGTGCCGGGAGCGGCCCCTCGTGGACCACCGCGCCGAGCAGGTCGTCGGTATCCGTGCTCGACCCGAACGCGATGGTCGCGCGGTAGCCCTTGGGTTCGCCCGGCAGGTAGGGCAGCAGGCGCGTGGCGCGGCCCACCAGGAGCACCAGCAGCCCCGTGGCGAACGGGTCCAATGTGCCGGCGTGCCCGATCCGGCGCTCGCGCAACGCACGGCGGGCGGCCAGGACCATGTCGTGCGACGAGACCCCCGCCGGCTTGTCGACGAGGAGCAGGCCGTCAGGTGTCGACGGCTGGGTCATCGGGTGACGCGGTGCCGTCCCGCACCTGGTGCAGCAAGGCCTCGATGCGGGCCGCGCGCTGGATGCTCTCGTCCAGGCGGAAATGCAGTTCGGGCGCGACACGCAGTCGCAGCGCACGCCCGACGTGGCTGCGCAGATGCGTCGCCAGCGACCCGAGTCCCTCCAGCGTCGCGGCCCGCTCGGACTCCGTGCCCATCACGCTCACGAACACGGTCGCGCGACGCAGGTCGCGTGTGACATCGACCCCGGTGACGGTCACCAGCCCGATGATCCGAGGGTCCTTCGCGCCGGCGGTCAGGAACTGCGCGACCTCGGTCCGGATCCCTTCGGCGACCCGCTCGGATCGACGATGATCAGCCATGATGACCTCCCTCGACGGCGCTCAGGACGCCGCCATGTCCGCCAGCGAGCGTGCGACGGTTTCGGTCCGGAAGCACTCGATGACGTCGCCGACCTTGACGTCATTGAAGTTCTCCACGCCGATGCCGCATTCGAACCCGTCACGCACTTCGGCGACGTCGTCCTTGAACCGGCGCAGCGAGGCGACGTTGCCCTCGAACACCTCGACCCCGTCGCGGACCACGCGAATGCGCGCCTTCCGCGAGATGATGCCACTGCGCACGCTGCACCCCGCAATGGTCCCGACGCGCGACACCTTGAAGACCTCGCGCACCTCGGCCTCGCCAAGGATCACCTCCTTCTGCTCCGGCCGCAGCATGCCCTCGAGGGCTGCCTTCACGTCGTTGACCGCCTCGTAGATGATCTTGTAGAGACGGATGTCGACGCCCTCGCGCTCCGCGGCCGCCCGGGCCTTGGTATCCGGCCGCACGTGGAAGCCGAGGATGATCGCGCCGGACGCCTTGGCCAGCAGAATGTCGCTCTCGGTGACCGCACCGACCGCCCGCGCCACGACCTCGACCTGCACTTCGGCGTTCGACAGCTGGACCAGCGCGTCGGCCAGGGCTTCGGCGGGCCCCCCCTGATCGGCCTTGATGAGGATCTTGAGCGAGCGCTTCTCGCCAGCGGCCGATTGCGCCATGAACGACTCGAGCGACACGGCGGTCTTCGACGTACGCCGGCTCTTCGCCTCACGATCGAGGCGCTCGCGCCGCTGCGCGATCTCGCGCGCCGCATTCGCGTCGTTCACCACGACCATCTGATCACCGGCCATCGGCACGCCGGTCAGGCCGAGCACCTGCACCGGAATCGCCGGGCCGGCCTGCTTCACCTGCTTGCCGCGCTCGTCCAGCAGGGCGCGGACGCGCCCCGAGTGCATGCCGCAGATGAAGTCGTCGCCGACCTTCAGCGTCCCGCTCTGCACCAGCACGGTCGCCACCGGGCCCTTGCCCGCGTCGAGCTGGGCCTCGATCACCGTCCCGCTCGCGGCACGATCAGGGTTCGCCTTGAGGTCGAGGATCTCCGCCTGCAACAGCAGCTGCTCCAGCAGGGTGTCCACGTTCATCCCGGACTTGGCCGAGAGTTCCGTCGACAAGGTCTGGCCCCCGAAGTCCTCGAGCACGACCTCGTGCTGCAGCAGTTCCTGCTTCACCTTGAGCGGATTCGCCGCCGGCAAGTCGATCTTGTTGATCGCGACGATCAGGGGCACGCCCGCGTTCTTCGCATGCGAGATCGCCTCGATGGTCTGCGGCATGACGGAGTCGTCCGCGGCCACCACGAGCACGACGATGTCCGTCACCTGGGCCCCGCGCGCACGCATTGCCGTGAACGCCTGGTGCCCCGGCGTGTCGAGGAAGGTGATGACCTTCCCGCCCGCCACCTCGACGTGATAGGCGCCGATGTGCTGCGTGATGCCGCCCGACTCACCGGCCACGACGTTCGTCCGCCGGATGTAATCGAGGAGCGACGTCTTGCCGTGATCGACGTGACCCATGATGGTCACGACCGGCGGACGGGCGATGAGGGCCGACGCGTCGTCCGGGGCCTCCTGCTCCTCGACCCCGACCGTGTACTCCTCTTCACGCACCGCCTGGAACCCGAACTCCCCGGCGATCAGCTCGATCTGGTCGAAGTCCAACCGCTGGTTGATGGTGACCATCAACCCGAGCGTCTTGAAGGCGAACGAGACGATCTGCGTCGCCGGGACGCCCAGGGTCTGGGCGAGTTCGGCGACGGTGATGAACTCATTGACGCGAACCGTCTTCCGTTCGCGCTCGGCCGCCTCGGCGCGCTGCACCTCGAGCATCTCGCGCAACTCGGCGGCATCGCCACGACGCACGCCACGGCGCCCGGGGGCACCGCGCATGTCGCGCATCGTCTTGGACAGATTCGCCGCCACCGCCTCCTGGTCGGGCCCGCGCTTGCCCTTCTTGCCGCCACGACGCGACGCGCCGGGGGCGACAGCGCCCTGGCCTGCACCGCCGGGTCGACCGCCACCGCTGGGTGTCGAGCCGCGCCCACCGGCCCCCGGCGCACCACCTGGTGCGGCCGATGCCACCGGGCGCGGCATGCCGGACTGGACCGGGCGTGGGCGCGGTGCACCTGGCGCGAAGGGCCGAGGACGCGGACGATCCGGCAGAGAGAGTCCGCTCGGGCCAACCGGACGCGGACTCGGGGTCGCGGGGACCACGGCAGGCGTCGGTGCCACGCTCGGCGTCGGCGTGGAAGCTGCCGTTGCCTCGGTCGTGGACGAATCCGGCGCGGGCACCTTGGTGTCCGTCTCGGCGCGCGCGGCCGCTGCCGCGGCGGCAGCCTTGGCCTCGGCGGCGTCACGTTCTGCGCGCGCCGTCGCTTCGGCGGCGGCTCGCGCGGCGGCGGCTTCAGCCGCTGCCGCGGCCTTGGCCTCGGCGGCGGCCTGCGCGGCGGCAGCGGCTTCGGCTTCGGCGGCCGCCTGCGCAGCTGCCACGGCCTCGTGCGCTTCCGCCACAGCGGCCTCGGCGGCCTGCTGCGCCTCGACGTCGACCCGGCGACGGCGGCGGACCGACGGCCTGCCGTCGTCACCCCCGGCGTCCGCATCAGCGGGTGCGACGGGGGGCTCCTCGACCTTGGAGGCCGCCGTCCGGCGGCGCCGGGCGGTCGGCGGCGCGTCC
>CAYSFN010000051.1:5749-16991 GCA_964430045.1 uncultured Gemmatimonadaceae bacterium
TCTCGCGCTCCCAGCGAGCACGCACGCGCGCAACCTGGTCGTCCGTCAACACACTCATATGGCTCCGCACCGTGACGTCGATCGCACGCAACAGCGTGACCACGTCCTCGTTGGGAATCCCGAATTCGACCGCCAGGTCGTGCACTCGAAGCTTACTCACCACTGTCCTCCTGGACCGCCTTCACCGCGGCGACACCCGCCGCGCGCATACCGTTCGCCAACGCTCGATCAACCACACCCACCGCCACCGTTGCTCCTCGACCGAGCGCGGCACCGAGGATCTCCGCCGACGGGCCTTGCAGCACCGTCACCTGCCGCGCCGCCAACAGCGGCAACAGCTTCTCGCGACTGTTGCGAGCCGCATCCGACGCCATCACCGCCAGCGCCAGCGAGCCGCCCTTCGCCGCCGCCTTCACCTGATCCACTCCCACGATCACGCCCCGTGAGCGCATCCCCAGTCCGACGAGCGCCAACAGGCGACGCTCGGCGTCCGCGGCTCCACCCGCGTCAGACAGGCGCCGCTCCCGCATCATCGTCCGATTCGTCCTCGGTCGTGAGCTCCGTGATGAACGCCATCAGGCGATCCGCCTCCTCCGGCGCAATGCCGGGCAGGCGCAGGAAGTCATCCCGCTCCAGGTCGATGATGTCGTTCAGCATCTTGTACCCTGCGTCCTCCAGCACCGCGATGGTCGCCGCCGGGAGGCCTTCGATGTCCGCCAGGCGCACGTCGAACGCGTCGGACTCGTCCGGCAGCGGCGCGAACAACTGCCCGTCCCCCCCGCGCTCCAACCACTCCCGGCTGGAGTACAGGTCGATCTTCCATTCCGTGAGTTCGGAGGCGAGGCGCACGTTCTGGCCGTTGCGGCCAATGGCCAGCGACAACTGATCCTCGTCCACGACCGCCTGGATGGTGCGTGCCGCCGCGTCACTGAAGACGCGGGCGACCTTCGCCGGCGACAGCGCGAGCTTCGCGAAGCGTTCCGGGTCCGGCGACCACGGCACGATATCGATGCGCTCGCCGCCCAGCTCGTTCACCACCGCCTGCACGCGCGCGCCCTTGAGCCCGACGCAGGCGCCGACGGGATCGATCTTCTCGTCGCGCGAGAACACGGCGATCTTCGTCCGACTGCCGACCTCGCGGGCCGCCGCGCGGATCTCGACGATGCCCTGCTGGATCTCGGGCACCTCCAGCCGGAACAAGGCCTGCACGAACAGCGGATCGGCGCGCGACAGGAGCAGGCGCGGGCCCTTGGGCGTCTCCTCGACCTTCTTGAGGACCGCCCGGATCGTTTCGCCCTGATGGAAGTGTTCGCGATGGTTCTGCTCGCGGTACGGGATCACCGCCTCCGCCTCGCGGAACTTGTTGAGCATCACGACCAGCTTCCCCCGCTCGATCTGCTGGATCTCGCCCGAGAGCAGTTCGCCGACCTTGGTCGCGAACTCGTCCCGGATCTTGGTGCGCTCGCCTTCGCGCACCCGCTGCACGATCCGCTGCTTGGCGGCCTGCACGGCGGCGCGTCCGAACTCCGCGAACTCGACGGGGATCTCCATCACGTCACCCGGCTCGAAGTCCGGATCCTCGTAGCGCGCTTCCTCCAAGGGGATCTCGCGCGCAGGGTCCTCGACCGTTTCAACGACCGTCTTGAGCAGCACGATGCGGATCGCACCGCGCGCCTCGTCGATGTCGATCTCGGCCTGCACCGTGGGACCATGCTTCTTCGCCAACGCCGCGAGAATGCCGTCCTGGAGCAAGTCCTGGAGTTCGAACTTGCCCAGCTGCTTGCTCGTCGACAATTCCCGCAATGCGGTCAGGATCTCCGCGGAACCCGTCATGCTCCGTACCCTCTATTTTTCCAGTGTACCACGAGGCGCGCTTCCGCGACCTCGCCCAGCGGCACGCGATGCTCGATCCCCCGTGCATCCCGAACCGCGATGATCTCAGATCCTTCGGCTCCCTCGACGGCGACGATCGCCACCTCGACCCGCCCGCCCAGCGAGGCGACCTTCACCAGCGCCGAGCGCCCAACAAAGCGTCGCCAGTCGGACGCCCGCTTGAGCGGACGTTCCATGCCTGGCGACGACACCTCCAGCACATACCGCGCATCGCCGAGCCCCGCATCGGCCTCCAAGCGGGCTTCGAGCGCCCGCGACGCGCGCGCGCAATCGTCGACCGTCACCGTGGTTCCGTCACGACGATCGATCCGGACCTCGAAGACCGGCCGTGAGCGGCTCCCCGCGCGCCGGAAGTCCACGAGGTCATATTCGAGCAATGCAAGCTCTTCAATGACAATGGGTTCCAGCGTATCCTTCATCCTGCTTCCTAAGAATGGTCCAGAGACAAAAAAATGTGGGGCTTCCCCCACATCACGGCCCCACTGCAGCCATCCTCAATCATAACTGGCGGCGGAGGCGCGGGCAAGGCGAGCCCCCCCGGCGGAAACCGCGTCGATGCCTAGGACCCCGGAGCCACGATGACCGCGATCTGCCGCCCCGCATCGCCCTGTCGATGCGAATAGAACGTCGCGTTGTCCTCGACCGTGCAGGAGACGCTCATCGTGAGCTGCCGGACGCCGAGCGCGCGTGCCTGCTCGGCAATCAGGGCCCGGAGATCCACGTGGCGGGGGCGCGTCGTCTCCCATCCGGTCAGGGCCGTGAACACCTCGGGGCCGACCTCGTAGGCCCGGCCGGAGATCGCAGGACCACAGTGCACGACGAGATCGGACGCGGCGCACCCCCGCTCGTGCAACTGCCGGACCGCCTCGGCGAGGATCTGCGCAGCGACACCGCGCCACCCCGCGTGCAAGAGGCCGACCACCCCCGCGGGATGCCACAGGAAGACCGGGATGCAGTCGGCGACCGTCACGGCCAGTGCCGTCCCGGGCAGCGCGGTCAGGTGACCATCCACGTCCGGCACGCGGAGCCACCCCGCCTCGCGCGTGTCGTGCCACCGGACGTGGCGCCCGTGCACCTGGTGCGCGGACACGAGGCCGTCAACGGCAGGTCCGAGGGCCGCCAGCACCTCGTGCCACCGCGCGCGCGCGCGGGTATCGGGCCCCGCGTCGGGGATGCGGAAATCGGCCGTCGCGCGCGTGGTCGTGAACGCACGCACGCCGAGGTCGGCGAATGGTGCAACCACCTCCACCGACGCGAGGTCGATCACCCGCGCATCTCGACGGCGACACGTTCGATCGACGCCCCCAGCGCGTTGAGGCGTGCATCGATGCGCTCGTAGCCGCGCTCGATCTGCCCCGCGTTGCTGATGATGCTCTGGCCGTCCGCGGCGAGCGCGGCGAGCAGCATCGCCATCCCGGCGCGGATGTCGGGGGACTCCACCGACGACCCCCGCAGGCGCACCGGTCCACCGACCAGCGCCCGATGCGGATCGCAGAGCACGATCCGCGCCCCCATGCCGACCAGCTTGTCGGTGAAGAACAGCCGGGACTCGAACATCTTCTCATGAAAGAGAATCAGCCCTTCGCACTGCGTGGCCACGACGATCGCGATCGACATCAGGTCGGCCGGGAACGCGGGCCACGGCTGGTCCTCCAGCTTCGGCACGTGCCCGCCGATGTCGTTCCGGATGCGCAGCGACTGGTTGGCCGGTACGAGCAAGTCGGCCCCCTCGATCTCGCACGACACACCCAGCCGTTCGAACCCCATCAGCACCATGCGGAGGTGCTCGACGCCGGCGTCCACGATCCGCAGCGGCGACCGGGTGACGGCGGCCAGCCCGATGAACGACCCGACCTCGATATGATCGGGTCCGATGGCGAAGGACGTTCCGCCGAGCGGCAGGCCGCCGTGGATGGTGTACCGGTTGCTCCCGATCCCCTCGATCCGTGCGCCCAGCGCCACGAGGAAGTTGGCGAGGTCCTGCACGTGCGGCTCCGAGGCCGCGTTGTGCAGAATCGTGGTGCCGCTCGCCGCGACCGCCGCCATCAGCGCATTCTCGGTCCCGGTGACCGACGGTTCATCAAGGAAGACGTCGGCTCCGCGCAACTGCGCCGCGCGGAACCGCAGCCGGTCGCCGACCTCGTGCTCGGCACCCATCTGCTCCAACGCGAGGAAATGCGTGTCGAGCCGACGCCGCCCGATCACGTCGCCGCCCGGGGGCGCCAGCGTGACCTCGCCGCAGCGCGCGAGCAGCGGACCGGCCAGCAGGATGGAGGCGCGGATGCGGGCGCACAGGACGGGGTCGAGGGCGGACGCCCGCACCTCGGCCGCGTGGATGTGCAGCGTGTTCTGCTCCGCCCACGTGACGCTGGCCCCGACGGAGCGCATCAGCTCGACCAGCGTCTCGATGTCGCGGATGCGCGGCACATTGGTGAGCGTGACCGGTCGATCGGTCAACAGCGCCGCGCAACAAATCGGTAACGCGGCATTCTTGTTGCCAGCGGGACGGATGCTGCCGCGCAGCGGGCGACCACCATCAACGACATACTGGATGTTCTGCATTGCGAGCGCGCCGGGGAGGGTTGGCTCAACGATAATCGCCGGTCGCGCCTTGTGCGCGGCCACGTCCCGGGGCAGTTTCCGACCATGACATTGCGTATGCCAGTGGCGCAGGGGCCGGACGTGGTCGATACGGTGGTGATGCGACTCATCCCCCCCGAGCCCTCATGGTTCGCCCAGGTCGCGGGCGTGGCGAGCGGGATCCTCGGCATCGTGGCCTGCGTGCTGCTGCTGCTGGCCATCGTCGTCGCGCTGCGCCAGCGGAAGGCCGTCGCGGAGCATCGCGGGTCGGTCGCGGCCCTCAGTCGCGACCTCGCGGAGCTCCTGGCCGCGGCGAACCGCATTGCGCAGGAGGTCGCGGCCATCTCCGCCTCGGTCCGCCAGGACGTCGCCGCACTGCACGAGACGGTCCACTACACCAACCGGCGCGCCCGGCGCGCGGTGGCCGCGCTCGCGGACCGGGTGGACGTCTTCACCGACACCGTCGCGGTGGTCCAGGACGAAGCGCAGGAGGTCATCGTGAACGGGCTCGCGGCGGTCCGCGGGGTACGCGCCGGTGTCCGGGCGTTGGTCCGCGGGACCACGGCCCCCACCGCGAGCGACCAGTCGGACGACGAGGAGGCTCCTCGCGCACGGCCTCGGACGCGGGACCACGCGGACGATGCGCCGCCCCGTCCGCACCTGCGTCGCCGCCGGCGGGTGGATTGACCTGGTGCGCGCATCAGGATGGCTGGGTGCCGGGGCGCTCTCCGTCCTCTGGATCGCCCTGACGCCCGAGACCGCATGGGCATGGACCCCGGGGACGCACATCTTCCTCGGCGAAGCGGTCCTGCGGCATCTGTCGCTGCTGCCGGCGGGCGTCGCGGCCCTGCTGCAGCAGTACCCCTACGACTTCCTGTACGGGTCGATCGCCGCGGACACGAGCATGGCCAAGAAGTACGCGGAGGCCGGGCGGCACTGTCACGCCTGGCATATCGGACTCGAGATCCGCGACACGGCGCGGAACGACTCGCTCCGCGCGTTCGGGTTCGGGTATCTCGCACACCTCGCCGCGGACGTCGTGGCGCACAACCATTTCGTGCCCCGGCAACTGGCCGGCACGGCCTCCTCCGCCGCCATCGGCCATTCCTACTGGGAGAGCCGCTTCGAGACGCTGCTGCCGGTGGGCATCGCGCATCGCGCCCACGAGCTGATCCTGCTCGACCATGACCGGGCGGATGAGCATCTCGACCGCATCCTGAGCCCCACGCTCTTCAGCACGGGCACCAATCGACGCCTGTTCCGGGGCATGGTGCGGGCCGCTGACAGCGAGCACTGGCAGCGCGTCTTCCAGCTGCTGCTGGAGCGCAGTCGCTGGGGGCTCGACGGTTCGGCCGTCGAGTCGCACCTGGTGCGGAGCTTCAACTACGTGGTCGACTTCCTGTGTCGTGACGAGGGGTCGGAGCCGTTCCAACTGGACCCCGCCGGCGAGCACGCGCTGCGCGAGGCCAAGCGCGTGCGACGCAGCGCGCTCCGGGACGGCGGGGCGAGCGCCGCCGCGACCGCCGCAGAGCACGCGTTCGGATTGCCGGCGACGTCGCTCGACTACGCGAGCCAACTCGCCACCCCCCTCTACGCACCGCCGCGCGCCGCCAGGAGCTGATTCACCCGCTTGGGGTCGGCACGTCCCTGCGAGCGCTTCATCACCAGGCCCACCAGCACGCCCTGGAGCTTGCGCTCGCCGGCCAGGAAGCGGGCCGCTTCGTCGGGGTTGGCCGCGAGGACGTCATCGACCCACTGGGTCAACTGGTCCGCGTCGCCCACCTGGAGCAGATCGAGCCGCGCGGCAACTTCCGCCGGCGTGTCGGTGGAGGTGAGCAGCTCGGCAAAGACCTTCTTGCCAGCGGAGTTCGAGATCGTCCCCGCCCGGACGAGCGTGATGAGCGCCGCCACCCGCGGTGCGTCCACGGGCGGATTCGCGCCGATGCGTCGGAGATCGCCCCCCACCGCGTTCGCGGCGGCGAGCACCTCGCCCATGACCCAGTTGGCCGCGGCCTTGCCGTCGCCACACGCCCTCGCCACGGCCTCGAAATACTCCGCGAGGCTGCGGGTCGCCGTCAGCACCTCCGCGTCGGCCGCGCCGAGGCCGAACGCCTCGCGGAAGCGCGCACGGCGTGCCGCCGGGAGCTCCGGGAGCCCCTCGCGGTGTGCACGGATCTCGGCGTCACGCAACACGAGTGGCGGCAGGTCAGGTTCCGGGAAGTAGCGGTAGTCGTGACTCCCCTCCTTGCTGCGGGCCGGCCGCGTGGTCCCCTGCTCCGCGTCCCACAGCAGCGTCATCTGCTCGATGGTGCCACCACGTTCCAGCACCGCGACGTGCCGTGCGAACTCGACCTCCAGTGCCTTCTCGACCGCGGAGAACGAGTTGAGGTTCTTCAGCTCGGTCTTGGTGCCCAGCACCGTGTCGCCGAGCCGTCGCGCGCTGACGTTGGCGTCGACCCGCAGCGAGCCTTCCTCCATCGAGACGTCGCTGATGTCGGCATACTCGAGGATCTGCTTCAAGTGCCGGAGGTACGCGCCGGCCTCCGCCGCCGAGCGGATGTCGGGTTCACTCACGATCTCGACCAGCGGCACGCCGGCGCGATTCAGGTCGATGGCGGTCATGGCGGCGAAGCGGTCGTGGATCGACTTCCCCGCGTCCTCCTCCATGTGGACGCGCGTGATCCCCACGCGCGTGGTCCGCTCGCCGACGCTGCACGCCAGCACGCCGCCCGTGGCCAGTGGCCGGTCGAACTGCGAGATCTGATACCCCTTCGGCAGGTCGGGGTAGAAATAGTTCTTGCGCGCGAAGACCGACCGTGCGTGCACCGTGCACTCCAGGGCCAGCGCGGCGCGCGTGGCGAGCGCGACCGCCCGCGCGTTCAGGACGGGCAGCGCGCCCGGCAGCGCCAGACAGACGGGGCAGGTGTTGGTGTTCGGGGGATCCCCGAACGACGTTGCACAACGACAGAAGGCCTTGGTCGCCGTCTTGAGCTGGACGTGCACCTCGAGACCGACCACCATCTCCCACGGCGGCATCATGCGTCCTCCCCGGCAAGCGCGGCCTGCTCGATCGCGTAGGCCACGCGGAACATCGTCGGCTCGTCGAAGTGCCGTGCCAGGATCTGGCCACCGACGGGCAGTCCCCGCACGCGTCCGATCGGGACCGACATCGCGGGGATGCCGGCGAGGTTGGCGGTGACGGTGTAGATGTCGGACAGATACATCTCGTAGGGGTCGGTGATCGCGCCGATGGGGAAGGCGGTTCCGGGCGTGGTCGGCGTGAACAGCACGTCGACGCCGTCGGCGAACACGGTCGTGAAGTCGCCGGTGATGCGCTGCCGCACGGCTTGCGCCTTCTTGTAATACGCGTCGTAGTAGCCGTGCGACAGCACGTAGGTCCCGAGGAGGATCCGGCGCGTCACCTCGTCCCCGAAGCCACGACGGCGCGTCTCGTCGTACATCGCGCGCAACGTGCCGGCGTCCGCCCGGGGGCCGTAGCGCACCCCGTCGAAGCGCGCGAGGTTCGACGAGCATTCGGCCGGCGCGATGATGTAGTAGACCGGGATCGCGTACTCGGTGTGTGGCAGCGAGACGTCGCGGAGGGTCGCTCCCGCCGCCCGCAAGGCATCGAGGGTGCGCGCGGTCCGGGCACGCAGCGCGGGATCCAGCGATTCGGGGAAGTACTCGCGCGGCACCCCGACGACCAGTCCATCGAGCCGCTCCGTGGCCGCCGCGACGAGATCGCCGACGGGCACGTCCGCGGACGTGGCGTCGTTGGGGTCCCGCCCGGCGATCGCCTGCAGACCACGCGCGGCGTCGCCAACCGTGGCCCCGAACACGCCGATGCTGTCAAGCGAGGACGCGAACGCCACCAGTCCGAAGCGCGACACGTGCCCATAGGTCGGCTTCACCCCCACGACGCCGCAGAAGGACGCGGGCTGGCGCACCGAGCCACCGGTCTCGGAGCCGAGGGCCACGGGCGCGATGCCTGCCGCGACGGCGGCGGCCGATCCGCCACTCGACCCGCCGGGGACGCGGGCAGGATCGAGGGGGTTGCGTGTCGGGCCGTAGGCGGAGTGCTCGGTCGAGGACCCCATCGCGAACTCATCCATGTTGGCGACGCCGACGATCACGGCACCCTCCGCGCGCAGGCGCGTGACGGCGGTCGCCGCGAACGGGCTCAGGTACCCGTCGAGGATGCGGGACCCGCAGGTCGTCGGCAGCAGCGCGGACGCGATGTTGTCCTTGAGCACGACCGCCGTGGACGCGAGGAGGCCGTGCGGCGGTGCGGACGCCGCTGCATCCCCGAGCGCGGCCTGCGTGGTCACCCGGTCGTGCAGGAGGATGTTGAGCCCGTCGTGCCACGCGCCGGCGGCGTCGGCGCGGTCGAGTGCGGCCGTGAGGATGGTCATGCGCTCCCCTCTGCGTCCGGCGTCGCGTCTTCGTGCGTCGCCAGTCGCGGCACCACGAAGAAGCCGTCGCGCCACGCCGGGGCGAACGCGGCAGGCGAACGCGACAACCGGACCGAGGGTCCGTCGTCGGCCGCCAGCGGCATGCCGGCAAGCGCGTCGGCCGGGTCGGCGTCGAGGCCCGGCAATTGCTGCAGGACGTCCATGTGCGACAGGATCCCGTTGAGCTGCTGCATCAACGCGGCGGCGCGGTCGTCCGTCACCGTCAGCCGGGCCAGCGACGCGATGCGTCGCACTTCATCCAGCGAGACACTCATTCTTCCCATCCTTGTTCCAAATGTGCCTGTGCAAGCATCAGGGTCTTGCGACCGATGGCGTCGTCGTCGAAGTCAATCCGGGCCTTCGCCTGCGCCCCCTGCCCGCTGAGTTCGGCGATCGTCCCGGTGCCGAACCGCGAGTGGCGGACGCGCTCACCGACCTGATAGCGCGGTGCGACGTCGGACTCGTCCTCGACGGCCGGGGCCCCGCGGGAGGCCGCTGCGGGCGCTCCCCACTCGACCGGCGTGCCACGGCGGCGCACGCCCGTGGCCGACGCGCCCGAGCCCCAGTCGTCGTCGTGGCCCCACGCCGCGTGCGGCGACGTGGTCGCCCGTGCGCGCATGGTGCGCGTGGGCTTGACCAGTCCCGGACCGAGGTCGCGCACGAATCGTGACGGGATCGCGGGCAGCGACGTGCCGTTGCGCCATCGCCGTTGGGCATGCGTCAGGTACAGCACGTCCTCCGCCCGGGTGACGCCGACGTAGAAGAGGCGCCGCTCTTCTTCGAGGGCATCGGCGGAGTCGGCCGAGCGCACCAGCGGGAACAGTCCGTCCTCGAGCCCCGTGAGCACCACCACCGGGAACTCGAGTCCCTTCGCGTTGTGCAGCGTCATCAAGGTCACGGCCCCCTCTGCGGCGTCGGACTCGTCGGCGGACGTGACCAGGGCCACGCGCTGCAGAAAGATGTCCAGCGGCGCGAGCCCCGCCTCACCGTCGAACTCGTCGCGGATCGCACTGGCGCCGTCCGCGAGTGCGGCGATGTTCGCCAGCCGGTCGTCCGCATCAGGGCCCTCACCGCGCAGCCAGGTCGCGTATCCCGTGCGGTCCAGGACCTCGCGGATCAGCTCATCAACGGCAGATTCGGCCGCGACGGCGCGCAGGCCGTCCACGAGCGCCACGAAGTCCGACAACAGGGTGCGGGTGTTCCCGCGCAGCGCGAGCAGCGTGCCGTCGCGCGCGGCCTCCAGCAGGGACACGTTCGCCGCCTGCGCCGTGGCCGCGAGCAGTTCCAGCGACGCCTCCCCGATCCCACGCCGAGGCGCGGCGATCGCCCGTCGCAAGGCCTCCCCGTCCGCAGGGTTCGCGATCAGGCGCAACCACGCGATCATGTCCTTGATCTCGCGTCGCTCGTAGAAGCGCACCTGCCCGACCAGGCGGTACGGGATGCGGCGCGTGCGGAGCGCCTCCTCGAGCGGGCGGCTCTGCGCATTGGTGCGGTACAGCACGGCCATGTCCCCGAAGGTCCGCCCGACGTCGCGCGCCCGGCGGGCGACGAGTTCCTCCACGACAAAGTCCGCCTCGTCGCGGTCGTCGGCGGCGGTGACGAGCGTGACCGGGCTCCCCGGCGGCCGTGTCGCGCGCAGGGTTTTTCCGCGTCGTTCCGCGTTCTCGCTGATCACCGCGTTCGCCAGCGCGAGGATCTCCGGACGCGAGCGGTAATTCTCCTCGAGGCGCACGACCTGCGCCGCCGGGAAGTCGCGCTCGAAGTCGAGAATGTTCCGGATGTCCGCGCCACGCCACCCGTAGATCGACTGGTCGTCGTCCCCGACGACGAACACGTTGCCGTGGCGCCCCACGTGCCGCACCAGCTCGTACTGCGCGCGGTTCGTATCCTGGTACTCGTCCACCAGGACGTACCGGAAGCGCCGCGCCAGTCGCTCCGCCACGTCGGCATGTTCGCGCAGCATCTGCACGGGCAGCGTCAGCAGGTCGTCGAACGACGCCGCGTTGGCGCGCACCAGGTCCGCTTCGAGGCGGGCATACACGGACGCCACGACCGTGCTCATCGGATCACGCGCCGTCTGCGCGTACTCGGCCGGCGAGACGAGCGCGTTCTTCGCGGACGAGATCGCCGCCGCGACCGCCCGCGGCGCGACGGACTTCGGCGAGTGCCCGAGGGCCGCCATGACGCGCTTCACCAGCGACTCGACGTCGTCGCTGTCGTAGATGGTGAACCCCGGCGTGCGGCCCACCCGATCCGCGAACTGGCGGACCAGGCGCGCGCCGACGGCGTGGAAGGTCCCGACCCACATCCCGGCGGGG
>CAYSFN010000052.1:0-16937 GCA_964430045.1 uncultured Gemmatimonadaceae bacterium
GAGACCTCGTTGTCGCTCCGGCCCGCGGTGGACATCCTCACCAGCACGCGCGCGCGTGTCGTTCCCCGTCCGACGTTTCCAGGGCGAAGCCCAGCACAAACAGGTCCCGTGGACGCTGCGCGCGCGTGCTGGTGAGGATGTCCACCGCGGGCCGGAGCGACAACGAGGTCTCCATGGCGCCCTTCTTCATCTTTTCCGTGGCGACCGAGGCCGCATGGAAGTCGACTGGCGCGGCTGCCATGACCAGGACGTTCGCCGTCGGCAGCGCGGCCGCGACCGCCGACGCCATCTCCTCGGTCGTCGATACGGCCAGCGCGTCGACCCCGGGAGGCACCGGTGCCGTCATCGGTCCGTGGATCAACTGCACGGTCGCGCCGCGACGCCACGCCGCCGCCGCCAGCGCGACCCCCATCTTCCCCGACGAATGGTTGGAGAGGTAGCGCACGGGGTCGAGAGCCGCCCGCGTGGGACCCGCCGTCACGACGACCCGCTGGCCGGCAAGCGACGGGGACTCCAATGCCCGTCCCACGTGCGCGAACAGCACGTCGGGCTCGGGCAGCCGCCCCGGTCCACGCCCCTCGCCCGCGGCGAGATCGCCCGTGCTCGGCTCCACGACCTGGTACCCCAGCGCGTGACAGTGCCGGACGTTCGCCTGCACGGCGGCATGCGTCCACATCCGGTCGTTCATGGCAGGTGCAATGACCACCGGTGCCTGTGTGGCCAGCAGCACGGCGCCGAGGAGATCGTCGGCCCGGCCGGTCGCGGCGCGAGCCAGGAAGTCCGCCGTGGCCGGCGCCACGACGACGACGTCGGCGGCGCGGGCCAGTGCGATGTGCGACAGGGCCGCCCCCTCGTCGATCAGGGCATCGTGCACCGGCCGGCCGGTGAGTCCCTCGAAGGTGATGCCGCCGATGAACTCGCGCGCACTGCGCGTGAGGACCACGTCCACCACCGCGCCCGCCTTCACCAGGAGGCGGGCGAGCAACGCCGCCTTGTAACTCGCAATGCCCCCGGTCACCCCGAGGAGCACGTGGCGGCCGGCGAACGGGCGCACGGCGGTTCGTGCTACTCGGTCGGACGCTTGCGGGGGACGACGCGGTACGCGACCTCCCCGGCGGTCAGATCTTCCAGCGCGCGGGTCGTCAGCTTCTTCTCCTTGGCGACCGGCATCCGCGGGAAGTCGTTCAGCGCGCGCGCGTAGCGCGACGCGACCAGCACCGCCAGGTACTTGTTGGCGGCGGTCTCGGTGATCTCGTTGGGTGTGAAGACCTGCATCGTAGCTATTCCGGAAGAAGAATGGACTGCGTGAGCTCCGTGAGCACGGCACCCACCTGCGGATCGATGCTCAGCGCGCCGGCGAAGCGCGAGCGTTCGGCATCGATGATCGACGACACCCGGCGCACGGCCTCGTCCAGATCGTCGTTCACGACGACATAGTCGTACTCGGCGACTGCCGCGAGCTCCGTGATGGCGGCGCGCAGCCGAACCTGCAGCTGTGCCTCGGACTCGCTCTGCCGCGCGGCGAGCCGGGCACGCAGCACGGTGGCCGACGGCGGTACGATGAATACTAGTCGAGTCGCCGGGATCGCGGCACGGAACTGCCGCGCCCCCTGCACGTCGATGTCCAACAGCAGGTGCTGCCCCGCCCCGGCGACACGGTCGACCTCGGACCTGAGGGTGCCGTACCAGTGGCCGTGGACCTCGGCGCACTCGGCGAACGCCCCCGCGCGCCGCTGTGCCGCGAAGACCTCGTCGGAGAGGAAGTGGTAGTCCGTGCCGTCCGCCTCGCCGGGTCGCGGGCGCCGGGTCGTGGCGGAAATGGAGTAGCCGACGTCGGACCGCGCCCGCAACAGGCGCCGGGCGATCGTCGTCTTCCCGCCACCGGAGGGCGCCGACAGCACGACAGGAAAGTGCCTCACTCGAGGTTCTCCACCTGTTCGCGCAGTCGTTCCAGCTCCTCCTTGACCGCGACGACGTCGCGCTGCATCTCGGCGTCGTTCGACTTGCTGCCCGTCGTGTTCGCCTCGCGCAGAAGCTCCTGGAGCAGGAACCCCAGGCGCTTCCCCACGGGTTCGCCCCCCACCGCACTCAGTGCGTCACGGAACGCGACGCTGTGCGACCGGAAGCGATCCATCTCCTCACCGACGTCCCAGCGCTCCGCCGCCATCGCGACCTCCTGGGCCAGCCGGTGCTCATCGACTGCGACGCCATTCAGGAGCGCCGCCACGTTCGCCGTGAGCCGCTGCCGGTACGAGGCAACACGCTCCGGCGACCGTTCGGCGAGTCGCGCAATGATCACCTCGATCGCATCGAGCCGCGCGCGCAGCACCTCGCCCAACCGCGCCCCCTCGGCGGCACGCATCGCGAGCAACGCCTGCACGGCGGCGTCGACGATCGCCAGGGCCGGCCCGACGTCCTCCACGGCGTCGTCGTCCCGGACACCACCGACGACGCCCGGCACGCGGAGGACGGTGGCGACATCGATGCCCCCGTCGAGCCCGTGCCGGTCCCGCAGCGTGCGCAGCAGGTCCACGGCCTGGGCAAACGCACCGGCATCGATCCGCGTCTCGGCGACCCGCTCCGTCTCAAGACGCGCGGAGACGGTGACGTGCCCCCGTGCAACGCGGCGGCGCACCAGATCACGGATCTCGGACTCCCAGCGCGTCAGGGCCGGCGGCAGTTTGAGCGACGGACTGAAGAAGCGGTGATTCACGGAGCGGACCTCCACGACGAGCGTCGCGGAGCCGACGGGACCACTCGCAGTCCCGAACCCGGTCATTGAACGGAGCATAACCTTGCAAGTTACCGCACCGCAGACAGTTACGGAAGTCTTTCCGGGGCCCTAATCCGAGAAGTGCCAGCGCACGCCATAGAAATTCATGCGCTGCGGGATCAGGAACCCCGGGACGGTCTGGTACCGCGTCCCGGTGTAATTCCGGAACTGCCAGGAGATCGTCGCGGTTCGAATACGAATCTCGATGCGGGACGACCAGTATGCGGCACCCTCGAGCGTCACCGGCGCCTCCGTGATCGGTGCGATCACGTCGCCGAGGCGCCGGTACTCCACCGCGCCGCGGAACGTGAAGTCGCCCCGGGGAAACCGCTCCCGCCACTCGGTGTCGATATGCACCCGCGCCCGGAGATCCAGGTCGGGTCGGTACGGGCCCGTCGAGTCCCACTGCATCGCGTGCACGTCCAACCGCAGGCTCTTGTAGATCGGCCCGCTGAGACCGAACGTCACGGCGCGACGATCCGGGATCGCGACGGAATCATAGGCGAGGTCGAAGACCGTCGGCGGCAGCAGGCGAGTACCGGGGATCATCAGCGATCCGGCACTCAGGTCCCATCCACGAACCCGCAGCGTGCCGCCTGCCCGGTACGCCAGCGACGCCACTTCGGCATTGGTCCACATGGGCGCGCGCCGGCTGACCCCACCGTCGACGGTGAGCCAGCGTCCCAGTCGGTACTGCGCCGAGCCGTCCGAGCGTGCGATGGAGTCCTCGGACTGGAGTTCGTGGCGCGCCGAGAGGGCGAGGCTCGACCATCGCCACGACCCCCGCACGATCGGCGAGAGGTACCACGCCTCACCGACCTCGCGGTACCGGGCACCGCCAGCCACTTCGAGCGCACCCATCGTCCGGCCAACGAGCGCGACCACCTGGCGGCGCGAGGCCGAACTGTCGGGCGCGACGGCGAGACTGTCCGCGGTGTCGCGTGGCGTTGGCCGAACCCCGGGCACGGTGTCCTCGGCCCAGGATCCTGATGCGGCGATGAGCTGTGCCCACAGCCCAGGTGCCGAGGGACTGCGGTACGCCGCACGGGCGATGATCTGCGACGCCACGCCGGCGTATGGGCCCAGTTCCACCGGCTCTTCGAGGATTCCCGTGGTGGTGGCCCGGGTGCGGCGCCCACGGTGAATGGCGACGTCCGTCGACCAGTCTCCAGCCGCCCAGCCGAGACGGCCGAACAGCGAGAGCGCGTCCCCGTCGCCGCCGAATCGACGATTCACCGTACCGAACTGCTGGAATCCGAACTGCGCCGCCAGGCCCGACGCGAAGCGGCGACCGAAATACCCCCGGTACAGGTTGGTGTCGTCGTCGCCGGTGTAGACGTCGACCCGCGTGCTCGGGACCCGGTTCTCGACGCGCCACGACTGCAGGTGGACGCGCAGTTCGTTGGGCGTGACTTCGACGGTGATCGCCTCCATCGTCCAGATGTCGACAGCCCCCAGGTCGCGCGCCGCGCCTGCGCGAAGGTCGATCGCATCGAGCTCCGCCCCGTCCAGGAACACACGCACGCGTGCCGGATCGCCCATCCAGGTCACGACCTGGGGGGCCAGCAGGAAACCCGTGCGGAGCACGGCGGCGCCCGGGATCCGCTCCAGCAATTCGGCGAGCGACTGCGCGCCCGTCTGCGCGATCTCGTCGCGCTCCCAGCGGAGGATCGACGCCCCGACGGCTCCGCCGACCGCGGGTGCGAGCGGAAGCGGTGCCATCAGGGTGTCCTGCGGTGGCGTGGCCGGAACGCGGAGCGGCAGCGAGTCCCGGACCCGCACGGAGTCCCCCCCCCCACCGCCCTGTGCACCGGCCGACATCGCCGTGGCGAGCGTCACGGCAACGAGAAGCCGTGCCTGCATCGATCAGCCGACTCGGCCGCGTACGAACTCGACGAAGGTCCCGACGGGTGTGCCCGTTGGACCCTTCGGGATGAAACCGAGGTCCGATTCCGAGTACGCCGTCCCGGCGATATCGAGGTGCGCCCACGGGTAGTCGCCGATGAACGTCGCGAGAAAATGCGCGGCGGTGATCGTGCCCGCGGCCCGCCCGCCCGAGTTCTTCACGTCGGCGACGTCCGACGCGATCAGTTCGCGGTACGAATCCCAGAGTGGCAGGCGCCATCCCGGTTCCGCCGCACGCGACGCGGCCGACAGCAGTTCCTCGGCGAGGTCGCTGTCGGACCCGAGGACCGCGGTCGCCGTGTTGCCCAGCGCGATGACGCAGGCTCCGGTGAGGGTCGCTGCATCCACGACGGCCGCAGGCTTGAACCGGCTGGCATAGGTCAGAAGATCAGCCAGGACCATCCGCCCTTCGGCGTCCGTGTTGATCACCTCGATCGTCTTGCCATTCATCGCGCGCACGACGTCACCGGGCTTGTACGACTCGGCGGACGGCATGTTCGTCGTGGCGCCGATCAGACCGATGACATTGATGGGCAGTGCGAGCCGGGCGATGGCGTCGAGCGCCCCCAGGACCCCCGCCGCACCACACATGTCGAACTTCATCCACTCCATCCCGGCCGCCGGCTTGATCGAGATGCCCCCGGTGTCGAAACACAATCCCTTGCCGACCAGCACGATGGGGGCCTGCCGCCCACCACCACGATACTCCAGCGCGATGAGCCGCGGCTCCTGCGTGGTCCCCTGGGCGACGGCGAGGAAGGCACCCGCCTTCAGCTTCGTCAGTTCCGCGCGTCCCAGCACGGTGACCTTCATCGAATGCGCGGCCGCGATGCTCCGCGCCGTGTCCGCCAGGTAGTCGGGGGTGCACAGATTCGGGGGCATCATCCCGAGGCGCCGCGCCAGCGCGTACCCCTCGGCAATGGCGTGGCCCGACTGCACGCCCGCCCGCGCGGCGGCGCCATCGCCCGCAGAGACGATGACGACCTCGGCCAGCGCCTCGCGGCGGTCCGCCTCGGCGACGGGTGACTTGAGGTCACTGTACTCCCAGGCCCCGAGCGACGCACCCACCACGGTCGCCTCGGTCTCGACAGCGGAGAGCGCACCGGCGAAAAGCGCCATCGCACCGACCCCCTGCCCCTTGGCGGCCCGCGCAGCGACGGCGGCGGCACGGCGCAGCGCGGCCACGCGGTCCTCAGCACCCATGCCGACCAGCAGGACCCTCGCCGGCCCCCCGCTGCGGCCCGCTCGGCTCAGGACATACTGCTCGTCCCGCTTCCCGCGGAAGTCTCGACGCCGCAGTGCCGCCGTCAGTTGACCGCCGAAGAGCGTGTCGAGGCGCTTGAGCTCCCGCGGGAGGGCCGCCGTCGGCGGGAGCAGCACGGCGAGCACGGGGACGCGCGCCGACGACGGGTCGCCGACGCGCGCTGCGAAATTCAATGACATGGCAGCCAACTCACGGGTGAGAGAAACTGGAACCTCACGCGTGCATCGCGGCGATCATCGCATCGGCGAACTCGGAGGTCTTCACTTCACGGGCCCCTGGCATCTGACGCGCCAGATCGTAGGTCACGGTCTTCGCCGCAATGGCCCGCTCCATGCCGCGGGTGATGAGCGCGGCCGCCTCGGTCCACCCCAGATGCTCGAACATCATCACCCCCGAGAGAATCACCGACCCCGGATTGATCTTGTCCAAGCCCGCGTACTTCGGCGCGGTGCCATGCGTTGCTTCGAATACCGCCACACCATCGCCAACGTTCCCGCCCGGCGCGATCCCCAGGCCACCGACCTGGGCCGCCGCCGCGTCGGAGACGTAGTCGCCATTGAGATTCGGCGTTGCGATCACCGAATACTCGTCCGGCCGCAGCAGGAGCTGCTGGAACATCGAGTCCGCGATGCGATCCTTGATGAGGACCTTCCCCGCGGGCACGCTCCCCGAGACGGCGCTCTCGGCGATGGTCTCACCGCCAAAACGCTCGGCGGCCACCTCGTAGCCCCAGTCCCGGAAGCCGCCCTCCGTGAACTTCATGATGTTGCCCTTGTGCATCAGCGTGACGGACGGCCGACCGTGCTTGATCGCATAGGCGATCGCCATGGCCACCAGCCGCTTCGACCCGAAGGGCGACATGGGCTTGATGCCGAGCGCCGATCCCTCGCGGATGCGCTTGCCGTACTCGCGCTCGATGAACGCCCGGAGCCCGTCGGCTTCGGCCGATCCCGCCTTGAACTCGATCCCGGAGTACACGTCCTCGATATTCTCGCGGAAGATCACGACGTTCAGCTTGCCCGGCTCCTTGACGGGTGCACCGACCCCCTCGAAGTACCGGACCGGGCGGATGCACGCGTACAGGTCCAGCTCCTGCCGCAGCGCCACGTTGAGCGAGCGGATCCCCGTGCCGACGGGGGTGGTGAGCGGCCCCTTGATGCCGACCCGGAAGTCCCCGAAGGCCTGGATGGTCTCGCTGGGCAGCCAGTCGCCAAAGCGATCGTGCGCCTTCTCACCGGCGAAGACCTCCATCCAGTGAATGCGGCGTGTGTCGCCGTAGGCCTGTGCGACGGCGGCGTCGAACACGCGCACGGACGCGCGCCAGATGTCGACCCCCGTGCCGTCGCCTTCGATAAACGGGATGATCGGGTTGTCGGGGACGACGAGCTCGCCGTCGCGGAAGTCGATGCGGTCTCCCGCGAGCGGGACCGTCGAAAGTTTGTAGGTCGTCATGCGGGGAAACCTAGGAAGCCTCACCTGGTCCTACAAGACACGGGTGTCGTCGGATCGCCAGGCCGACTCCACCTGCAACCGGGAGTCGGCGCGTCACACCAGCGTGCGGTCGCGCGCTCAGGCGGACGGAGCCGCGCGGAAGCTGGCCTGCGCGGCGGCCACGCCGCTGCCGGCGACCACCGGCACGCCCACGTCCTGCAGGGCCATCTCGACGCCACCGAGCGCACCGAGGAGCATCAGCTCGTTCAGGTCCCCAAGGTGGCCGATGCGAAAGAGTTGTCCGGCCAGCGTCCCGAGGCCGGCACCGAGGGACAGGCGGTACCGATGAAACGCCCGCTGGAGCAGCGCAGGCGCCTCACCACCGGGCAGCATCACCGCCGTCACGGTGTTGCTCGCACTGGCCTCGGACTGGGCGCAGATGGGCAACCCCCACGCGGCGACCGCCGCCCGCACGCCGCCCGCCAGGTGGCGGTGCCGAGCCGCGACGGCGGGCATCCCCTCGTCGAGCAACATGGTGAGCGACTCCTGCAAGCCGTACAGCAGCGACAACGCGGGGGTGTACGGGAAGTACCCCGCGTCGTTGTTCGTGATCATCGGCCGGAGATCGAAGAAGGCGCGCGGGCAGGTGGCCGAGGGCACGAGCGCCATCGCGCGCGGACTCATTGCGAGGATGCCGAGCCCGGCGGGGAGCATGAAGCCCTTCTGGCTTCCCGTGATCGCAAGGTCGACGCCCCAGGCATCCATCTGGAAATCCAGCGACGCGATGGAACTCACCCCATCCACGAAGAGCAGGGCCGGATGGTCCGCCGCATCGATGGCCCGGCGAACCGCCGCAATGTCGCTGGTGACACCCGTGGACGTCTCATTGTGCGCGACCAGGACGCCGCGGATGCGGCGCTCCGTGTCCGCGCGCAGGGCGGCTTCGATCGCCTCGGCCGGCGCGGCGGTCCCCCACGGCGCGTCGAGGATGTCCACCTGGAAGCCCAGTCGCTGTGCGGCGTCGATGAACAACTGCGAGAACTGGCCGTACCGGGTCCCCAGCAGCCGGTCGCCGGGGTGCAGCGTGTTCACCAGCGCGGCCTCCCACATCCCGCTGCCGGTCGCCGGGAAGACGAACGCGCGCGCCCGATCGCTCCCGACAATCAGCGGCAACCGGTCGAGAACGTCGCGCACCAGGACCGGGAACTCCGGGGAGCGATGGTCGGCCATCGCACGATGCATGGCACGGAGCAGGCGGTCCGGGACGTTCGTCGGTCCGGGCACGTAGAGAAAGTCACGACCAGGCATTGGGGGGGGGCACTCAGTGGGGAAAGCCGTGGTCGACCAACCACTGGTCGACACCCGCGGCGGCGTGCTGCACGGCGGCACGCAGGAGGGGGATGTCCTGAAGATCGTGCGCAGCGGCGCAGTGCTCGATCCGGCCGCAGAGGTGCTGCAGCCCGGTGGCTCCCACCTGGCCGGAACTCCCCTTCAGCGCGTGCGCTGCCTGACGCAGCGCCTCGGCGTCGGCTGCTTGGAGCGCGGCATCCATCGCGGCGAGGCGGATCCGGACCTGCTCGCGGTAGAGCGCGACGAGCTGCGTGAGCAGCGGCATTCCTCCGAAGGCGCGAAGACCATCGAGGACGGCGGGATCGACAGAGTCGTCGGCGAGCGCGGCGGACGGATCGGACACGACGGGACGCGGGCGGCAGTAGGGAATGCGGCCCGGTCGAGCGGCCAACAGCAGACACCAATGCCCGGGGCGGGACTCGAACCCGCAAGCTCGCGAGGAGCGGGGGATTTTGAGTCCCCTGCGTCTACCAATTCCACCACCCGGGCAACGCTCCGGAATAGTACTACCCGTGCGTCACGGCATCAATCCGGCGGGTGGGATGCGACGCCCCTGCGAGGGCGGCGGCCGTCGGTGATCGTCCCCGCCAGTCGAGCCACGAGCAGCCCCGCCATGGGATTCCGCCTGGCGACGCAGTTCCTCCGAGCGACGCACCAACTCCTCTTCAAACGCGAAATAGCGCGCGCGCTGCATCGGCGTCAGAAAGACGGCCAAGGCGCGCTGCTCCTCCTCGACGAGCGTCAGCCGCTCCCGTTGGAGCACGATGACCCGCTCGAGCAGCGCACCGACGTCCGCGCGATCGGCGCTGTCGCGCGCGCGCATCGCGTCCCGCAGGGACTGCCGGGCCGATCGCTCGTTCCATCCGAGCGACATCCGGCGCGACGCGAAGCGCACGTTGTGCTCCTGCATCTGCCGCACCTGGGCATCCGTGAGCCGCAACTGATCGCGGAGGATCTGCCCCATGCGCTCCTGGATGCGTCGATCCATGTCGCCGGGGGGACGGCGGAGGCTGTCCGCGCCGCGTCCCGCGCCACCGCGTTGCGCCTCAGCGCCAGTTGCCAGCGCGCCGATCGCGAGCACCATCAACAGGAGCTTCCGCATCAGTCCCCTCCTTCCGAGTCGCCAGGCAGGGCGTGCTGCCGCACCGGCTCGACGGACAGCAGGCCGTCGAACTCCGCCAGCCCGGAGAACAGCGCCTCGAGCTCCGCGTCGTCGAATTCGCTCAGCCCCTGTCCGAAGACCACGCCGAGCGGAGACTCCGCGACCGCCACCAGCGTCGTCTCCGCCACGCCTCGTCCCAGGTCCCCGTCGCGCTGTCCCGTGAACGAGTGCTCGATCATCGCGAGCGAGATGCCGCCCAACGCCACCGTCGCCAGCGCGGCGGCCCACTGCCACGACGGCGACCGCGTGCTGCGCTGGCGCCGCACCGGGGCCGCCGGGATCGCCGCGACGATGCGATCCACGTCGATCGCCGGGGTCGCGCCCAGCGCCGCGCGGGCCTGCCGCAGGAACGCCAGCTCGTCGACGAGCGCCGCGTCCGATGCGACGGAACGCTCGAGCGCGGCGCGCTCGGCGGCCGACCCCGCAGCGTGCACGAGGTCGATCAGTCGGTCCTGCAACATCCCGCGATCGATATGGTCAGTCATTGAGTAACTCCCGAACTGCGCGCAACGCATTGTGATAGTGCACCCGCGCCGCCCCTTCCGTGCTCCCCAGCACGTCCGCGATATCGCGGTACGACATTCCTTCCGCAACCCGCAGCGTGAAGACGTCACGCTGCATCGGCGACAACCGTGCCACCGCCTCGCGGATCCGTTCCGCCATCTCCCGTGCCACCACCCCATCCAGTGCGTCGAACTCGGAGACGGCGTCGGACTCACTCAGCTCCGTGTCGTCCCGTCGTCGCCGCGCCGACCGGCGCCGGTCCAGCACGAGGCGGCGCTCGATCGTGAACAGCCACGTCCGGAAGGAACTGTCTGCACGAAAACTGTCGATCGCGCCGAAAGCTCGCACGAACGTGTCCTGCACCAACTCGTCCACCTCGTCCCGAACCCCCTGGCTGGCCGCGAATCGCGCCAGCGCCCCCGCATGCCGTTCGACCAACTCCCGGGCCGCCCGCTGCTCGCCATTCCGCCATCGCTCGATGAGGACGTGGTCTGGGACGAAATCGTCCGCTGCGGAGGGCTCGGGCATCAGTCGGGTGGTTGGACGGCGGGATGCGATGCAATGTTAACGACATGCCCACGCCTTGGATAATCGCCCATCGCGGCGACCAGCAGGTCGCCCCGGAGAATACGCTCGCGGCCATCGTGGCGGCACTCGGCGCCGGGGCGGACGGGATCGAGTTCGACGTCCACCGGACCTCGGATGGGGAGGTCATCGTCCATCACGACCCGGTCCCGCGCGCCCTCAGCGAGGATCCCGCGCTGGCCGATCGTCCGTTCACCTCCCTCACGGCCGCCCAGGTGCGGCAGTTCCGCGTCGGGGGGCACCACCCGATCCCGACGCTCGGCGAGGTGCTGGCCGCGGTGCAGGACCGGGCGTGGCTGTTCTGCGAACTCAAGGGGGTCGGCGTCGTCGAGTGCGCCGCGCCGCTCCTCGCGCGGTACCCCGGGCGCTGTGCGATGCACGCGTTCGACCATCGGGCGGTCTCGCGGGCCGCCCAGCTCGCCCCCGCCGTCCCACGCGGGGTCCTGCTGGTCGCCCGCCTCATCGACCCGCTGGCGGCGATGCGCGCCGCCGGGGCGACGACGCTGTGGCCGCACGCGGAGACCGTCGATGCGGAGCTGGTCGCCACACTCCGCACGGCCGGCATGGACGTCATTCCATGGACGGTGAACGACCTCGGGACCGGGCGCCACCTGGCGGCGCTCGGGGTCCGCGGGATCTGCACCGACCACCCCGCTGCGATGCACGCGGCTATCGAGTCCACGGAATCACCGCCTGGTGCGTAGAGTGTGCGTCGCCACTTGGCGATTCCGTTCGCTGCTGCACTCCCTTTCCTCCCGGTCCGTGACGCGCATCGTTCTTCCACGCACAGTCCTTGCCTGCCTCCTCTCGCTGCCGCTCGCAGCGACCGCGCAGCGCAACGAGTACGGCAACCCCATCAAGCTGCCGCCGCGCCCCACGACGCCCGCGATCACGGTGGACGATCTGCGGACGCGCCTGTACATCTTCGCCGACGACTCGATGCAGGGACGGCAGTCGGGCACGCCGGGCAACAAGATCGGGACCGACTACATCGAGCGTGAAGTGCGGCGGCTGGGCCTCGAGCCGGCCGGGGACAACGGGACCTACTTCCAGGGCCTCCCGTACGGCTACCGGCACTTCGCGTCCACCTCGCAGCTGCGTGCCGGCTCGCGCACATTGACGATCGGCGCGGACTTCACCGTGGGCGGTCGCCTCGCCTCCCTGACCTTCGACAGCATCCAGGTGATCTACGGCGGGGTGCAGGGCGACACCACCCGCCAGATCACCGCGGCGCAGGCGCTCGGCCGCTTCGTGATCGTCTCGCCGGCCCCCGCGGGACCAGTGGTGGCCGGTGGCGGACGCGGCGGCGCGATGGGGGGCGCAGGCGGCGGGGGTGGGCGTGGCGGCTTTGGAGGGGCCCCGAACCGCTTCCTCGGCGCCGTCGCGGTGGCCGTGGTCGATCTCGATGGGCTCACCCCCAGTGCCCGGGCAGCGGTGAACGCGCCGCCGACGCGCGCCGCGTTGCTGTACCCGACGCCGCAGCCGGTGCCGGGGCAACCCCTGGGCGCCGCACCCGCCGCGCCGCAGCTCCGGCTCACGACCGCGGCCGCCGAAGCGCTGCTGGGTGTCCCCCTCACCGACCTCCAGACAGGGGCGGCCGGCCTCACCGTGTCCGGCCGGTTGGACCTCACGGAGCGCCTGGTCCCCGAGTACGGACGCAATGTCGTCGCGATCCTCCGGGGCAGCGACCCGGTGCTTCGCAACGAGTACGTCGCGATCGGGGCGCACAATGACCACGTCGGCTTCGCGACGGCACCGGTGGATCACGACTCGGCGCGCGCGGTGGCGTCCATGCTGTCGCGTCTGCAGATGGCCGATGGGAAGTCGCTGCTCCCCGTGACCCCGGACATGCGGGTGCGCGCGGTCGAGATGGCCCTGCCGATGATCGACTCCATGCGGCGCATCCGTCCGCCGCGCCTGGATTCCATCCGGAACGGTGCCGATGACGACGGCTCCGGGTCGATGGGTGTCCTGGAGATCGCCGAGGCGATGGCGCTGGCCAAGGAGCGACCGAAGCGATCGATCCTGTTCGTCTGGCACACGGGCGAGGAGGGCGGACTGTCCGGCTCACGCTACTTCACGGACTACCCGACGGTGCCGCGGGAGCAGATCGTCACGCAGATCAACGTGGACATGATCGGCCGGGGGCGCGCGGACGACCTGCCCGGCGGGGGTCCGAACTACCTGGCGGTCGTGGGCTCCCGGATGTTGTCCTCCGAGCTGGGCGAACAGGTCGCGGCCACGAATCGCCGGCAGTCACGCCCGCTCACGCTGGATTACACGTTCGATGAGCCGACCACGTGGCCGGCGTACAACAACATCTACGGGCGCAGCGACCATGCGAATTATGCGCGATTCAACATCCCGATCGCGTTCTTCTTCACGGGTCTCCATCGTGACTACCACCAGGTCACCGACGAGCCCCAGTACATCGACTACCCCCACTACGCCAGGATCACGTCCTACATCTTCGACCTGACGAAGGACCTCGCGAACGCGCCGACGCGGCCCAAGGTCGACCGCGGACCGCGCATGTAGGGGGACCCTCGCGCGGGGGCACACGGCGGCGCGACCCGATGGCTCAGGGGCCGCCGCCGCGTGCGGTGCTGAGTCGCGCGCTGAGCTCGTCGGCCACGCGATCCGCCGCCTGCGTGGCGTCGACGAGCCGTTGCATGGTGCCCGGGTCGACCGGGACGCCCGTCGTGTGCGCACGGGCCACAGCGTAGCCCAACGTCGCGGCCGCCTGGTCGGCACTCTTGCGCGCCTGATGCGCCTGGAGGCGCAGCTTGCCCTCGTCGATCGCGCTCTCGGTGGCCTTCGTGGCCTTGTCGATGCCCTGCGAGACCTTGTCCCAGATACCCATCGGTTCCTCCGGTGCGGATACCCCCACTACGCAACGGCTGGCGCTGAGTTTCTGACGGCACCCCGACCGGCCGATGCACGAAGCGCCCCCCGGGAAGGAGGGCGCTCGATGCTCACGCTGGTGCGGTGATCAGTTGTTCGCGGCGATCTCGACCGGCACGACGCTGACCTTCTGGCGGCGCTTGTCCTTGTGCTCGAACTTCACGACACCGTCCACGAGGGCGTAGATCGTGTAGTCCGACCCCAAGCCAACGTTGCGGCCCGGGTGCCACTTGGTGCCGCACTGCCGCACGATGATGTTGCCCGCGATCACGGACTCCCCACCGAACTTCTTGATCCCGCGGTACTGCGGGTTCGAGTCGCGCCCGTTGCGCGACGAGCCTACGCCTTTCTTATGCGCCATGGTCCGTGCTCCGGATCAGCCGAGGTCGATGGAGTTGATCTTCACTTCCGTGAAGCCCTGCCGGTGTCCCTGCTTCTTCGAGTAGTTCTTCCGGCGCTTGAACTTGAAGACGACGATCTTGTCGTCCTTGCCGTGCTTGACAATCTGCCCCATCACCTTCGCGCCGCTGAGGGTGGGGACGCCGATGCGGACCGCGTCGGCGGTGGCGCCGAGGAGCACATCGGAGAATTCGACGGAGGCGCCCGCTTCGGCGGCCAACGTCGGAATGCGAATGGTCTGGCCGGGCTCGACCTTGAACTGCTTCCCGCCCGTGCGGATGATCGCGTACGCCATCGTGAGACTTGGATTAAATGGTAGAGCACGGAAAACTATCCAACGGAGGGACCTAAAGCAAGTCCCCACAAGGGCCTACGGCTCAGGCGACGGCGTACTGCGTCGTGATGTCCCGTCCCTGCCCCTTCGTCACCAGTTTGAACTCGTCCGGCCGCAGGAGCGGGTCGTCGCGGACCTCGACCACGAAGCCTGCCACCTTCTCGAGCTTGCCCACGAGATCCTTCTCCTGATCCAGCGCGTAGAAGGCGACGTCCGGATGCACCTTGACCACCAGCTGCTCCCGCCGCCCGTCGAGGGCATAGCGACGGACCGAGCGCTCCATCCGCCGGAGGATGGACTCCGGCGTGAAGACGCGGCCCGTGCCTGCGCAGGTCGGGCAGGCCATCGTCATCGACTGCAGGTGGGACTGCCGGACACGCTGCCGCGTCATCTCGATCAGCCCGAGATCACTGACGGCGAACGCCTTGGTCCGGGCGCGGTCCCGCCCGAGGTGCAGGCGCAGCTCCTGCAGGACGCGATCCCGGTTCGTCTTCATCTCCATGTCGATGAAATCACAGACGATGATCCCGCCCACGTCCCGCAGCCTGAGCTGACGCGCGATCTCCCGCGCGGCCTCGAGATTCGTCTTGAGCACGGTCTTCTCGGGGTCCTTCTTGCCCGTGTAGCGGCCGCTGTTCACGTCGATCGAGACCAGGGCTTCGGTCGGCTCGATGATCAGGTAGCCACCGCTCGGCAGGTCGCAGCGGCGCTTGAAGAGGTCCCGGATCTCCGGTTCGATCCTGGCGTGATCGAAGAGGGGCAGCTTCTCCTCGTACAACCGCACCCGGTCCACCAGCTCCGGGGCGATCCCGCCGAGGTAGTCGACGATCTCCCGGTGGATGGCCTTCGAGTCCACCGTCACGGAGTCCACCGTGGCACTGAACACGTCGCGGATGATGCCCCGGGTCAGACCGGTCTCCCGGTGCAGCACGGCCGGTGCCCGGATGAACATGGTCTTCTTCTTGATCCGCTTCCACTGCGCGATCAGGGTTTTCAATTCGCGATCGAAGACCTCCGCGGTCGTCTCTTCGCTGACGGTGCGCACGATCACGCCACCGGAGTCCTTGGGCAGGACCCCCTGCATCATCTCGCGCAGCCGGACCCGGGTCGCCCGGTCCCCGATCTTCCGCGAGACACCGACCTTCGACGCGAACGGCATGTAGACCAGGAACCGTCCGGCGAACGAGACCTGCGCCGTGACACGGGACCCCTTGGTCGAGATCGGTTCCTTCGTGACCTGCACGATCAGGTCCTGCCCCTTCTTGAGCAGGTCCTGGATCGGTGGCACCTTGACCGAGGAGCGCCGCCGCCCGGACCCGCGCTCAGCCGCCGGGGCGTCGGCCGCATCGCCGTCGTCGCCTGGTTCGACCACGTCATCGTCGTCGTCATCCTCATCGACGACGAGATCCGACGCGTGCAGGAAGGCGCTCTTCTCCAAGCCGATGTCGACGAATGCCGCCTGGATGCCGGGCAGCACCGCCTCGACACGCCCCAGGAAGATGTCGCCGATCAGGCGTCGGGCTTCGGGACGATCGACGAGCAGTTCTGCAAGCTCATCGTCCTCCATGATGGCGACGCGGGTCTCCCGCGGCGCCGAATTGATCAGGATCTCGCGCTTCATCGCACACGATGCGCCACACC
This sequence comes from uncultured Gemmatimonadaceae bacterium, assembly GCA_964430045.1. GTDB lineage: Bacteria > Gemmatimonadota > Gemmatimonadetes > Gemmatimonadales > Gemmatimonadaceae > DASRAP01. The sequence goes on from CAYSFN010000052.1 coordinate 16,253, forward strand.
GCGCGGCGACTCCGCACGGGCGATCGACATCGCCGGACCACTGGTGGTCGGCCCCTGACCGCAGGACCACTACGCGGCATCGGTCCTCGTGCGACGGTCGGCGTCCGGAGCCCGCCGGCGACTGGCGCCGGTGCAGGTCGGGTCGTGACGCGAGCGTGGGGGCGGAACGATCCCCCGGAGCACGTGGAGCCAATCACGGGGCGAACCCGTGACCCGCTGGCAGGCGCCGACGGAGTCGCCGTCAGCGTCCACCAAACATCTCAACATCACGAATGGGTAATCGCGGCACCCACCCAGCGCAAAGGGGGTGGGCACCGCGCAGCCACCCTCCGCCCCGCGGCCGATCAGCCGAGGGCCGCGGAGGCGTCCTTCAAGAGCTGCCGGGCGATGACGAGTCGCTGGATCTCGCTGGTCCCCTCGCCGATCTCGCAGATCTTCGCGTCCCGCATCATGCGTTCGACCGGGTACTCCTTCGTGTAGCCGTACCCGCCGTGGATCTGGATCGCCTTGATCGTGGCCCGCATCGCCAATTCCGAGCAGAACAGCTTGGCATACGCGGCCTCCTTGGTGTACGGCAGTCCCCGCGCTGCCAGCCACGTCGCGTGGTAGGTCAGGTGCCGACCGGCCTCGATCTCCATGGCCATGTCCGCCAGGGGGAACTGCACGCCCTGGAACTGCGCGATGG
>CAYSFN010000053.1:0-16220 GCA_964430045.1 uncultured Gemmatimonadaceae bacterium
CGGCGAGGGCGGCCGCGGCCGCCCTCGCCGCGTCGCGCGATCGCCTGCTGTCGCCGTCCACCCTGCGCGCCCGGGTGCAGGCCGACGCGGCACGCATCGCGGCTGTGCGGCCCACGGCCGTGAATCTGCGCTGGGCCGTGGCGCGGGTGCTCGCGCGCATCGACCGGACGGTCGGCGACGGGGAGGCGCTCGCCGCGGCCGCGCGTGACGAGGCGACCGCCGTGCTCGAGGAGGATCTCGCGATGTCGCGAGCCATCGGGGCGTACGCGCTCGACCTGCTCCCGGACCCGGCTGTCGTGCTCACGCATTGCAACGCCGGGGCCCTGGCCACGGGCGGTCTGGGGACGGCGCTCGCGCCGGTGTACCTCGCGGCGGCCCGTGGTCGCCGTGTCCGCGTGGTGGCCGACGAGACGCGCCCGCTGCTGCAAGGGGCGCGACTCACCGCGTGGGAGCTGCAGCGGGCGGGCATTCCCGTGACGGTCATCGCGGACGGCATGGCGGCCGCATACCTCGCACGGCACGAGGTCAGCGCCGTGCTGGTCGGCGCGGATCGCATTGCGCGGAACGGCGACGTCGCCAACAAGATCGGCACCTTCGGGCTCGCGCTCGCCGCACGGGCCTGCGGGGTGCCGTTCTACGTGCTCGCGCCCTGGTCCACCGTGGATGTCGCCACGCCGGACGCCGCGGCCATCCCCATCGAACAGCGCGACGCCGACGAGGTCCGCATGGTCGCGGGTGTGGCCACCACGCCGCCCGGCGTGGACGTGTGGAACCCGGCCTTCGACACCACGCCGGCGGCGCTCATCACCGCGATCGTCACCGACCGCGGGGTGCATCGCCCACCCTTCGACTTCGGAGCACCGTGACCTACATCCTCGCCCTGGATCAGGGGACCACCGGTTCCACCGCCATCGTCGTCGGTGCCGATGGACGCGTCGTCGGACGCGGCTACCGGGAGTTCCCGCAGCACTTTCCGCAGCCGGGCTGGGTCGAGCACGACCCGCAGGATCTCCTGCGGACCATCTGCGAGGCGGCGCGCGAGGCCATCGCGGCCGCGGGGGTCGCCCCCGTCGCCGTCGGCATCACCAATCAGCGCGAGACCGTGGTCGTGTGGGACCGCGAGACGGGCGTGCCGCTGGGGAACGCGATCGTGTGGCAGGACCGGCGCACGGCGGCGCGCTGTGCCGCGCTCGCGCCGCGTGCCGACGAGATCCGGGCTCGCACGGGCCTGGTGGTGGACCCGTACTTCAGCGCCACGAAGCTCGAATGGATCATTGCCGAGCGCGCGCGTGGCCGGACGGATCGCCTGCTCGCCGGGACGGTGGACACCTGGCTGATCTGGTCGTTGACCAACGGCGCCGTGCACGCGACGGACCCCACGAACGCGTCGCGCATGATGCTCTACGACATCACGCGCCACGCGTGGTGCCCCGAGCTGTGCGCGCTGTTCGGCGTGCCGCCAACGATGCTGCCGGAGGTCCGGCCGTCGTCCGGGGTGTTCGGCGTGGTCGCGGCGGAGCACTTCGGGCTGGCGCTGCCCATCCTCGGCGTGGCGGGCGATCAGCAGGCGGCACTGTTCGGCCAGGGGTGCGTCCGCCCCGGGCGCGCCAAGAACACGTACGGGACGGGTGCCTTCCTGCTCCTGCACACGGGCGAGGAGCGGCCGGAGCCGGGCGCGGGGATGCTGGCCACGGTGGCCTGCGGCCCGCGGGGCGAGCCGGCCTACGCGGTCGAGGCCAGCATCTTCATCGCCGGGGCGGCGGTGCAGTGGCTGCGCGACGGGCTCGGGATCATCGGTTCCGCGGCGGAGACGCAGGCCCTGGCGGAGTCGGTGTCCTCCAATGACGGCGTGTATTTCGTGCCGGCGCTCACGGGCCTCGGTGCGCCGCACTGGAACGCCGAGGCGCGCGGGACGATCGTCGGCCTCACGCGCGGGAGCACGCGCGCGCATCTCGCCCGGGCCGCGCTGGAGGCGATGGCCTACGGGACGGCCGACGTCCTCCGGGCAATGCGCCTCGGCACGCACGTGACCCTCGACGTGCTGCGCGTCGACGGCGGCGCGACGCACAACGACTGGCTCATGGGGTACCAGGCGGACGTGCTCGGCGTGCCGGTGGAGCGCCCCGACTCCGTGGAGATCACGGCGCTCGGCGCCGCCGCGCTCGCCGGCGTGGCGGCCGGGCTGTGGGCCGATGCCGATGCGTTCGTGGCACCCCGCACCTACGAGCGCTTCCTGCCCACGGCGAGTCCGCATGCGCGTGACGGCATGCGTGGCTGGGAGCGGGCGGTGCGTGCGGCGCTGACGTGGGCCGACGATGGCAGCGCGCAGCCCCGGTGACCGCGCCCGCCCGTTATAATTAGGAAGGGAGAAGCCCCTCTGCGGTGGGCTGGGTCACGCCCCAGCGTCCCACCGTTCCGAGGTCCAGACTGGCTCGAGGGACGACGCATGACGCCGAAGATGAAGTTCCTGCTGGGTGGCGCGATGGTGCTGGGCTCGGCCGGGTGGCTGATGGCCAGTTCGATCAAGGCCACCGCGACGTATTATCTGACGCCGGGCGAACTGCACGCCAAGGTGGCCGAGGATCCCTCCTTCCACGAGACGGGCGTGAAGGTCGGCGCACACGTGGTGCCCGGCACGATCACGCGCGCGGAGAGCGGGCGGGAGGTCGACTTCATGGTCACGGACGGGACGCGCGAGATGCGTGTGCTCTACCGCGGACTGATCCCGGACACTTTTTCGGACAGCGCCGAGGTCGTGGTCGAGGGACGTTTGAACCGTGAGGGCGTGTTCGAGGCGACGACCCTGCTCGCGAAGTGCGGGTCGCGCTTCGAGAGCGCGCCGCCGGGCGCGCAGCATCCGACGACCGTGCCCAAGGAGTACCCGACGGGTTATCCGGCCCCATCGACGTCGTCGCCGACGTCGTGATCCTCATCGGCGAGTTGTCCCTCTGGGTCGCCCTCCTGATGGCGACGTGGAGCGCCCTGGTGTCGTTCGCGGGTGGCACGCTGCGTCGCGGGGACCTCGTGGCCAGCGGGGAGCGGGCCTCGTACGCCGCGTTCGGCTTCGTCGCCCTGGCTTCCCTGGGCCTGTGGTCGGCGTTGCTGTCCAGCGACTTCACGGTCAGTTACGTGGCGCAGTACACCTCGCTGAACCTGCCGACGGTGTACAAGTTCTCCGCGTTCTGGGGTGGGCAGTCCGGGTCGATGCTGTTCTGGTGTCTGATCCTGTCGCTCTTTGGCGCAATCGTGGTGTTCAACAACCGCGAGCGCTACCGCGCGTTGATGCCGTGGGTGACCGGCACCATGGCGACGACCCTCGTGTTCTTCCTCGTCACGACGGCGGTCGCGTCCAACCCGTTCGAGCGGCTGCCGTTCCCGCCACCGGACGGCCGGGGCCTCAACCCGCAGCTGCAGAACCCGGCGATGGCGATCCATCCGCCGAACCTCTACCTGGGGTACGTCGCGACGACGGTGCCGTTCGCCTTCGCGATCGGCGCCCTGGTGACGCGTCGGTTGGACGCGGAGTGGCTGGGCGCCGTGCGCCGCTGGGCGCTGATCTCGTGGTTCTTCCTGACGATCGGGATCACGCTGGGAATGTGGTGGGCCTACGTCGAGCTGGGATGGGGTGGCGTGTGGGCGTGGGATCCCGTCGAGAACGCGTCGCTGCTCCCCTGGCTGACCGGGACAGCGTTCCTGCACTCGATCATGATCCAGGAGAAGCGCGGGATGCTGCGGAAGTGGAACGTGACGCTGGTCGTCGCGACCTTCCTGCTCTCGTTGCTGGGCACCTTCATCACGCGGTCCGGGGTGATCCAGTCCGTCCACTCCTTCGCGCGCAGCAGCGTGGGGAACTGGTTCCTGATCGCGCTGGTGGTGGCGCTGCTCGTGTCGGCCTACCTGGTGGCGACGCGTCTCAGGGACCTCGAGACCCCGGCGCAGCTGGAGTCGATGCTGAGCCGCGAGGCCGCGTTCCTCTACAACAACCTGGTGCTGGTGGGCATCGCCTTCTCGGTGCTCTGGGGCACCTTGTTCCCGATCCTGTCGGAGTGGATCCAGGGCGAGAAGATCACGGTGGGGGCGCCGTTCTTCAACACGGTCAACATTCCGTTGGCCCTGCTGCTGCTGCTGCTGACGGGGATCGGCCCGCTCATCGCCTGGCGTCGGGCCTCGCCGCGCAACCTGCGGCGGCAGTTCACCGCTCCCCTGTTCGGCGCGGCGGCGGTCGGCTCCGTGCTGGTCGCCGCCGGGATGCGCGACCTCTACGCCCTGGTCTGCTACACGATCGGGGGCTTCGTGATCACGACGATCACGCAGGAGTTCGTCAAGGGGATCGGGGCCCGCCGGACCATCCATGGCGAATCGCTGCCACTGGCCGCGCTGCGGCTGGTGGCGCGCAACCGGCGCCGCTATGGCGGGTACATCGTGCACTTCGGGGTCGTCGTGATGTTCTCGGCGCTGGCCGGGGCGGCGTTCAAGAAGGATTACGACGTCCGGCTCCGCACGGGCGAATCCTTCACGGCCCGCGATCCGTGGGGGGCCGACTGGACGTTCACCAGCCAGGGGGTGTCGTACTTCCAGGCGCTGAACCGCAGCGTGGTCGCGGTCGCGTTGCGGCCGGTGCGGAACGGCGAGGTGATGCCGGTGATCCTGTCGGAACGTCGGCAGCACATGGACGCCCTGCGCCGGCCGACCTTCGAGCCCTCGACCGAGGTCGGGCTGCTCGAGACGTCGCGGCAGGACGTGTACGTGGTGTTCGCCGGGGCGACGACGGTGCCGGGGAGCGACGACCCCATCGCCGAGATCAAGCTCACGTTCAACCCGCTGATGGTGTGGGTCTGGTGGGGCGGGATCATCATGGCGATCGGGGGCTTGATCGTGATGTGGCCGCAGGCGGAGCGTGCGCGTCGCGAGGGCGGGTACGCCGCCGAAATGGAGCCGCAGGCCGTGGGGGCGGGCGCGTGACGGAGCTGCTGGTGGGGGCTGCCATCGCGGCGGTCGCGCTGGTCTTCGTGCTGCTCCCGTTGCTGAACGGCGAGGGCGTCCTGCACTCGGCGCGTTCCGCGCGCGAGCAGGCCGCGGACGATCACCACCGTGCCGGGGCGATCCAGGCACTGCGCGAGATCGAGTTCGACCGTGCCACGGGCAAGCTGTCGGACAGTGACTACGCGGAGCTGAAGGCCTCCTACACGGCGAAGGCGGTCACCGAGCTGCGTGCGTCCGATGCCGCCGCCGACGCGGCGGCGGACCCGGTCGAAGCGCTGGTACGGGCTGCCCGATCACGCGCGGCCGGGTGCGGTGGGTGCGGCGAGATTCCTCCGGAGGTCGACGCCGTGTACTGCTCCACCTGCGGGCACTACTTGCGGGGCTGGTGCGGGCAGTGCGGCGAGTCGATCACTGGCGCCGGGGCTCGCTTCTGCACCTCCTGCGGATGGCGCGTCGCGGTGTAGCCTTGCGCCACCCGGCGTTCAGATCCTGGCCGCGCTCAACAGCGCCTCGGCGTCGTCCACCACGGGTGACGGGACGCTGAGCGTCACGCCGCCGACGACGATCCCCTGGAAGCCGGCCCCGAACATCCCGACGCTGTTGCCCTGGATCAGCGCAGGGATCTCCTCGTCCTCGAGGATCATCTGCGCCTGCTCCGCCTCGAAGGTCGAGTTGAAGGAGCGGATCCGGATCCAGCGTGCGTCGTCGGTCATCGCTCGAACCTACGGCGGCCGGACGTGATTCCGCAAGCGCTTCCGGCACGGCACGCCGGGACGTATGCTTGCGGGACCGCTCCGTCCCTCACCCCTCCGATCCGATGCACGCTCACCGTCTCCGCCGGGCCCTCGGGCTCGCCGCCCTCGTCAGCGCCCCACTCTCGGCGCAGGTGGACTACACGCGCGCCGAGCGACTCCTGAACTGGCACACAACCCGCCTCGTCACCGGCGACCAGGTGACACCCGGCTGGCTCAAGGACGGGGACCGCTTCTGGTACCGCAACAAGACCGCCGTGGGCGCGGAGTTCGTGCTCGTCGATCCCGTGCGGAACCTCCGCGGCCAGCTCTTCGATCATGGGCGATTGGCGCGCGCGATGACCGTCGCGGCCGACACGGCCTTCGACGGCAATGCGCTGCCCTTCACGACCTTCCGCTTCGCCGACGACGGCGAGGACGAGTCGCGCATCGAGTTCACCGCGGTGCGCAGGCGGTTCCTCTGCGACATCACGCGCTACACGTGCAGCACCGGTGACACGCTGCCGACGCAGACCCCCTTCGTCCGGTCGCCGGACAAGCAGCACGAGGCGTTCATCCACGAACGGAACGTGTGGGTGCGCAACGCGCGCACCGGCGGCGACTCGGTGCCGTTGACGACCGACGGGGTGGAGTTCAACGGGTATGGGCTGACGGAGCGTCGGCCGTCGCAACTGCAACGGCCCGGCCCGGACACGCGCACCCCGAACATCCGCTGGTCGCCGGACTCGCGCCGTCTCGCCGTGCATCGGCTGGACGAGCGGGGCGTGGCCCACATGCATTACATCAGCTACACCCCGCAGCGCCCGCGCCACTTCTCGCAGCCCTATGCGCTGCCGGGGGACACGGCCGTGCCGTTCCCGCGCGTGCACCTCATCGACGTGGCGACCAAGGGCAATGTCGTCGCGGAGCTGCCGGTGCGTCCCAACCTGCTGAGCATCGGCGGGTCCGTGCGTGATTCGGCGTGGACGGACGGGTCGGACGCGGTGTACCTGTCGTGGCTGATGCGTGGGTCGAAGGCGACCTACCTCGCGGAGGTCGATGCCGCGACGGGGACGACGCGGGTGATCGCGCGGGACTCGGGGAAGACCTACGTCGAGATCGCGAACCCGCAGGACCCGGCGAGCTTCTATGTCACCCGTGATCGTGCGCATGCGTTCTGGTGGTCGGAGCGGGACGGCTGGGGGCATCTGTACCGGTTCGATGGTCGCGGGGTCGCGGCGATGGCCGCCGTCGAGGGCAGCGCGACACGGATGACGCCGGAACCCGCAGCGCAACTGACCAGCGGGGACTGGCAGGTCGGGCAGATCAGCCACGTCGACGAGACCGCGCGACAGATCTACTTCACGGGGCGTGGCCGCGATGGCTTTCTGTACTATCCCAAGCTGTATCGCATCAACTTCGATGGCACGGGGCTGACGCTGCTCACGCCCGAGGACGGCCATCACGTCATCACCTTCAGCCCCAGCGGGAAGTACTTCGTCGATCAGTACTCGCGCATCGAGGCGCCGCCGGTGTCGGTGCTGCGGGCCGCGCCAAGCGGCCGGATCGTGCGGGCGCTCGAAACGGCGGACATCACGCAATTGGCCGAGGTGGGGTGGACGCCCGGCCAGGTCGTGTCGGTGAAGGCGCGTGACGGCGTGACCGACCTGTACGGCGTGCTGTACCTGCCGCCGAACATCGATTCGACCAGGCGCTACCCGATCATCTCGCACATCTATCCGGGTCCGCAAGTCGGTTCGGTGGGCAGTTGGTCGTTCAAGAACGGCGGCGAGCCGCACGCCCTGGCCCAGCTGGGGTTCATCGTCCTGCAACTCGATCACCTGGGGACGCCGCTGCGGTCCAAGGCCTTCCACGACAACTACTACGGCTTCTTCGGCGACAACGGCCTCCCCGACCACATGGCCGCGATCAAGCAGTTGGCGGTCCGGCTTCCCTTCGTCGACCTCGAGCGCGTCGGGATCTTCGGACACTCGGGCGGTGGCTTCGCGTCGACCGACGCGATCCTGCGATTCCCCGAGTTCTTCCACGTGGCGGTCAGCGGGGCGGGGAATCACGACAACCGGTCCTACAACATCTACTGGGCCGAGAAGTACCAGGGGTTGATGCAGCGCGATTCGCTGCGTCGCAGCGACAACTTCGCCAACTCGGCCAACCAGCTGATGGCCCGGAACCTGACCGGCAGGCTGCTGCTGATGCACGGCGACATGGACGACAACGTGCATCCGGCGATGACCGTCCAGGTGATCGACGAACTCATCAAGGCGAACAAGTCCTTCGACCTCGTATGGGCACCGAACCGGAATCACGGGCTCAATGAGCCGTACTTCATCCGTCGGCGTTGGGACTACTTCGTCGAGCATCTGCTCGGGGCGACGCCGCCGGTGAACTTCGAGATGCGGCAGCCCGCGGAGCGCGGGGCGCGACCGACCGCGACCCCGGCGTGGGATGACGTGGACGACGGGTTCCCGCACTGGAAGCCGTTCCGCGTCTGGTGGTGAGGCGGGCGGCGCCGCGGTGCACGGTCCGCCTCGTGCACCGCGGCGCGGACCCGGGTCAGCCCGGGTGCAGCGCCCGCCTGAAGCAGTGCTTCTCGCCCACCACGAGTTCCTCGCGGTCGATCTTCACGTAGCGCGAGACTTTCTCGGGGTAGCGGTCGAGCGGTGCGCGTTCCCACCCCGCGCCGAGGAAGAGGTCGTCAGCGAAGGACACGGCGAAGATCTCGGGGTAGCCGCGCCCCTCCGCCAGGTCGGCGGCGGCGTCGATCAGCAGTTTGCCGTAGCCGCGCCCGCGCACGGCGGGGTCGACCGCCAGCGAGACGAGCTCCACGAGGGACGGCGAATACTCATCCAGGGCGACCATCCCCAGGACGCCGCCGCTCTCACCGCGGAGCACCCAGTAGTCGTGCAGATGATTGAACGCGAACAGCTCGTCGCGCGGCAGGGTCTTCCCCTCGGGCGCGAACATGTTGTTGAGCAGCACCAGCGACGGGATGTCCGCCTCGGTCGCCGGCTCCAGCCGCGGGAAGACGGCACGGGTGTAACGGGGTTTGGTCATGAGGGTCAGCGTTCCACGCGTTCGAGTCGTCGCTGCGCCATCCGCAGCGGCGCGAGGGTCGTCACCACGCAGACCAGCGCGGCGAGCCCGAAGTACACCACCATCTCCCGGACGTTCGTCGTTCCGCCGAACGACTTGGCGTACAGGTACAGATACACCGGCCGCGCCTCGAGCACGATGACGCCCGCAATGAGCGCGATGCTCGCCATCATGTACAGGAGTCCGCCGAAGCTCGTCGGGATCTGCGCCGCGTTCTCCGTCTCGTACTGCGGGAACAGGGTGCCGAAGCCGATCGCCAGCCCGCTGAGGGCGAAGGTCATCAGCACGATCGTGCCCATGCTCACCATGAACATGAACTCGCTCACCTGGAGCAGCACGTCCGTGATCGTCACGATCGCGAGGGCGAGCACGAGCAGGGGCAGCGTCCCGACCCAGAACTTGGCCCAGAGCAGGTCGCGCATCGAGATCGGGCTGGAGCGCAGCAGCCAGAGCGTCCGTCCCTCCAGCGACACGCCCGGAAAGAGGAACCGCGCCGCGATCGAGGCCAGCACGAACCCCGCCAGTGCGAGGTTCAGGAACGGCACGACGTTCACCAGGAAGAAGGTGATGCCCTCGCCACGCAGCGGCAGATAGCGGATGTTGAACACGTACACGATCACGAGCACCCCCAGCAGGATCAACTGGCTCCACTGGGTCGTGTCACGGAAGAACAACCGGAGCTCCTTCAGCACCAGTTCCCGCCGGACGCTGCCGAACGGGGCGAGGAGCCGGAACAGCAGCGACCGGGTCGACGACGGGGTCGCCCGCTGCGCGGCACTCTCCTGCGCCTTGCTGTACCCGCGCTCGAACCACGCGCGGTGCATCAGCGCACCGCCGACGAGGAACGCCCCGGCCGTGGTCCAGAGCAAGGCGAGCCCCAGGAGGTCGTAGGTCCCCCCGTCCAGCCATCGCATGGTCGCCGCCTGCAGCCACTCGCTCGGCAGGAACGGCGAGGTGGGGGTCCGCAGCACGCCCACGAACTCGACCAGCGACCGGAACCCCTCGGGGCGCGCCAGGCGCTCCGGCCGCACGACGCGGAACAGGAGCAGGATCAGCCCCGCCGTGAGGACGGCGATCACGCTGAGGATGTCGCGCGTCCGGCGCGCCGGGAAGATGTTGACGAGGATCAGCGTCACCACGCTCCCCAGGACCGACGGAATGACGAGGAACGGGATGAACAGCAGCGCGGCGTAGATCGGGTAGGTCCAGCCCCCCTGGTAGGCGATCGCGTAGGCCGCGAACATCGGCACGGCCATCAGCACGACCATCCAGCTCGAGTTCACCGCCGTCTCGAGCAACTTGGCCCCGTAGAGCCGCAACCAGTCGGTGGGTGCGCCCACCAGCAGGTCCAGATCCTTGGCCAGGAAGAACGAACTGAGCGCCGTGATCACGTTCGACAGCAGCAGCAGGGACAGGAACGCGACCAGGATCAGGCCGAGCAGCTTGCCCGCCAGCAGCGGGCCGATCTCCTCGACGCCGCGGAAGTACAGCAGCAGCCGGTAGAGCACGCCGAAGATGAACCCCCAGAAGAGCAGGCCGATCGTGACGAGGATCGCCGCGCGCACGCCCCGCCCGCGCTCCCCGGCCGCCATGCGACTGCGCGCCGTCAGGACCTTCGGCACCAGCAGGTGCAGGAGGCCCGGGTCGGGGAGCGTGTCGATGATCGGCGTCCGTGCCGCCGGGGCCGTCACGCTTCCAGCACCTCCATCAGGTCCCGCGCCGCGCGCTCGCCGGTCAGCCGCAGGAAGATCTCCTCCAGCGTGGCCTGCGAGGACTGTGCGCGCAACTCGTCCATCGTCCCGCAGACCCGGATCTCGCCATTGACGATGATCGCGATGCGGTCGCACATCTGCTCGGCGACCTCCAGCGTGTGCGTGCTCATCATGATCGTGTGGCCGCGATTGACGTACTCGCGCAGCAGCTCGCGCAGGATGCGGATCGACTTCGGGTCGAGCCCGACGTGCGGTTCATCCACCACGATCACGTCGGGCCGGTGCACGAAGGCGCTGGCGATGATCAGCTTCTGCCGCATCCCATGGCTGTAGCTCTCGACCAGTTCGTCCCGCCACGCCTCGAGGTCGAAGAGGGCCATCAGCTCGCGTGCCCGGTGCTCGACCTCGGCGCCGCGCTGGTCGTACAAGCCCGCGACGAAACGGAGGAACTCCGCCCCCGTCAGCTTCTCGTAGATGAACGGCCGGTCGGGGATGAACCCCAGCCGCGCCTTCGCCGCCACCGGATCCCGCGCCATGTCGATGCCGCCGATCCGCACGGTGCCCGCCGTCGGCTGGAGGATGCCGGCGATCATCCGCAGGGAGGTCGTCTTCCCCGCGCCATTCGGGCCGAGGAATCCGAAGAGTTCACCGCGCGGTACCGTCAGGTCGATGCCGTTCACCGCCGTGAACGCGCCGTACTTCTTGGTCAGTGCGTGCAGTTCGATCATTGAGCGTCCTCAACCTCGATGCGCAAAGTGCCGATCAGCCGGGCCAGCTCCGCCTGCCGGGTCAGCCCGCCCGTCACCATACGAAGATGCGCGGCATCCGCGGGGAACTGGCCCCACGTCGGATCGACCGCGACCCAGGCCCCCAGGTACACTTCCGCCCAGGCGTGGTAGTAGAACTTGCCGTCGAGGTAGGCCAGTCCCGACGCCACGCGCGCGGGGATGCCCAGCGAGCGCGTCAGGGCCACGAACAACTGGGCGTGCTCATTGCAGTCGCCGCGGCGGTCCGTGAGCACCGCGAGGGCGTTCGGGATCGAGAACGTCGGCGCCTTCTCCAGATGCTCGAACACCCAGCGGTTCACCCGCGTCACGATCTCGCGCGGGTCGCGCGACTCACCCGCGATCGCCACGGCCTGGCGGATGATCGGCAGCGCCCCGACCTGCAGCAGTGGATCGCCCGCCAGCTCGGCACGGAATCGCTGGCGGTGCGCCGGTGTGGGGGGGAGGGCGTAGTCGGCCACGAAGGCCGGCGCGGCCTCGGTCTGCACCGTGAGCGTCGTCCCGTCGAAACGCTGCCGGCCACCGTCGAGGTCGAACCCGCTCAGCGAGGGGGCCATGAGTCTGACGCGCAGTCGCCGCAGGGCCTGCGTCGGCACCGCCCGGTTGGACGCGATCGCCGTCGCCTCCAGCACGTCGCCCGCGAGGGCTGGTGCGCCACCTGCCGCCTGTGCGATGCGCCAGTTCTCGAACGCCATTTCGTACGCCACCCGCCGCAGCGTCAGCCCGCCGGCCTGCCGCGATTCCACGACGCGGCCCTGCGCGTCGACCCACCCGGCGAATCCGCCGTCCTGCCCGCCGACCTGCCACGCGCGCACCGTGTCCGCCAGCGCGGACACCCACCGCCCGCGCCCCGTGTCGAAGCGCGCGGAGTCGTCCACGACGAACAGCGATTCCGCGAGGATCCTGAGCGTCACGTCCCGCTGTCCCATCGTGCCCGGGTCGAAGGCGCGGAACGTCGCGGAGCGGCCGACCTTGGGCGTCGCCCGCAGGATCGTGGCGAGCGGCAGCAGCGTCGGCACGAGGATCGGCCCGTCGACGGCGATGCGCTGCGAGTCCGCCGGTGACACGGCACCCGAGACGACGTAGACGATCGCCGTGTCCCCCTCGGTGCGCCCGGTGATCCGCATCGGCGAGCCGGCGGCGTCCACGTCGAGCGCGAAGGTCCGCAGCGCGAATCCCCGCGAGAGCTTGATGTCCGTCCGCGCCACGGCGCGTTGCGTGGTCCCGGCCACGTGCACGTCGGCCACCAGTTCGTCGCGGAAGGTGATCCCGTCGGCGACGGTGTCGATGGTGCTCGACGCATAGCCGATGGGCGTCCCGTCCTGCTCCACCGCGTAGAACACGTTGCCCGGATTCACGCGCAATGCGAGCTCCGCGTACGCCTGTGCGGGCGTGCGCAGGACGTCGCGGCGCACCAGCGCCGAGAGCGCGACGGCCCAGAGGACGAGGAGCACGGCGGCGACCACCCCGCGTCGCCGCCCGCGCCATGCCCGCTGCGCCGCGGTGGTCGTCACGCGCGCTGCACCGCGCGCGAGCGTCGATACGCCGCCGCCGCTTCCACGGGGCGCGCCTGGCGGTCCAGGATCACGCCAAGTCCTTTCAAGGCACGCCAGTTCGACGGGTCCAGGTCGGCCGCGCGCTCGTAGGCCGCCCGCGCCGCATCGAGCTGATCCACGTGATTGTACGCCTCGCCCAAGTGGTAATACGGCAGACTCTGCGACGGATCGAGTTCGACGGCGCGTCGCAGCGGCTCGATGGCTTCGCGCCACCGGGCCTTGCGGCAGAGCAGGATGCCCAACTGCGTGTGCACGTCCCCGTTGGACTCGGTCAGCTTCATCGCGCGCTTGAGGTCGGCCTCGGCAGCGTCGTAGCGCAGGCGGGCACTGAACAGCGCGGCGCGTCCGCAGAGCAGCGTCACGTTGTCGGCGTACTGCGCCAGGGCGCGGTCCAGCTCCGCGATGGCGGCATCGGGCGAGCCCATCTGGTCGAGCGTGTGGGCGAGACGCAGCCGCGCCCGCACGTGCGCCGGGGCGATCTCCAGGACCGACCGGAACGCCCGCAGGGCTCCGGCCAGGTCGTGCCGGGCCAGCGCCGACTCCCCGGCCTCGAGACCGTGGGCCACAGGGTCGTCGTGGGGAGGCAGCATCGGCTGCCCCTCGGCCTCGCCGAGCGGCAGTTGGGCCGGGTCGTCAGGGATCGTCGGATTCACGGTGGAAGCGAGCGGGTGTCCGATTCCGCCACCACCCAGGCGAGGTACGGCGCCGAGCCGGCGGCGACGTCGAGTGCGAGGAGTTCGGGGACGTCATACGGGTGCAGCGCGGCGCAGGCCGCTTCGAGGGCGTCCAGGCGGTCGGCGGCGGTCTTGAGCACGACCATCACCTCGGCCGTATCGACGACCGATCCCTCCCAGCGGTACAGCGAGCGCGCGCCCGGAACGATCGTCCCGCAGGCGATCACGCGCTGGGCCAGCAGGGCGCGGACGAGCGACTCGGCGTCGGCTTCGCCCGGGACCGTGGTGATGACGACGCGCACGTCAGTGGGTTGCATCGAAAGCGGGTGCGGAAAGGTCGGGACGAGGAATCTACCTCCCGGCGCGCCACGCCACGTCGTGCCTCCCCGGAATGGGGGGGGTGCCTTGAAGCGGGGCGCGTCTCCCGCGAGCTTGCAGGGTTATGGCCACTGAAGCCCTGATCGTCCGCGGTGCCCGCGAGCACAACCTCCGGGGGATCGACGTCGCGATCCCCCGCAACAGACTCACCGTCATCACGGGGTTGTCGGGCTCGGGCAAGTCGTCCCTCGCCTTCGACACGATCTTCGCCGAGGGCCAGCGTCGCTACGTGGAGTCCCTGTCGGCCTATGCCCGGCAGTTCCTCGGCCTGATGGAAAAGCCGGACGTCGACGCGATCGAGGGGTTGTCGCCGGCCATCGCCATCGAGCAGAAGTCGGCCGGGTCCAACCCGCGCTCCACGGTGGGCACGGTCACGGAGATCTACGACTACCTGCGTCTGCTCTACGCCCGCTGCGGGACCCCGCACTGTCCGCAGTGCGGGCGCGCGGTGGAGCGGCAGAGCGCCGGGCAGATTGCCGACGTGGTCCTCAGTTGGCCCCGCGACGCGCGCATCGAGGTGCTGGCGCCGCTGGTCCGTGGCCGCAAGGGCGAGTTCAAGGAGCTGTTCGAGTCGGTCCGCAAGCAGGGGTTCGTGCGCGCCTACGTGGACGGTCAGTTGGTGGAGCTGGCCAGCCCGCCCCCGCTCAACCGGCGCCAGAATCACGACGTCTCCGTGATCGTGGACCGGCTGCAAGTGCGCCTGGAGGACCGCGGGCGGCTCGCCGACTCCCTGGAGACCGCGCTGCGCCTGGCCGACGGCCTCGCGGAAGTCCGCCGCCACGACGGCGAGCCCCACACCCAGGTGTTCAGCGAGAAGTACGGCTGCCCCGAGTGCGGCATCTCGATGCCCGAGCTGGAGCCGCGCCACTTCTCGTTCAACTCGCCGTTCGGCGCGTGCCAGGCCTGTGCGGGGCTGGGCACACGCCGGGAGGTCTCGCCCGACCTCATCCTCGGCGACCACAGCATCACCATCCTCGAAGGCGTGGTGCTGCCCTGGGGCGAGCCGGACGGCTACCTGCGGCGCACCATTCTGCCCGGACTGGCCAAGGCGATCGGCTTCGACCTCGGCACGCCCTGGGGCAAGCTGCCGGCCAAAGTGCAGCAGGCCCTGCTGCGCGGCACCGAGAAGCAGGGGCGCGCCAAGGCCGGCGATGCCAAGTGGGAGGGCATTCTCGCGAACGTGCAGCGCCGCTACCAGGAGACCTCGAGCGACGGGGTGCGCGTGGCGCTGGAGGCGTACATGGTGGTCTCGCCGTGCACCGACTGCGAGGGGCGGCGCCTCAACCCCGCGTCGCTCGCCGTCACGGTGCACGGGTGCAACATCGGCCAGTTCACCGAGCTGTCGGTGCGCGACGCGCTGGAGCACGCCCGGTCGATCCCCGTGCGCTCGCCCGGGCATCCGGGGCTGGAGCCCGACATCGCCGGTCCGGTGCTCAAGGAAGTCGTGGACCGCCTGCGCTTCCTTGTCGACGTCGGCCTCGACTACCTCACCATCGACCGCTCGGCGGAGTCCCTGTCGGGCGGTGAGGCGCAGCGCATCCGGCTGGCCACGCAGATCGGCTCGCGCCTGGTGGGCGTGCTCTACATTCTCGACGAGCCCAGCATCGGCCTGCATCAGCGTGACAACGAGCGCCTGCTGCGCACGCTGGAATCCCTGCGCGACCTCGGCAACACCGTCCTGGTGGTGGAGCACGACGAGGACACCATGCGCGCGGCGGACCACATCATCGACCTGGGCCCGGGCGCCGGCAAGCACGGCGGGCAGGTGATCGCCGAGGGGACCATCAACGAGATCCTGGCCAGCCCGGCATCACTCACGGGGGCGTACCTCCGTGGTGACCGGCGCATCGAGCGCCCCGGCACGCGGCGGCCGCGCGACGAGAAGCGCGTGCTGCGCGTGGAAGGCGCCACCGAGCACAACCTGCGCGGTGTCACGGCGGAGTTCCCGCTGGGCCTGTTCGTCGCCGTGACGGGCGTGAGCGGCAGCGGCAAGAGCACGCTGGTGGAGGACATCCTGCACCGCAGCCTGGCGCGGCACTTCTACCGGGCGCGCAGCATCCCCGGGCGGCACGCCCGCATCACGGGCCTGGAGCACCTGGACAAGGTCATCGACATCGACCAGACGCCCATCGGGCGCACGCCGCGCTCCAATCCGGCCACGTACACGGGGCTGTTCACGCCCATCCGGGATCTGTTCGCGGAAATGAACGAGGCCAGGATCCGCGGCTACGGCCCGGGGCGCTTCTCGTTCAACGTGAAGGGCGGCCGGTGCACGCCTCGCACCGAC
>CAYSFN010000054.1:0-15608 GCA_964430045.1 uncultured Gemmatimonadaceae bacterium
CCGCTCCTCCATCGCCTCCAGTAGCGAGGCCTGCGTCTTCGGCGGCGTGCGGTTGATCTCGTCGGCGAGCAGCAGGTTCGCGAACACCGGCCCGGGCATGAAGGTCAGGCGCCGCTGTCCCGTCGCCGGGTCGTCCATGATGACGTCGGTGCCGGTGACGTCCGAAGGCATCAGGTCGGGCGTGAACTGGATCCGTGCGAACTTGAGGTCCAGCGCCTTCGCGAGCGTGGAGATCAGCAGGGTCTTCGCGAGGCCGGGCACGCCGACCAGCAGGCAGTTCCCCCCGGCGAACAGCGCGATCAGCGTCTGCTCCACCACGTGGTCCTGCCCGACGATCCGCTTGCGGATCTCCGTCGTGATCTCGGTGGCCGACGCGTGCAGGCGGTCGGCGATGGCGGCGTCGTCAAGCTGGTCGATCGGGGTGGTCGTCACGCAGGGCCTCAGGGTCAGCGGGTCAGGGCGTACAGGATGTAATTCACACCGAGCTTGTATGCTTCATTCGACAGATCGATCGGGAACATGCCACGATCCGAGAACTCCCAGTACTCGGCGATGTCCGCGTCCACGTTGACGATCGCGAGCAGGCGCTGCCGCGGGTCATTGTCGACGAAGATGCCGAAGTACGACGACTGGATCCGGGAGTACGGGTGGAAGGTCTCGATCACCTTGATGCGGTAGAACGCATCGAAGATGGGGTGGTCCAGCTCCAGGGGCAGCAGGGTCATGCCGGGCAGCACCCGCGACATCTGCGCCACGAGGTTCTGCGTCTCGCGCCCGCGATTGAAGTCGTCGAAGATGATCAGCCCCCCCTTGAGCAGGTAGTGTCGCAGGCCGAGGACCTCCAGCTCGTTGGGGACCCAGAACCCCGGCTCCGCCATGTACGCGATGGGGAACTTCGGCAGTTCGGGATCGTCGAGGGTGAGGATCACGCTGGACCGATTGCGGACGCGCATCGAGGTGAGTTCCCCGAGGATCGTCGTGAAGTTGCGCTCGGCCCTCGGGTAGTCGTGACTCCACTGGCCGCCCCGGCTGCCGCGCCCGCCGAACGAGAAGTCCATCCCCGCGCCATAGGCGATGCGTGCGAAGGTGAAGCGTCCGTCGTAGGGTGCGTTCGGCTCGAAGGTGGTGGAGCCGCGCTCCCCGAACTGCGCGCGCTGCGCCCACCCGACGGCGACCGTCGAGACCAGGGCGAACGCGGCGATCCACAGCACGCGTGCGGCCGTCACCAGGCCCCTCCGCGCAGCTCGAGCAGCAGGTCCTGCGCCTTCTCGAATCCCGGCGCCTGCTCCAGCACGGTGAGCACTTCGCGCCGCGCAGCGGCGCGATCGCCGCTGGCGGCCAGTGCGCGCGCCAACTGATACCGCGCCTCAAGGATGTCGGTGGGGCGCAACGCAATGACCGCGCGACGTTCCTGCACCGCCAGCGCGTGGTCCCCGACCGCCGTCGCCAGCGCCGCGAGCTGCGCGTGCAGCGGCGGGTCGATCGGCGAGATCCACAGCATCCGGCGCAGGGTGCGCATCATCCCCGTGGTGTCGTGGAGGGTCGTCCGCCAGGACAGCTCCCGGACGTTCTCGTCCCACGCGGTCTCGTTGCGCGACGTGACGGCGGCGATCGCGTCGGCCGCGTCGCGCAGGGCACCCGTGGCCTCGTGCAACTTCGCGAGCAAGGCGGCGGGGCCGTCATCGCCCGCATAGTCGGGGAACAGCTTGTTGGCCCGCTCGAGGACGCGGAACGCCTCGTCGACGTCGCCGCGGCCGACGGCGGCCGTCGCCGACTGGATGGCGGAGACGAAGGCCCCCGTCGGCGGCGCGTCGGCGTCGCCGGCGTCGATGGACGCCAGGGCCGCCGCATAGCGCTTGCCCATCCACGCGTCGAAGAGACTGTCGAGTTCCGTTGGCGAGGCGCGAAACACACGGCGGAACGCCTGCGGGGTGTCGAGCCCCTCCGCGTAGGCACGCAGCAACGCGGGGAACGCCGCCGCGCCGTAGCGCTCCTCGAGCATCTCGCAGACCGACGCCGCCAGGAGGTACGAGTACCCGGTCTCGTGCGGCGAACGCGGCCGGATGAAGCCTTCGCTCAGCTCGCTCAGCGGGCGCAGGCGTCCGCTCTTGTACGCCTGGATGAACCCCACCGAGGCCTTCGCGCCCCACTCGGGCCGCGCCCGGCGCTCCTCCACGACAGACAAGCCTTCGGACAGCCAGCGCGGCACCCGGTGCCCGCTCGCTCCCAGCGTGAACGTATGTGCGAGTTCATGCCACGCCGTCGACCCCCAGTTGAAGGCCCCACGCGGGCGTGCCGAGGGGGAGTCCATGGCCAGGACGGTGCCGAAGCTCACGCCGAGTGCGCCGAGGCCGGCGAGACCGACGGTCCGGACGGAGAAGTCCGCGTGTCGTTCGTAGAGCTCGATGCGCACCGGCGTCGGCGGGTGATACTCGTACCGCTGTGCCAGGGCGTCGTAGGCCGATTCCAGCAGTGGCAGCAGGTACAGCGCCAGGAGCTCCGCCTCGGTGGCCGCCGCGACGAGTTCGAAGCGTGCGCTGCGGACCGTGGTGTAGCCCTCGACCTGATCGAGCAGGTCGAGGGAGTTCTTGTGCCAGACGTGGAACGGGTCGATCGCGAACGCGCGTTCCAGGGAGGCGCGCCCCTCGGGGATCGCTCCCGTGCGCAACTGATTGGTCCCGAGCACCCCCCAGGCGCGCGCCGACTGCGGGTCCGCCGTCGTGGCCCGGGCCGCCAGCCGCACGGCGTCCGTGTACCGCCGGTTGCGCACGGCGGCCTCGGCGACCTCGAGGTCGAAGCGCGCGGCGCTCGGGTCGATGCGCGTCGCGGCTGCGCGTGCGCGCGCGTACGTCGCCGAATCACCGGTGAGCCAGGCGCCGGCTCCCAGGATCGCCCATGGCGCCACGCGCACCGAGTCGATCGCCAGCGCCCGGTGTGCCGCGACGGTGGCGGAGTCGAACTGCTCGGCCTCCAGGTGGAAGCGGGCCAGCAGCACCTGTGCGTCGGTCAGCGTCGGATCCGCGGTCGCCGCCCGGCGAACCAGTCCCAGCGCATCGCTCGACCCTTCGAACTCCAGCACGCGCGCCATGCCCAGCAGCGCGCGCGCGTTGGTGCTGTCGCGCGCGAGCACGGTGCCGTACGAGTCACGGGCCTCGGGGGCATTGTACTTCTCGAGGAACAGGTCCCCGATGCGGATGCGCGGGTCCAGGTTGCGCGGGTCCGCCGCGACGGCCGTGTCGAACACGCGCAGGGCATCCCGCACCGCGCGCGCGTCGCCGAGGACCACGTAGGCGCGTCCGACCGCGGTGATCGCGTCGCTGGACCACCCGCTCCCGCCGCGCTCGAAACTCGCGATCAGGCCGCGGGCGAGGCGCTCCGCTTCGTCGCGGGCGCCGCGTTCAAGCGCCCGTTCCGCCGCGGAGGCGATGGCGGTCGGCTCCTGCTGCGCGGCCGTTGGTCGCACCACCATGAGCAGCGTGACCGCCACGAGGGTCGCGCGCGCGATCACGGCCCACCTCCCGCAGCACGGATCGCCTGCGTCTTCGTCGCGATGGCCAGCAGCAGGCGCTCGAGTTCGGCCTCGTAGGCCTCGGCGGTCATCGTGTCCCGGCGTTCGCGCAGCGTCGCCACTTCCATCTCCAGTGCGCGGCGTTCGGCCAGGAGCGCCGCGATCCGCGGGTCGCCGGCCCCGGCCCCGCGCCCGAACACGATCGTGGACGCCAGCGTGCTGTCACTCACCTGTGCACGCTCGGTCAGCAACTTGCGCTCCACCTCGTAGGACCTGGCGACCTCACGCCTGGCGAAGTCGAAGGTCTCCAGCGCGGTCAGTCGCCCATCCTTGTTGGCGTCCGCCTCGTCGCTCGCGAGCCCCTTGACGAAGTGCGTCGCGAACGTGGTCTCGTTGCGTTCGAGGGCACTGCGTGTCGCGGTGATGATCACGCGGCCCCGACCGGCGAGCACGCGCGCGAAGTCGCCGCTGGCACTGGCCGCGTTGACGAACAGCACGTTCTGCTGCGCGAACGCACTGAGCCAGGTGTCGAAGTCCGCGGCCGTCGGATCCGCCCCGGGGAGATTCACGCGCGAGGCCGCGCCCTCGCCGCTCCCGTGCCCGATCAGCACGACCATCACCAGATCGCCTGGGCCGACGCGTCCGGCCAGGGTGCTGAACGCACGCGCCACCTCCTCCCTGGTCGCGCGCGCGCGGACACGCACCGGGTCGCGCGCCACGTCCTCCGCCAGCCAGATCACACTCGAGTCCGGCACCTGCCAGCGCTCCGTCGCGATCCGGTGCAACTCCCGCGCCTGCCCGGCGAAGGTGGCCGAGTACGCGGGCTCGCCGCCCAGCCCGCTGATGATGAGCACATGCGTGCCCTGTGCCGCCAGCGCACGGGCCGACCCGACCAGCATCGCCACCAGCATCAGGGTGCGCATCAGGCCAGCCCGTTCCGCCGCCGCAGGCCCCACTCTGCGGCGAGCACGCCGAGGAAGCAGAGCAGGACGATCGGCATGTCCCACAGATCGCGCGCGTCGCGCACCGTGACGCCACTCGAGGTGATCGCCGCATCCTCGACCAGGCGCTCCGCGTCCGCGAGGGCGTAGTAGCGCCCGCCGGTCTCTTCGCTCACGCGCTGCAGCAAGGGCGTGCGCAACTCGGCGTGCTCCACGTCGGCCCCCTGGTCATCCGCCAGCAGGGCGGTGGCGCGGGAGCGCAGGGTGTCCCGTCCACGGCGGGCGTCGGCCTCGACGCGGTACACGCCGGCCTCCTCGGCGACGAAGCGCGCCGCGTACACGCCATCCTCGCGCAGCGTCCAAGTGAGCGGCACCTCGACCTCGCGGCCCGACGGCGTGGTCACCCGTGCGACGACCGACGCGTCATTGAGCGCACGGAACGCACTGTCCGCGACCCGCGCCTGCAACGTGACGGGCTCGCCGGGGCCGACGCGTGCCGGCATCGCCGACACCTCGACCTGGCCGGGCACCCCGTCCACCAGCCAGCGCAGCACCTGACGCCACAACGTCTCGTGCGTCTCGTCCTCCACGGCGATCGCGGCATCCATCTGCCACAGCCAACTGTCCTGGACCCCGAAGAGCGCACCCATTCCACGTCCATACCGCTGGAAGGCCAGAAGGTTCACCTCGCTCTGGGCGTCCATATCGCGTCCCGTCAGCAGCACCGTGGCACCGGCGCGCAGCGGTCCGAGGCGATTGACCGACGACAACGGCGGCAGCGAGTCCCACTTCGCGGCCGCGGCCGCGACGGTCGGCGTCAGTTGGAGCGCGGCGTGCTCGCGGCCCGCCGCCGTGGGACGCACGCGCAGCATCGTCGGGGGTTCATCCTCGTCGCGATCGCGCGCGACCAGTGCGACCGGGAGAACTTCGGCCAGCGGTGTCCCGGCGAATCCGCCTTCCCCCAGGGCGTTGCGGCCGCCAAGCGCGAGGATGCTCCCACCCCGTTCGCTCACGAACTCGTTGAGCATCCGGAGTTGATCGCCGCGGAAGAAGGAGGCCTCGACGCTGCCGAGGATGATGGCCGGAAACTGGAACAGTTCCTCGCGCGTCGACGGGAACCCGCCCACCAGTTCCAGCGAATCGCGCACGCCGAGCCGCAGGTACTTGCCGTCCGCACTGCGCAGGAGCCCCACGAGCTGGAGGGCGGAATCCGGTGCGACGGCGCGTCGGAGGAAGGCGAACTCGGGCCGGGGTTCGCCTTCGACGTACAGGACGCGCTCCGGCCCGCGACGCACCTCGATGACGCTGTGCGCCTCGTTGTTCTCCGTCACGGTCTCGCCCTCCAGCGCGCGCACGCGCACGGTCACGCGGTGCGGTCCGGGCGCGAGCAGCGGGAGGCGCACCGTCTGGCGGACGATCTCGCTCCGGGCCGGGATGATCGTCGAATCCGTCGCGATGACGCGGCCGTCCGCCTCGACGATCACGGCCGCCGTGCGACCGGCCACACCGCGCGCCCGGAGCGTGATTTCCGCGATCAGCGTGGCACCTTCCAGGGCCACGGCGGGCAGCGTGACGCGCTCGATCGCGAGATCGCGCGGGAAGCGCTCCGTGCCCACGCCGACCGTGAACACCGGCAACCGCCGCGCGCGCAGGGCGAGCAGCGCCGCGCCCAGGTCCCCGCTGCCGTTGTCCGCACCGTCCGACACGACCACGAGTCCGGCAACGGGGACGCCGGCGAGTTCCGCTCGTGCGTCCTCGAGGGCGGCCGCGATATCGGTCCGACTCGCGCCGCCGCTCAGGGCGGCGGCGTTCGCGATGGGACGCGCGTCCGCGCCGAACCGGAAGAAACGCAGCACGAACTGGTCCGACAATGCGCGGACGAGGTCGGTGGAGTCGCCGAACGCCGTGCGCACGGCGTCGAGCCGGGAGGTCGCGCCGAGGTCGGTCAGCCGCATGGACCGTGAGTCGTCGAGCAGGACGGCCAGCACGTTGCGCTGCGGGACCGCACTGGTGACCACGAGTTGCGGACGCGCGAGCGCCGCAAGGACCAGGAGCAGCAGCAGCGTGCGCAGTCCCGTGAGCGCCCAGCGCGTGCGCGCGGTGATGCCCGTCACCCGGCGGTAGGACCACACGATGACTCCCACGCCGACCGCGGCCGCGAGCAGCAGCGCGGCGCCGGGAACGACCGGCGCGAGGAGCACCTCACCCTGGGCCCACGCTCGGGACGGATACTTGGCGAGCAGCGCGAGAAGGGCGTCGATCACGGATCCCGGGAGGAGAGTTGCGTCGGCTCGAACGAACGGGGTGACTCCCGAGGTCGCCGGGAGATCATACGCGCCGGACCAACGGACCGTTAAGGCATCGGCCCGTGGTGCATGGTCAGGCAGGCCCCCGTTCGAGCAGCACGCGCAGGAGCATCGAGGCCGATCCCGCCGGGAGCCGCTCGATCGCGTGTTGGACACGGGGGAGCACGGTGGAGTTGCCGCCCACCGCCCGCGCAGCCGCAGGCGGGCAGGTCACCGGAGCGTGCACCTTGTGCCCGGTGCCGGGTATGACGAGGTTCCACTCAGCTGGATCCCCCTTCTCGGAGACCGATCGATGCGTATCCCCGTTCTGCTCGCGTCCGCGCTGCTGCTCGCCGCCGGGCCGACCTTTGCCCAGGATGCTGACCGCTCCGTCGCCGATGGCGGCATCAAGGTGCCCGGCTGGCAGGGGCGCGTCGACCGCCGTCCGTTGAGTCAGGGCAAGACGATCAACGACTCCAAGCTGGCATCCGAGGGGACCGCGCTGCGCCTGTCCGTCGGTCCGGCGGGCAACTTCTGGAACCCCGCGCACACCGCCAGCGGTGACTACGAGGTGTCCGCGTCGTTCAAGGAGCACAAGATGGCGTCCTCGCACCCGCACTCGTACGGGATCTTCATCGGCGGCGCCGACCTCACGAGCGATCAGGAGACCCTGGCCTATTGCATCGTGTACGGATCGGGCGTCTATTCGGTGAAGATGTTCCACGGCGAGAAGGTGACGACGCTGGTGAATATGCAACCGAGTCCGGCCATCGTGAAGGCGGACGCCAACGGTGAGGCGACCAATGTCGTGGGGTGGCGTGTCGCCGACGGCAAGGCGTCCTGCGTCGTGAACGGCCAGGCGGTGAAGACCTTCGAGCGCAGTGAATTGGTCGGTGCGGGCAAGCTGACGTCGCTCGATGGGACCTATGGACTGCGCGTGTCGCACAATCTCGAGTTGACCGTCAGCAATCTGTCCAAGCGCTAGGGGTGGTGTGCCCGGCGTCTCACGCACGACCACGGCCGACGGCGGCGCGTCGCAGCGCCTGTTCCGCGAGGACTGACGCGTGCGCATCGTAGGCGGGCGGTTCGCCGGAAAGCCACTCACCTCTCCGAACGATTTTCGCGTACGCCCCACGGCCGAGGAGGTGCGTGGCGCGGTCCTCGCGCGCCTGACCCTCGACCTTCCCGGGGCGAGCGTCCTCGACCTCTTCGCCGGCACCGGCGCCCTCGGCATCGAAGCGATCTCGCGGGGCGCGCGCCGGTGCGATTTCGTCGAGACCCGGCCCGCCTCGATCCACGCCCTCAAGGCCAACGTCGTGGCCCTCGGACTCCGACCGCAGACGCGCCTGTTCAAGAAGGACGCCCTCCCGTTCGCCGCGGCGCTCTCACGCGACGCCTACGACCTGGCCTTCGTCGATCCGCCCTATGGGTCGCGCATGCTCGATCACGTGATCAGCGCGTGGGTCCGCAGCGGGTTCGCCCGCGTGCTCGTCGCGGAGCACGCCCGGGCGCACGTCCTGCCGGTCGGCGCCGAGACGCTCACCGTCGGCGACACCGCTGTCACCATCTACCGACGCGCCCCGTAGTCCACGCGCGCCGGGCGCCCCGACGCGCGTGGACCCACCGGCGCCCCGACCGTTCACCCCCGACCCCGACCGGCCCCCCATGCGCTCCCGCCACTTTCTGCTCGCCCTGCTCGCGTTCCCGGCCACCCTCGCCGCGCAGCCGCGCGCTGCGGACGTCGCCGACAAGGATGCGATCATCGCCGCCCTCTACGACGTGATCTCCGGACCCGCCGAGACGCCGCGCGACTGGTCGCGCTTTCATCACCTGATGCATCCGACGGCGCGCTTGCAGGCCGTGACGGGCGCGCGCACCGCGACCGGACTGCGGACCTTCACGCCGGAGGAATACGCCACCGGGACGGGGGCCCAGTTGGAGCAAGTCGGGTTCCGCGAGCACGAGGTCGGTCGCCACGAGATCGTGGCCGGGCGCATCCTGCACGTGGCCAGTGCCTACGAGTCCACCCGCGAGCGTCCGCAAGCCGGCCCCGCGGGCCGCGGCGTCAACTCGATCCAACTGCTCTTCGACGGCACGCGGTGGTGGATCCTGTCGATCCTGTGGGACGGGTCGCCCGATGCGAGTGCGACCTGGCCCCCGTCGTGGATGGCGGCGCGCGAATAGCGCCGCCTCAGGCCCCGTATTGCGTCGTGGCGCGCCGCCGCGTCACGACCCCAGCACAGGCAGCGAGGCGCGGGGGCCGATGCCCTGCGGCGTCATCGCCCGGTCGATGATGCCACCGCCGAGGACTTGGCCCGAGGCGGCATACCAGACCACCGACTGCCCGGGGCTGACCGCCTGCACGGGCGTCGCGAGCGCGACCACGGCGCGGTCACCGTCCAGCTGCTCGATGGTCCCTTCGACGGGCACGGCCCGGTGCCGCACGCGGCTCCAGACCCGTTCACCGGGTGCGGGCGGCGTTGGCACCAGCCAGCGCACGCCCGTCGCACAGACCCGGCGCCCCAGCACCTCGTCGCGCGGACCGATCACCACGGTGCGGTCCTCGGGGTGGATCGCCACGACGAACATCGGTGCATCGAACCCGCCCGGCAGCCCACGGCGCTGACCGACCGTGTAGCGCGCATAGCCGTCGTGCGACCCGACGGACTCGCCCGTCGTCGTGACCAGCGGGCCCGGCGTGAGCGCGGCGTGTTCGGCGCCGAGTCGCTGCGTGAGGACGGCGGCGTAGTCGTCATCGGGGACGAAGCAGATCTCGTGGCTCTCGGGCTTGTCGGCGACATGCAGCAAGCCCAGCTCGGTGGCGAGGCGGCGTGTCTCGGGCTTCGTCAGCGCCCCCACGGGCAGGAGCATCCGCGGGATCACGTCGCGGTCGATGCCCCACAGGAAGTAGGTCTGGTCCTTGTGCTCGTCGGCGCCGCGGTAGAGCGCGCCCTCCGAGACCCGGGCGTAGTGGCCGGTGGCCACGAAGGGTGCGTCGAGCTTGTCGGCCGTGCGGACCAGGTCGCGGAACTTCGTGAAGGTGTTGCAGCGCACGCAGGGGACGGGCGTGCGCCCTGCGACGTACTCCGCGACGAAGTCGTCGATCACGTCGCGCGAGAACGCGGACTCGAGGTTCACCACGTAGTGCGGAATGCCGAGGCGATGCGCGACGCGGCGTGCATCATTGGTCGAGTCCAGCGAACAGCAGGGGCGGTCCGGCACGTCCGCGCCATCGTGGTGCAGCTTCATGGTGACGCCGACGACGTCGTAGCCCGCCCGCACGAGCACGGCGGCCGCGACCGAGGAATCGACGCCGCCCGACATCGCCACGAGCACCCGTGGCCCGCTCATGGCTCAGACCGCGCTGGACGCGCGCGCCTTCGCGGCAAGCTGCGGCAGGAGCGCGAGGACGTGCTCGATGTCGTCCGGCGTGGTCAGGGCCCCGATCGAGAGCCGCAACTGCGCGTTGGCGAGATCCGGCGCCACGCCCATCGCGCTCAGGACGTGCGACGCTCCCACCGACCCGCTCTGACACGCCGAGCCGCCACTGGCGGCGATCCCGGCCATGTCCAGCGCCATCAGCATCGTTTCGGCGTCCGTGCCCGGAATGGAGAGGCAGGTGACGTGCGTCGCACGTGGGGCGCCCCGACCGTGGATGACGAGATCCGGGATCGCCGCGAGCAACGCGCCCTCCAGGCGATCGCGCAGGGTCTCGAGGCGCGCGGACTCGGTGCCGTGCTCGGCCAGCGTCAGCTCCATCGCGGTCGCGAGCGCCACCGCATTGGCGACGTTCTCCGTGCCCGGACGCCGGCCCCGGCACTGGGACCCCCCGAAGAACAGCGGGGCCACCGGCGTGCCGCGGCGGACGAACATCGCCCCGACGCCCTTCGGCGCACCGAGCTTGTGCCCGGACAGCGACAGGAAGTCCACGGCCAGCGTGCGGGTGTCGATCGGCATCTTGCCGAAGGCCTGCACCGCGTCCGTGTGGATCTCCGCCCCCCGCGACTTGGCGAGGGTCACGAGTTCGGGGATCGGTTGAATCACTCCGGTCTCGTTGTTGACCCACATCACCGACACGAGGGCCGTGTCGTCGCCGATCGCGGCGTCGGCGTCCTCCAGGTCGATCACGCCGGTGGGCAGCACCCGCAGGTGGCGCTCCGTGGCGCCCTCCTCGGCGGCCTGATGCACCGCGGCCAGCACCGCCTTGTGCTCGATCGGCGACGTGACGATCGTGTGCCGCTCCCCGGTGCGCAGCATCCGCCAGCCGCCGAGCACGGCAAGGTTGTCGGCCTCGGTCCCGCCCGACGTGATGACGACCTCGTCCACCTGCGCGGACAGGCAGTGCGCCACGCGCTCGCGCGCTTCGTCCAGCGCGGTGCGCGCCTCACGCCCCCAGCGGTGCGTCGACGAGGGGTTGCCGAAACGCGGGCCGAAGAAGGGGGCCATCGCCTCCAGGACCTCCGGACGGACCGGGGTCGTGGCGGCGTGATCGAGATAGATGGGATCCATGGTCGAGCGGTCCGAGGGTATCCCGAAATATACCTCGATCCGGCGTCGCCGGGGGCGGGCGGCGGCCTCCGGCACGCCGCCGCCGCTTGGCATCCCCGGACCCCGCGTTAGGTTTTCCCGCACACGCCCCGCCACTCCGGACAGGCGGGGCCCCACCCGATCGATCGACGAGGGTTCGGTTCCTATGGCCACAGCGTTTGTGCAGGACGGGGATGCCGCCGGCACGTTGCTCGGACACCCCAAGGGGTTGTTCGTGCTCTTCTTCGCCGAGATGTGGGAGCGCTTCTCGTACTACGGGATGCGCGCCCTCCTCATCTTCTATCTCACCAAGCACTGGCTCTTTTCCGACGAGCAGTCCGGGGTCATCTACGGGGCCTACACCGCACTCGTGTACATCACGCCGGTGCTGGGCGGCTACCTGGCCGACAAGTATCTCGGCCAACGGAAAGCGGTGCTGTTCGGGGCGGTGCTCCTGACCTTCGGGCACTTCCTGATGGGGGTCGAGGGCGGGGGAGGCCAGAATGCCGCGGCGCTCAACGTCTTCTGGCTGGCGCTGGCCTTCATCATCGTGGGGTCCGGGTTCCTGAAAGCGAACATCTCGGTCATCGTGGGGCAGCTGTATCCGCGCACGGACATCCGGCGCGACGGGGCCTACACGATCTTCTACATGGGGATCAACCTGGGGGCGTTCCTCGGGTCCTTGCTCTGTGGCTGGCTCGGCGAGACGTACGGTTGGTCCTACGGCTTCGGCGCCGCCGGCGTCGGGATGCTCCTGGGCCTCGCGGTGTTCGTGCTTGGCACCCCGTTGCTGCTGGGACGTGGTGAGGCGCCGAACCCTGCGCGCCTGCAGGAGTCGGTCGGCGGCATGAAGTTCGAGTGGCTGCTCTACGGCATCGGCGTGCTCGCCGTCGGCGCGTGCTGGTGGATGGTCCAGAACCAGCAACTGGTCGGCGGGTTCCTCGGCGTCGCGGGCGCGCTCCTGGTCGCGTACGTCCTCTACACGGCCGTCGTGAAGCTCCCGTCGGACGACCGCGACCGCATCTTCGCGGCGATGTTCCTCATCCTCGGCTCCGTCCTGTTCTGGGCCCTGTTCGAGCAGGCGGGCTCGTCGCTGAACCTCTACACCGACCGCTACGTGGACCGCGGTGCGGTGCCGGCGTCGGTGTTCCAGTCGATCAATGCGGCGTACATCGTCCTGCTGGCGCCGGTGTTCGCGGCGTTGTGGACGGCGTTGGGCCGCCGTGGGCTCGAGCCCAGCGCCCCGGCCAAGTTCGGCATGGCGATGATGCAGCTCGGTGCCGGCTTCCTGGTGCTGGTCCTCGGCGCGGGCGGCAACGAGGTGATGACGCCGGTGGTCTTCATCTTCCTGATCTACCTGCTGCACACCACCGGCGAGCTCTGCCTCTCGCCCGTCGGCCTGTCGGCCATGAACCGGCTCGCGCCGGCGCACATGGCCTCGCTCATCATGGGGATGTGGTTCTTCGCCTCGGCGACGGGCAACTTCGTGGCCGGACTGATCGCGGCGGCGACGGGGTCGGAGCGGGCGTCGGGCGAGGGGGCGGGGAAGGAGATCGTGCTCGACGT
This sequence comes from uncultured Gemmatimonadaceae bacterium, assembly GCA_964430045.1. Classification (GTDB taxonomy): domain Bacteria; phylum Gemmatimonadota; class Gemmatimonadetes; order Gemmatimonadales; family Gemmatimonadaceae; genus DASRAP01. The sequence continues at coordinate 12,828 of CAYSFN010000054.1, forward strand.
GTATCAGCAGATCGGCTGGATCGCCCTGGGCGTCGGCGTGGTCGTGGTCCTGATCTCGCCGCTGATCAAGAAGTTGATGCACCTCGATACGCTGCGCGACGACGCGGCGGCGGCACACTGATTGGCGTGGGGCGAGGTGGTCATCCGACCACCTCGCTCCCCCACCGCCCGGACTCAGCCGTAGATGCGGCTGCGGACCTCCCACAGCGCGGGGAAGAACCGCTGCCGCACCGTGCGCTCGAGATAGCTCGCCCCGAGCGTCCCGCCGGTGCCGGCCGTCATCGGCCCGATCACCCGCTGCACCAACTGCACGTGCAGGAATCGCCAGCGCGCGAACTGCTGCTCGAACTCCAGCATGTCCTCGGCGAGCAGCACCAGGGGCGACGGGCCGGGGCCGGTGTAGAGTTCCTCCAGCGTCACGCCGGCAGCGGCCACGGCGTCGAGGAACAGCTGTTGCAGGGTCGGCCGTGCGAACCACGCCGCGACCGGGGCCGGGATGTCCCCGTGGGACCGGAGGACCGCGACGAAGTGCTCGTCGCGGAGCCCGCAGGCCGCTTCGATGGCGCGGAACTGGACGCTCTGCGATCCGCTGGAGGCGCCCAGGTAGCCGCGGAACTGCGCGAAACGCTGCGGCGGGAGGGTCTCCAGCGCGCTCAGCTGGTCCGAGACGATGCGCATCACGCCATTGATGCGCCGCATCGTGAACACGCCCCGCATCGCGTCGTGCTCGGTCAGGGCCGTGACGAGGGTCTCGAGCTCGTGCAGGAGCAGCTTGAACCAGAGTTCACTGGCTTGATGCACCACGATGAACAGCAGTTCGTCGGGGTGCGGGGGCGTCGTCTGCGGACGCTGGAGCTGGAGCAGCTCCTCGAGGGCCAGGTAGCGCCCGTAATCCATTTCGCTCAAAACGTGCTCCCGGTCAGGGACAGGACATCGGCGACCGCGACGGTTTCGCTGGTCCAGAAGGGCTCACCGTATCGGGCGCGGATCAGTGTGCCGTAGTGCGCTGATTGATGCCGTACGAGCTCGTGGAGCGGCTCGCCGTTGGGGTACACCTCGCCCGCCTGGGTCGCCCCGTCGAACTGCGAGGCATAGCACCGGATCGCGGCGAGCTTCTCCTCGAACACGGCGCTGATGTCCACCACGAAGGTGGGCTTCTCGTTGTCCTCGCGGTAGGTGATGGCGTGCAGCACCTTGCGCGGCCGGTGCGGCGGCGTGTCGGGGTCCGCCTTGGCGAGGCCGGCGATGAAGCAGGCATCGCGGACCAGTTGCGCGGTGACGTGGTGATCGGGATGCCGCCCGCGCAGCGCGGGGGCGATCACCATCTGCGGTCGCAAACGCCGCAGCACACGGGCAAGGGCGAGCCGCGTCGCCGGGGTGTTGGTGATGCCGGCGTCGGGCAGCGAGAGGTTCTCGCGGACACTGAGCCCGAGGACGTGCGCGGCCGCCTCGGCCTCCGCAGCCCGCAGTTCGGCCGAGCCGCGCGTGCCCATCTCGCCCTCCGTCAGATCCACGATGCCGGTGCGATAGCCCTGCGCGCGGGCGACGAGCAGGGTGCCGCCGCAGGTGAGTTCCGCGTCGTCGCGATGCGGAGCGATGGCCAGGAGATCGATCATCGTCGAAAGTTACTGTGACGGAGACGCCATCGTCCGCGTCCTCATGGTATAGTAGCACTCTGCGTCCATCATAGTCCGTGTCGGATCATCCTCCGGAGCAATCTCATGGCAGCGAAGAAGGCCGTTAAGAAGTCAGTGAAGAAGGCGGTCCGTTCAGCCAGGAAGGCCGTCGCGACACGCGGCGCGAGTGCCGCCAGTTCGGCGAAGCGGACGGCCAAGAAGGCCGCGACCCGCGTCGGCAAGACGGCCCGAACGGTGAAGAAGGCGGCGACCGGCGCCGCGTCCAAGGCCAAGAAGGCCGTGCTGGGCACCCCGGCCAAGCGCAAGCGTGCCACGGTCGCCGCTGCGGTCGCCGGCGTGGCAGCTGCGGTCGTCGCGGCCGGGGTCGCCGTGCGTGCAGGGAACAAGCGGGCGGCGGCGAAGAAGGCGGCGGCCCCCGCTGCCGCGCCGCCGGCAGCCGCCAAGAAGGGCTTCTTCGGCAAGAAGCGCTAGCCGGCACCGCCGGGGCACGCGGCCAGCGCCCGTGCCCTGGCGATGCGCCTGTCCGTCGCCGCATCGGGCGCGCTGACGCGGCGCGGCTCACTTTTCATCGATCGACGGATGATCCAGTCCATCAGCACGGCGAACGCCCCGGCCCCGGCAGGGCACTACTCACAGGCCATCGTGCACAACGGCCTCGTGTACGTCTCCGGCCAACTGGGGCGCGACCCGGCGCGCGCCGCACATCCGCCCGACGCGATCGACCTGCAGACCGAGCTGACGTTGCGCAATGTCGCCGCGATCCTCGTCGCGGCGGGCAGCGGTCTGCAGTACGTCCTGTCGATGACCATCTACGTGTCCGACATCGGCGACTGGCCGCGCGTGAACGCCGTGTACGAGACGGTGATGGGCGCGCACCGCCCCGCACGCGCCATCGTCCCGGTCAAGGATCTGCACTACGGATTCGGCATCGAGATCCAGTGCATCGCCGCGGTCGCACCGGGCCACGGCCCGCCCGCCTAGCGTCACGCGCGGCGGGAACGGCTACTCGTGCCGCAGGGCCTCGACCGGGTCGAGGCGCGAGGCGCGCGTGGCCGGCAGCATGCCGAAGACGATCCCCGTCAGTGCGGCGGCCACGAGGGCCGTGACCACGGCGGTCGGCGGGACGGCCGTGGGGATCGGCGTG
>CAYSFN010000055.1:0-12438 GCA_964430045.1 uncultured Gemmatimonadaceae bacterium
TGGAGGGCGACCCCGTCGCCCTCCAGCGTCACCTCGACGACCCGTCGTCCCCGCGCCCGCAGGACCTCCAGCTCGCCGTCGCGCTGTGCACGGGCGATGCTCCCCAGTGAGAGGGCACGTCCCGGCACCGCGACGTCGGCTGCCGGCGGCGCGGTCAGCGACAGGAAGCACCCGGTGTTGGGCCCCCCTTTGAACGCCTGACCGGTCGAGTGCAGGTAGCGCGGCCCGAACCCCACCACCGTGGCCTGCCCGGTGGCATGCGCCAGCGCGCGCCGCAGCCCCTCCACGGCCTCGATGGCCGCCTCGGTCATCGGGAGCCACGCGAGGATGCCCACGTAGTCCCGCGGCCGCACCGACGCGATCCACGCGCTGAGCAGCGCATGGTCGACCGCGTGCACCGGCGGCACGCGCAGCGTCGGAGGGACGGGCGGGACGCCGTCCGCCTCCCACGCGGCGCTCAGCGCCTGCGTCGCGCGCTTGCTGGCCTCGACGTCCGGCTGGTCGAAGGGATGGACACCGAGGCGGGCTCCTGCCACCGCCGTGGCGACCTCCCAGCGGAAGCACTCGCTCCACAGGGCCTCCACGCCCGCCACCTCCCACGCGACGCTGGGCGTGCCGCTGGCCGCCTCCAACGCCTGCGCCTCGCGTGCCTCTGCCGCATCGCCAGGCATCGAGACGTGCACGGACAGCCGATCCTCGCCATGCGGCGGGCCTGGCGGCAGGGGATCGTCGATCACCGGCAGCACCAGCATGCCCTGCTTGCCCAGCGACTCCGCGACGAGTTGCTCGATCCACGCCCCCAGGGGGGCAAGGGCCCGGGGAAGCCGCACCGTGAGCTTGTCGCGTCCGGCACCGGCTGCGGTGGCAATGGCGAGGCCGAGGCGCACCGCCGCGTGCGGGTCTGCGCCGGTCCGCAGCGCGTCGGCAAACGCGGTGACCTGCGCACGCAACGCCGCGATCGGCGCGTCGAGCAGCAGGGCCGGTACGACGCCGAAGGGCGACAGGATGGAGAAGCGCCCCCCCACCGCCGGTCGGCCGTGGATGAGGGCCCCGAACCCAGCCGCCCGTGCCTCCTGCTCCAGCGCGGATCCCGGGTCGGTCACGGCGACGATGCGCCCGACACCAGCCGCACCACACGCGGTCGTGAGCCGCTCCCGTGCGAGGGCGAGGAGCACTGCGGGCTCCAGGGTGCCGCCCGACTTCGACGCGGCCACGACGATGGTGCGATCCCAGCGCAGCGCCGCGAAGCGCGCGAGGACGGCGTCGGGGTGCAGCGTGTCGACCACGTGCAGCGGCAGGGCGCGTGGGCCGCGCGGCAGCACGCGGGCCATGACCTCGGCCCCGAGGCTCGACCCGCCCATGCCCAGGAGGAGGACCTCGTCCGCCGGCAGGGCGCGGACCGGCTCGAGCAGGGTGGCGATCTCGGCGACGCGGTCGGGGCCGATGTCCGCGAGGTCGAGCCAGCCCAGCCAGCGCGCTTCGTCGGCCCCGGTCCAGAGCGACGCATCGCCTGCGAGCAGACGCGCGGTACCCCGCTGCGCCGCCCACCACAGCTCGGCGTCAGCGCAGTCGCGGGCGAAGCTCGGCGGGGCGATGGTCGGCATGGCGGCGGGGGGAGTGAGCCAGCAGTGGCGGCGCTGCGAACGCTGGTCTCGCGCACGGCGCCGGGCAAGGGGCGCGGGCCGCGCCCACGCAGGCGACGCGGCCCCGACGCCCCGGAACGCCCAAGCCCCGCGAACCCAAGGGGGCTGCGGGGCTTGGAGCAATGGGACAGTGGGCCTGGGTAGAGTTGAACTACCGACCTCACGCTTATCAGGCGTGCGCTCTAACCACCTGAGCTACAGGCCCCAATCCTTCAAGATAATCCGGGCACGGGGGCGGCGTCAACGCACACCCCCTGCCCGCGGCACTCAGTCGTCGTACCCCGTACGGCCGGGCCGGTCGTCATCGTCGTCGTCATCGTCGTACTCATCGTCGAGATCGAGCAGATCGTCGTCGTCCTCGTCGTCGTCGAGGTCATCGTCGTCATCATCATCGAGGTCGTCGTCGTCCAGATCGTCGTCGTCGAGGTCGTCGTCGTCGAGGTTCAGGTCGTCGTCGTCCAACTCGTCATCGTCGAACTCGTCGTCCTCATCGAGGTCCTCGTCATCGAACGAGTCGTCGTCGACCGGTGCTGCCATCCAAGGCGAGCTCACGAGCCACTCTTCCAGCGGCTCCAACGAGGCTAGCTTCCCGCGCGTCACGATGTGTTCTCCCTGAATGTGAGAGCGTTAAGCGCGGTCGCGCTCACGCTTGGCTTCCCGATTCGTCCGCTTCCGATCGCTGGCGCTCAGCATCTGTTTGCGCAGGCGGATCGACTCCGGCGTCACTTCGATCAATTCGTCGTCCTCGATATACTCCAGCGCGCCTTCCAGCGTCAACTCCCGCGGGGGCTCGAGCTGCAGCGCGTCATCGGCCGACTTGGAACGCATGTTGGTGAGCTTCTTCTCCCGGGTCGGATTCACGTCCATGTCGTCCGAGCGGGAGTTCTCCCCGATGATCATCCCCTCGTACACCGGCATCCCGGGCTCCACGAAGAGCGTGGACCGTTCCTGCAGGTTGCCGAGCGCGAAGCCGATGACGGTCCCCCCCTCCATGGACACGAGCACCCCGCGTGCGCGCCCCGCGAGCGGCCCGGACCACGGACCGTACTCGAGAAAGCGGTGGTGCATGATGCCGGTGCCACGCGTGTCCGTCAGGAACTCCGAGCGATACCCGAAGAGCCCGCGCGCCGGGACCTTGAACAACAGGCGCACCAGGCCCTGGCCCGGGTTCTTCATCTCGATCATCTCGGCACGACGCGGGCCGAGCTTTTCCATCACCGATCCGAGGTATTCCTCGGGCACGTCGATCGACAGCTCTTCGTAGGGCTCGAGCCGCTCGCCGTGCTCGCCCGTCTTGAGGATCACGCGGGGGCGTGACACCTGGAACTCGAACCCCTCGCGACGCATCGTCTCCATCAGGATCGCGAGGTGCAGCTCGCCGCGCCCCGAGACGGTCCAGGTGTCCGTGGACGGCGTGTCGTCGACCTTGAGGGCGACGTTGCGCTCCAGCTCCTTGTAGAGCCGTTCGCGCAGTTGCCGCGACGTGACGAACTTGCCTTCCTTGCCCGCGAAGGGCGAGTTGTTGACGAGGAGGTCGACCGAGATGGTCGGCTCTTCGACCGCGATGCCCGCCAGGCGCTCCTGCACGGCCGGATCGCAGAGCGTGTCGCCGATGTCGACGCCGGCAAAGCCGGCCAGCGCGACGATCTCGCCAGCCTGGGCTTCCGCGACCTCGCGACGCTCCAACCCTTCGAAGGCGTAGAGCTTGCTGACCCGGGACTGCTCCCCCGCGATCGCGGGATCGATCGGCAGCCGGACCACGGACTGCCCGACGCGCACGGTGCCGCGCTCGACCCGCCCGATCGCGAGGCGTCCGAGATACGGTGAGAAGTCGATGGTGGACACCAGCATCTGCGTGGCGCCCTCCGTCTCGCTCGGCGGCGGCGGGACGTTGGCGAGGATGCAGTCGAAGAGCGGGCCGAGGTCGACCGGGGTGACGGCGAGGTCGGTGGTCGCGACGCCCTGCTTCGCGGACGCGTAGATGACCGGCGCATCGAGCTGCGACTCGTCGGCCTCGAGTTCGATGAACAGGTCGAGCACCTCGTCCTGCACGCGGACGGGGTCGGCGCCGGGACGATCGATCTTGTTGATGACGATGATCGGCGTGCGCCCCAGCGCGAGCGCCTTGCGCAGCACGAAGCGCGTCTGCGGCATCGGGCCGTCGAACGCGTCGACGACGAGCAGCACGCCGTCGACCATGCGCAGGATGCGCTCGACCTCGCCCCCGAAGTCGGCGTGGCCCGGGGTGTCGACGACGTTGATCTTGGCGTCCTTCCAGCGGATGGACGTGTTCTTCGCGAGAATGGTGATCCCCCGCTCGCGCTCGAGGGGATTCGAATCCATCACGCGCTCGGCGACGACCTGGTGGGCCTGGAACGCCCCCGCCTGGCGTAGCATCTGATCGACCAGGGTGGTCTTCCCGTGGTCGACGTGCGCGATGATGGCAATGTTCCGGATGTGCATAGCCCAGCAATATAACTCAACCGCGCTGCCGAAGGGCGAGCTCCACCGCGAGCGCCAGCGCCGCGTGCATCGAGCCCGGATCCGCACGGCCGGTCCCCGCGATGTCGATCGCCGTCCCGTGGTCGGGCGAGGTGCGCGGGAACGGCAACCCCAGGGTCACGTTCACGGCCTCCCCGAAGGACGCGACCTTGATGGCGGTCATGCCCACGTCGTGGTACGGCGCGATCACGGCGTCGAACTCGCCGCGCAGGGCCCGCACGAAGACGGTGTCCGCCGGGTACGGCCCCGCGAGGCCGGCCGCACGGGCCGCCGGCGCGAGCACGGTCGCCTCCTCGTCGCCGAAGCGACCCCCGTCGCCCGCGTGCGGGTTGAGCGCACAGAGCGCGATCCGCGGTGCGGCGCAGCCGAACCAGCGCCGGAGTCCGCTGCGCGTCAGCGCGGCGACCTCCTGGATCAGCGCCGCCGTGAGGGCGTCGGGCACGTGGCGGAGCGGGAGATGCGTCGTGGCGAGCACGACCCGCAGTCGCTCCGAGGCGAGCATCATCGCCGTGGGTGTGCCCACGAGCCGAGCGAGCATTTCCGTGTGTCCGGGGTCGGGGTATCCCGCCAGGGCAAGCGCCTGCTTGTCGATGGGTGCGGTGACGATGCCGTCCGCGTCGCCACGCTGGACGCTGGCGACGGCCGCTTCGATCGCCGCGCCCGCCAGCGCCCCCGCCTCCTGCGCCGACCCGCCCGCGGTCCAGGCGCCTGTTGCGATGGTCGGCGCCAGCGCCGTCCCCGTCGGACCGATGATGCACCACTGCGCGGCATCGGCCAGTGCGCGATCCGCGAGCGCCCCGGCCACGACCTCCGCCCCGATCCCCCGCGGGTCGCCCAGTGTGACGGCGATCCGCGGGCGCGTCACAACTTGATCTCGACGAAGACCTCGCGGCGCAATTGGTCCAGCAGTCGCCGGTAGGAGCGCTCCTGCTGGAGGGTCAGGCGGATGCGGTTCTGCCACTGGGCAAGCTGCGGCTCACCGGTCTCGCTGCGCGTCAAGGTCTGGACGATTGCGACCTTGGGGATGGGCGCCGTGGGGTCGGGCAAGGTGAAGGGGGCGGACACGGCATTGACCGGCAGCGTGGCCAGCGCAGTGCGATACGACGCCGGCAGCGAATCGATCTGGAAGGGCTCGGACAGGATCCGATCCTCGATCATGTCGTGGTGCGCAGCGACCAGCGAGTCGTAGTTCCCTGTCCTGCGCCAGGTCTCGACCACGCGCTCACCCAGCGCGAGGGTCGTGGTCAGGTCGAGTGAGTCGCGCTCCGGCACGATCAGGATGTGACGCACGCGCGACTCGGCCGGTCGGCTGCGCTCGACACGCAGAAAGTGGAACCCGAACACGGTTCGAAAGACCGGCGACAGCGTCCCAGGACGCAACGAGAAGGCCAGCCGGTCGAACTCGGGCACATACGAGCCGCGCTTGGCCCAGCCGAGGTCCCCACCATTCGCGCCTGAGCTGGAGTCGGCAGAGAACAGCTTCGCGAGGCTGTCCATCGGCGCGCCAGCACGGACCAAGGCGTGCAACGAGTCGGCGAAGGCTTTCGCCCGCTGCTCATTGTCGTCCCGCGGCTTGGGGGTCATCACGATCTGCCGGAACGTGACCGCAGCCCCCCCGCGCGGGATGCTCGCCTTGAGCGAGTCGAACGCCGCAACGACCTCCGCCTCGCTCACGTTCATCGAGGGCAGCCGCCCCTTCGCGCGCAGCGAGTCGACCGCCTGCTGCTGCATCCGCATGCGGCGCAGCTCGTCCATCCGCTTGCGACGGAAGTCCTCCGGCGTGCCCCAGCCGGCCTCCTTGAGAGCCTCGACATACTCACGGTCGGTCATCGGGCCACGCTGCCGCGCGATGGCCCGGTCCACTTCGTCCGCCAGATCGACGTCGGCGATGCTGATCCCGAACTTCGTCGCCTGCTGGGTGAGGACCTCGGCGTCGATGAGTTCGTTGAGCGTGACGCGGAGCGCCTCGATGGTGTCGCTGGGGATCGGCTCCTGCCGCGCGATCTTGGTGTTCACCGCCTCGTAGAGCTCCGTCAGCAGGATCGGGCGACTGCCGACGACCGCAGCCACGCGATCCAGCAGGACCGCACGAGAGGGGGTGTCCTGGGCCCGGACGGCGGTGCCGGCCCCACTCAACGCCACGACGGGAGGCAGGCAGCGCAGCGCAAAACGGCGAAGGGCAGTGTTCATAGAGAGCTGTGACCCCGCGGCGGGACGGCGCGTTCCACGCACCGTCCCGCGCACAGGAGGTCGATTACTGTCCGCCGCCGCCCGGAAGCGGTTGGAGCGGCGTGCCGGGTGGCACCGCCTGCGGCATCCCCACGCCCCCACCCATCCCGGCACCCGCCCCGCGGCTGCGCGTCGAATCCAGTGCGGCGCGCACGATCGTCGCGCGCTCGGTCGCACGGTCGAGCCCCGCGACGACGATGCGCGACGAGTACTTCGCCCGCAGCGCGTCGGAGAGCGGCTGCGGGATGTCCACGTACCCCTGTCCGCCCGTCTTCAGCATCTGGTCGATCAGATCGTCGACCCGCGCCGCGTAGAGCCGCTCGAGCTCCGCCTTCGGCTTGTCCGCATCCGCCGCCACGGCGGCCGGGTCGACCCCAAGGCCCTGCCATGCCTGCGCCACCATCACGCGGAAGGTCGCCCGAATGTCCGAAAGGTCGCCCTCGTCCGGCGTGACCTTGGCCTCGTCCGCCTTGGCGACCAGCAGCTCATTGCGCACCATCGCCTTGACGAAGCTCTCCACGGCCTCGTCCGGTCCCTGCTGCAACTGCGGACGGATCTGCGCCTGCGGCGGAAACGCGAGGACCCACCGTGCCAGCTTGGAGGCCGTGAAGTTGCCCTTGCGCGACGACGCGAGCACGAACTTGTCCGTCAGGAAGGCATCCGGGTCCTTGGCGACTTCGCGCACCTTGGCGACGACATTCGGCTTGATGCTGACGTTCGCCTCGGCCTCGAGCTTCTCGTAGTACGTTTGCTCGGCGCGCTGATCGCTGGTCCCCGCGACCGCCTGGGCAAACTCCTCGTGCACTTCGTCGAAGGTCGCGCGTCGAATGATGTGGAAGCCGAACTCGCTCTCCACCAGCGCCGGGCTGATGCCGCCCGGGGCGAGCGCCTTCACGCCGGCCTCGAACTCCGGCAGCATTGCACCGGGGGGAAAGACGCCGAGACTGCCACCCTGCTCCTTGGAGCCGGGATCCATGCTGTGCTGGCGCGCGAGGTCCGCGAAGTTGGCGCCGGTCGCCCGGACCCGCACGGCCTCGGCGACGCGACGGATCGAGTCACGACGCTGGGCCGAAAGCCCTTCCCGCGGCGCGCCGAACAGGATGTGCTGCGCCGCGAACATCTCGCCCTGCACGTACCGCTGGTCGAGACCGGAGGTGTCCGCCTGGGCGAACGACTCGGCGACCTGCAGGAAGAACTTCCGGGCCTTCGCCTGCGCGATCTGCGCCCACATCACCTCGTCGATCATCTTCTGGTCGTTCAGCGAGTCGCCGCGGGCCGCCGACAGCGCCACCAGCTGATACCCGACCCACAGGTCGGCCACGGCCTTGATGACCTCCGGCTGCAACTGGATCGACGAGTTCCCGACCATCGCGCCCAGGCGCTCGGTCGAGAGCTCCTGTGACCCGGCGCGGGCGACCACGTCCACGTGGGCCGTGAACGCTTCCTTGAGGCCGTCGCAGGCGCCGACTCCGGCCACGAGGCCGGCGACGCTGAGGAGAATGTGTGTACGCTTCATGACGGGGCGGAGGGCGGGACGGGAGCGCTCAGGTCACGGTGCGCAGAGCGCGCACCAGACCATCCAGCAGCGGGACGGCTCCCTGTGGAATGACTTTGACGGCCAGCGGTTGCGCACGGCGCACCTCGACGGCGCACTGCACCGCGTGGAACGCCGTCGCGATCGCCTTGAACCGCGGCGTGGCCGACTCCCGAAAGGTAACACGGCCCTCCCCGGCGTGTACAAGGATCCCCTCGATCCCCAGTGCGCCACCGACCAGGCGCAGCGTGGCCGCCGCAAAGAACACCTCCGCGGGCGGCGGCAGCGGCCCGAAGCGATCGCGCACCTCCGCCCGGATGCCGCCGACCTCCTCGGGTGACGTGACGGCGGTGAGGCGGCGGTAGACGTCGAGCTTGGCATCGGCCGACGTGACGTACTCGTCCGGGAGGTAGGCCGGCAGGTCGAGCTGCACGTCGGCCGGCGGCGGCGGTGCGGCGGTTTCGCCGGCCACGAGGCGCCGGACGGTCTCGTCCAGCATCCGCAGGTAGAGGTCGAACCCGACCGCGTGGGCGAAGCCCGACTGCTCGGGCCCCAGCAGATTACCCGCCCCGCGCAGCTCGAGGTCCTTGAGCGCGATCCGATACCCCGCGCCCAGCTCCGTGTGATGCTCCAGGACCTTCAACCGGCGCTCGGCGTCCGGATCCACGAGGTCGGGCACCAGCAGGTAACAGAAGGCCCGCCGGTGGGACCGCCCGACGCGGCCGCGCAACTGGTACAGCTGCGCGAGCCCGAAGTGGTCGGCGCGGTTCACGAACATCGTGTTCGCGTTGGGCACATCCAGGCCGGACTCGACGATCATGGTCGACACGAGCACGTCGGTCTCACCGGCCACGAAGCCGTGCATCACCGTCTCGAGGTCGCGCTCCTTCATCTGACCGTGCCCCACCGCGATCCGGGCGCGCGGCAGGAGCCGGCGCAGGTGGTCGGCCACGGCCTCGATGGTCTCGATGCGGTTGTGGACGAAGAACACCTGCCCCCCGCGGTCGAGTTCGCGCGCGATGCCCTCCTCGAGCAAGCCGTCGTCCCAGGGCTCGACGAAGGTCAGCACCGGCGAGCGGTCCCGTGGCGGGGTCTGCATCAGCGTCAGGTCCCGCAGTCCCGCCAGCGACTGGTGCAAGGTGCGCGGGATGGGGGTTGCCGTCAGGGTCAGGACGTCGGTCTGCAGCCGCAACTGCTTCAGGCGCTCCTTGTGCTTGACCCCGAAGCGGTGTTCCTCGTCGATCACGAGCAGCCCGAGGGACTTGAACGTGACGTCCGCGCTGAGCAGCCGGTGCGTGCCGACCACGACGTCGATCGTGCCCTCGGCCAGTGCGGCGAGGACCGCGGCCTGTTCGGCCGTCGTCTGGAACCGACTCAGCGTCGCGACTCGCACCGGGAAGTCCGCGAAGCGCTCGCCGAAGGTGCGCCCGTGCTGGTCGGCCAGGATGGTCGTGGGGACCAGGACGGCGACCTGCCGGCCGGACTGCACCGCCTTGAAGGCCGCCCGGACGGCGACCTCGGTCTTGCCGTACCCCACGTCACCGACGAGCAGGCGATCCATGGGGCGTTCGCGCTCCATGTCGCCCTTGATGTCGACGGTGGCCTTGCGCTGGTCCGGCGTGTCCTCGAAGAGAAAGGACGACTCGAGCTGACGCTGCCACGCGGTGTCCGCCAGGTGAGCGGGGCGCTGGGCCACGCGCCGGCGCGCGTAGAGGTCGAGCAACTCGGCGGTCATCGCGTGGATCGCGGCGCGCGTCTTGTCGCGCTGCTGCGCCCATCGCTTGCCGCCGAGGGCGTGCAGGCGCGGCGGTGGCGCATCGGCGTCCGCGTCGCCGGCGGCCCGGTACCGTTCGAGCTGGTCGATGCGGTACAGCGGGACGTTCAGCCGGTCGCCGCCCGCGTACTCCACCACCGCCACCTCCACCACCGACTCGCGGATGAAGATGCGCTCCAGCCCGCGATAGATGCCGATCCCGTGCTCCAAGTGCACGACGAAGTCACCGGAGGACAGCGCGGTGATCGCTTCGAGCACGGCGGCCGTGGCGTAGCGCCGCGCGCGCCGCAGGCGCCGTTCGCGGCGGAAGATCTCGTGGTCCGTGAGGACCCGCAGCGGCTGCAGTCCGGGCTCCACCGGCAACGTGAAGCCCCCATGCAGCACGCCGAGTGGCATGGCGGCGGGACTGACCCCGCCCGTCTCGCCGCTCAGGAGTTCGTCCAGCCGCTCCGCCTGGCCCGCGTTGTCGCAGAGGATGACGGTCGGCGTCCCGTCGCGCACCAGGCGCGCCAGCCGCTTGATGTCGCGGTCGATCGGCTCCGGCGGCAGGACCCGGAACCGCACATCGGCCGGGTCGGGCGCCCCCAGGTCGATCCGTCCAAAGCGGCGCAGCTCGGCAACCGCCCGCGCCGGCTCGACGAAGAGCGCCTCGCGCGGGGGGGCCTCCTCGCCGCGACGACGGGCCAGCTGCAAATGGTGCGCGGCCTCGTCCCAGGTCCGGACCATCTCCGGCTCGATCGCCGTCCCCGCAGGATGCAGCACGAGGGTGTCCGGCGGCCACAGCGACATCACGCTCTCGCGCACGGCCCCGGGATCGTCGGCGGCGGCCATGGCACCTTCGACCGGAAGCAGCACCACGTCGGTCGCGTCACGCGCGGAGCGCTGCGTGGCGACGTCGAAGTGCCGCAGTTCACTGATCTCATCGCCCCAGAACTCGATCCGGACCGGATCGGCCATCCCGAACGAGAAGACGTCGAGAATGCCACCTCGCAGGGAGAACTGCGCCACGTCGTCGACCATGGGGACGCGCTCGTAGCCCATCTCGGTCAGGCGTTCGACCACGGCTTCGGGGCGCCATTCCTCCCCGCGCCGGAGTTCGAGGCGCAGCGCGGCCAGCGCAGCCGGAAGCCGCGTGCGCTCGAGCACGGCCCGCGAGGTGGTGAGCAGGATCCGCACGTCCCCGCGCATCAGGCGCGCCAGCGTCTCGACGCGCTCGCCGGCGATCTCGGCGTGCGGCTCGACCTCGCCGAATCCTTCGCGCGGGGGGTGCAGCGCAACGGCCAGCCCCTCGTCCACGGCGTGCAGGTCGGCCAGCCACCGCTCGGCTTCGGGGAGCGTGTCGGCGACGACGACGATGAAGCGCGTCGGGAGCGCCCGGGCCAGCGCCGCGGCGAGCACGGCGTCGGCGGACCCGGCGAGGCCGCCCACGGACCGGTGACCTCCCGGCGCGGGGATCGACTCGATCAGACGCGTGAACGCACGGCGGGACGCCAGCGCGTCGATGAGGAGAGGCAGGGCCATGGACGACTAGGAGCGCTGGTGACCGGAGGGGCGGGCGACCCACCCCTCGATCACGAGCAGGACGAAGAGAAGAAGGAACACCGCTGACGCGACGGGACGCGGCGCCGACGTCGCGAAGGCCCGGCGCACGGCGTCCGCACCCGACGCGACGCGATGCACCGGGCCGTTGCTGCGCGTGGCGATCGCGTCGGCGCGCTGCAGGGGCGTCGGGTCGGTGGCGTCGGCCTCGGGGTCGACCACCAGGGCGGCCACCACGCGGCCCTGATGCCGCATCCAATGCACGCCGACCGTCGGGGGGGCCGTGAATCCGCTGACGGTGATCGGCCGCGACGTGCCGTCGGGTGATAGCAGCTCATCCGCCGGCCTCGGCACGGTGACCGCCTGCCCGGGAGCGGCGGTCACGACGGGCCCGCCGTCGGTGACAAGGTACGACTGCACGATCGCGTCAAGCCACGGCACGAAGCTGGCCTGCAGCGGCAGGTCGGTCGCCGCGCCATCGAGGGGACTGGCGACGAGCACGTACCCCTCACCGGCGACGACCCAGGGCTCGCCGCCCACGGCGGCGATGACCTGCGCGGCGCCGGCATCCGCGCCACGCTCGAGCGCGTACCGCGTCCGCACGCGCACCCCATCCAGCACCCCGCCGCGCACGCGCGCCGAGTCGCGATGCACCGCGCCGAAGCGCCACGGCACGCCCGCCGCCGCGAGCGCACGGTTCGCGGCGGGGATGCCCGGCGGTGCGGCCGGTGCGATCAGCAACGCCGGGACGCCGGACAGCGGACGGTCCGCCGCGACCACCTGCACGGCGGTGCCAGGACGCGCCCGTCCGGCGGCCACCAGCGACGCGACGGCGTTCTCCACGAAGGGGCCCGCCGAGGCGTCGACCCGCATCGCGGGGGGCTCGCCGCTGCTGATCGCGAAATGACGAACGTCGTCGCCCCGCAGCTCGTCCGGCGGCAGCTCCACGCGGCCGGCAAGCCAGCCGGGCGACGGCGCCTGCACGCGGAGCGTCAACGGCTGGTCCGGCGTGAGCGTGCCGCGTGCGACGGTGCGCTCCCCGAGCACGACACGCACGTCGAGCGGGACGGCGCTGCGGGCGTCGACCTGCACGGTCCCCCACGGGGCCCAGCGCTCGGGCGTCGGCCGCACCGCCGTGAGCGCGGCGTTCGACAACGCGGGCAGCGGCGGCACCACGAGCGTCACCGCGGCCCCGGCGGCGTCGCCGACCGTCGGGA
>CAYSFN010000055.1:12448-15582 GCA_964430045.1 uncultured Gemmatimonadaceae bacterium
GCCCGCCGCCAGCGCCGGCGCCATCTTCCACAGGCCCAGCAGCAGCGGGAAGTTCCACGGGGCGACGGCACCGACGACCCCGATGGGCTCGCGGCGGACCGTGGACTGGCCGACCGTCGGGAACGCGGCCGCCGATCCGTCGCTCACGACCACGACGTGTGGCGCCGCGGCGCCACTGCCCACCACCAGCGCCGCGGCGCGTGTGATCGCGGCGGGCAGGTCGCCGCCCCCGGCGTACGCCTCCAGGCGGTCGAGCGCGGCGCTGGCGGCCGCGGCCCCCGCATGCACGGTCCCGTCCGCAAGCACCAGCCAGAGCCGGTCCTGCGGCGTGGACGCGGCGAGGACCGCGCGGGCCTCGCCGGCGAGGTGCTGCAGGACCGACGTCCCAGCGGGTGCGGCCATCGTCCGCAGCGAATGATCGAGCACGACCGCCACGGCGGTGGGCGCGTGTCCGGCCCCACCCGGCGGGCCCAGCGGGCGGGCGGCGGCCACCGCGACGGCGAGCACCGCAAGCACGCGCAGCGCCAGCAGCAGCAGGTGGCGCAGCGTCGTCTCGCGCCGCCGGTCCCGCTGGGCCTCGTCGAGGAATCGCACGGCGGGGAACGCGAGGCGCGTCCCCGACCGGCGACGCATCACGTGCAGGAGAATGGGCACGAGCGCGGCCGCCCCGAGGGCGAGCCACAGGGGCGCGAGCAGCGTCACGGCAGGCGCTGCCGCGCGAGAAAGGCGTGCCGCAGCGGGACCACGAAGGGCTGGTCCGTGGTGATGGTCACGTAGCCCGCACCGGCCGCCGCGCAGGCCTCGCGATGCGCGTCGATGCTGCGGCCGACGGCGCGCTGGTACGCCTCGCGCACGTCGGCCGTGACCGCGTGCAGGGCCTGGCCGCTCTCCGGGTCGACGAACACAGCGTCCCGCACGGCGGGCAGCTCCCGCTCCGAGGGGTCGAGGATCTGCAGGACCTGCACGTCGTGCCCCGCGCCCCGCAACGCGGTGATCGCGCGGTGCGTCTCCCCGTCGTCCGCGAGGAGGTCCGAGAGCAGGATGGCCAGGCCCGGCCGCGCGAGGAGCTGCGCCGCCGCGCGCAAGCCGGAAGACGGATCGGTCGTCGCATGCCGTCCGCCCGCACCGAGCGCGGCAACGATCCGGTGCCACTGCTGCCGCCGGGCGCGCGGCGGCACCACGACCCGCGGCTCGCTGTCGAACGCGACCAGCCCCACCGCGTCGCGCTGCCGCAGGAGCAGGAGCGCGATCGCCGCCGCGACGCGCTCCGCATACGCCAGCTTGGTGAGGCGGCGCGGGTCGCCGGTCCACTGCATGGACCGGCTGGCGTCGAGGATGAGGAAGGCGCGGAGGTTGGTCTCCTCCTCGTACTGCTTGACCAGCCAGCGGTCGCTGCGGGCGGCCACGCGCCAGTCGAGATACCGCAGGTCGTCGCCGGGCTGGTACGGCCGGTGCTCGGCGAACTCGACCGAGAATCCCCGGCGCGGCGAGGCGTGCAGCCCGGTGAGGAATCCCTCCACGACGAAACGCGCGACGAGCTCGAGACTGCCGAGGGCAGCGAGCGTGGCCGGATCGAGCAGGTCGGCGCGGGAGGTCGGGCTGAGGTCGGACATCGAATGAAGACGGGAAACTACCGTGCGGACCGCCTTCCGAGAACGTGGCCGGGCCGCGATGCGTTGGACTGGGCTCTGGTGTTCGTTAGGTTTCAGGGTTGTCCTCCGCTGTCTCCCCCGTCGTCCGCAGGCCGTGACCGCACCCGAGCTGATTCGCAACTTCTGCATCGTCGCCCATATCGACCACGGAAAATCCACGCTGGCCGATCGCCTGATCGAAGCCACGGGGATGCTCCAGAAGCGCGAGATGAAGGCCCAGGTCCTCGACACGCTCGACCTGGAGCGTGAGCGCGGCATCACGATCAAGCTCAATGCCGTCCGGATGTCGTACGATGCCCGGGACGGGCGGACGTACGAGCTGAACCTGATCGACACGCCCGGCCACGTGGATTTCACGTACGAGGTGTCGCGCTCGCTCGCCGCCTGCGAGGGGGCGATCCTCGTCGTGGACGCCTCGCAGGGCATCCAGGCCCAGACGCTGTCCAACCTGTTCCTCGCCATGGACGCCGGGCTGGAGATCATCCCGATCCTCAACAAGATCGACCTGCCGGGTGCCGAGCCGGAGCGGCGGCGCGCCGAGGTGGTGGAACTGCTGGGGTGCGCGCCCGAGGACATCCTCCTGGTCAGCGCCAAGGAAGGGTTGGGGATCCCCGACCTGCTGGAGGCGGTGGTCGCCAAGGTGCCGGCGCCACGCGGGGACCGGCACAAGCCGCTGCGCGCGCTGATCTACGACTCGTACTACGACCGGTACCGCGGCGCGATCCCGTCGGTCCGCGTCGTCGACGGGGTGCTCAAGAAGGGGATGAAGATCACCTTCGGGACCTCGGACGCGGAGTACGAAGTGGACGAGGTCGGCTACAACCAGATGCGGCAGGTCGTCGCGCCGCAGTTGGAGGCCGGCGAGGTCGGCTTCGTCGTCGCCAACGTGCGCTCCGTGAAGGAGACGCGGGCGGGCGACACGATCTTCGACGCGACGGATCACGCCCAGGAGCCGCTGCCGGGCTATCAGGCCGTGCGCTCCTTCGTCTTCGCCGGGCTGTACCCCACCGACACGCAGCAGTACGAGGACCTCCGCGACGCGCTCGAGAAGCTGCAGCTCAACGACGCCTCGCTGCAGTACCAGCCGGAGTCGTCGACGGCGCTGGGCTTCGGGTTCCGCTGCGGCTTCCTCGGGCTGCTGCACATGGAGATCGTGCAGGAGCGGCTGGAGCGGGAGTTCAACCTCTCGCTCGTGACCACCGTGCCGAGCGTGGAGTACCACGTCTTCAAGACCGACGGCACCGAGGTGCTGGTCGAGAACCCGGCCCTGATGCCGTCCAGCACCGTCGTCGAGCGCATCGAGGAGCCCTACGTGAAGGCGCGCATCATGGTGCCCACCGACTACATCGGGCCGGTGATGACCCTGGGCACGGAGCGGCGCGGCGAGTTCAAGGGGATGAGCTACCTCGACACGACGCGTGTCGAGATCGACTTCGACTTCCCGCTCGCCGAGATCATCCTCGACTTCTTCGACAAGATGAA
>CAYSFN010000056.1:0-15242 GCA_964430045.1 uncultured Gemmatimonadaceae bacterium
CCTCGCTGGGGACCTCCCAGACGTCGTCGGACGCCGGCGCGTCGCCGCCACCGCGGCCGCCTCCGCCCGCCGCAGGGGCGGGTCCGGTGCGCGTGCAGACGTACGTGCCCAGCAGGCACTCGTAGCCCGTGCCGCCGAACGCCACGCGCACGGCGCGCGTGCCGTCGAGCGTGAACGCGGTGAAGGGCAGGGTCACCGCGGTCGCTGAACCATTGGTGAGCGCGTTCAGCCCCTCCGCCAGGCGGGCGTGGTCGAACGGCGCCGCCTTGGTCCTGGTCGAGACGGTCACAAGGACGAACTCGTTCCCGCCACGCACCGACTTGCGGTACCACACCTGATCCGCATCCACCCAGGTCGGCCGCTCGGCGACGTCGACCAGGAGGCCGTTGAAGCGCTGGCCGATCTGCGCGGCGCGGGTGTAGTCCTCGGCGGTGCCCTGCGCGGACAACAGGGCCGGCGTCACGAGAAGGAGGAGAGGAACGGCGCAGATGAGTCGCATCGGGGGGAGCGAGTGATGGGGTCGGCAACACCTCTGACATACGCAGCATCCCCCGCATCCGCTAGCTCAGCGCGTGCGCACCCTCACTCTCAGCCGGGAACCACAGCTCCCGGCGCCGCCCGCGGCCGCCTCACCCCGTTGCCGCTTCCCGGCCCCGCCGCACCGTGGCCACCACCTCCGCAGGCGCCACCTCGTACCCCGACAGTCGCCGCGTCAGCGCGGCACGTCCGTGCGTCAGGGAATACAGGGTGGTGGCGTACAAGTGCAGCTCTGCTGACGGGACGATGGCTCGTACGCGCACCTCGCCCGCCTCGAGGACGTCCGTGCCGAGGATGTGCGCCCGGCGCGCGGAGAGATCGCCGAGCACGTCGCCCAGCGACGACTCGGGGATCGTGACCACCAGTTCGTCGAGCGGTTCCAGCAGCGCCGGCCGGCACTTGGTCGCCACGGTCCGGAACGCCAGGATGCCCGCCATCTTGAATGACATCTCGTTGCTGTCCACCGAGTGGTGGCTTCCGTCGTACACGGTCGCCGCGAAGTCCACGAGCGGATAGCCGGCGAGCACCCCGCGCTCGGCGGCCTCCTGCACGCCCTTGTCCACGGCGGGAATGTATTTCCCGGGGATCACGCCGCCCTTCACCTCGTCCTGGAACGAGTAGCCGGTGCCCCGGGGACGCGGGGCGAGACGCAGCCAGCAGTCGCCGAACTGGCCGCGGCCACCGGTCTGCTTCTTGTGCCGCCCCTGGCCGCTGGCCGAGTCGAGGAGGGTCTCGCGGTACGCGATGCGTGGCGCGCTCAGTGTCGCCGTCACGCCGGAGAGCCGCGCGAGTCGCGCGAGGGCGACCTCGAGGTGCCGTTCGCCCATGCCCGTGACGATGGTCTCGTGGGTCTCGGTCTCGTACACGACCCCGAAGGTGGGGTCTTCGTCATGCAGCTTGTGCAGCCCGGTTTGCAGCTTTTCCTCTTCGCTGGGCGCCGATGCGGTGATCGCGAAGGACACCAGCGGCTCCGGGAACTCGATCGCGGGCAGGCGCACCGGGTGCGCCCGCGTGCTGAGGGAATCGTTGGTGTGCGTGTTCCGCAGCTTGGCCACGCAGCCGATGTCCCCCGGAAACAGGCGCGCGACCTCGAGGCGCTCCTTGCCCAGCGGGACGCTGAGGTGGTTCACCTTCTCGGTGAGGTCGCGCGTGGCGTTGTACACCTCGTCGCCGCTGTGCAGCACGCCGCCGAAGGTCCGAAAACAGCTGACCTCGCCCACGTGCGGCTCGCTCACGGTCTTGAAGACCAGCGCGCTGAACGGCGCGTCGTCGAAGGGGTGGATCTCGACGGTCTGCCCGCCCTCGCGGCCCGTGAAGGCGTGGAGTTCCTCCATCTCGTAGGCGCTGGGCATCAGCGTCACGAGCAGGTCCAGCAGCGTGCGACACCCCCAGGTGAGATGCGATGAGCAGCACAGCAGCGGGAAGAGGTCGGCGCGCTTCATGGCCTCCTTCATCGCCGCCATCTCGAGCTCGCCGGGCAGCTCCTCGCCGGCGAAGAACCGCTCCAGCAGCGCGTCATCCGTCGCAGCCACCGCCTCGACCAGTTCGGCGTGATAGCGCTCGAACCGCGCGCGTTCCTCCGCGGGGATCTCGCCTTCGGTGTAGTCGCCGCTGCGCGCGCCGGGCGTGTAGAAGTGGGCCTTCCTGGTGAACAGGTTGATGATGCCCCTGAACCCGCTGCCCGCGCCGATGGGGATCTCGACGGGCACCACCTTGCCGGTGAGTTCGGCGCGAATGCTCGCATAGGCCGCGTCGAAGTCGGCGTGCTCCTTGTCCATCATCGCGACGACGAACAGCACGGGGTCGCGCCGGCGGACGGCCTCGCGGAACATCCGCGCCGTGCCGGCTTCGACCCCTGCGGTCGCGCTCACCGCGAGGAGGGCGCCGTCCGCTGCGCTGAGCCCGGCGAGTGCGTCGCCCTGGAAGTCGAGGAAGCCCGGCGTGTCCAGCAGATTCACCTTGACGTCGCGCCATTCCGCGTGGGCGCACGCGAGCTGGATCGAATAGCCGCGCGCGATCTCCTCGGGCAGCGTGTCGGTCAGCGTGGTGCCGTCACGGACGGTGCCGTGCCGGCGGGACGATCCCGCCACGAAGGCGAGGGCGTCCACGAGCGTGGTCTTGCCGCTGGTGTTGTGCCCAACCACCGCGATGTTCCTGATCTCGCTGCTCCGGTACTCCCGCATAGGGCCGCTCCGCGTCGAGGGGTCGTGGGCGGGGAATCGTCGCCCACGCCGGTCCGCTCGTCAAGGGTCGGCCGCGGAGCCGCCGCGCGTGAGGGCCGCAGCCCCCGATGCAGAACCGGGCGCCCCGCGAGGGAGCGCCCGGCCACTGCGAACTCAGTCTGACAAGAAAAGGGCGTCGGTCAGAACTCCTCATGGTCAAGGGTGACACCGTCGTACTCCCGCAGCGCTTCGAGCAGCGCGTCGGACCCCAGCACGCCGCCACTGGGGCGCGAGGGCGACGGGAGCGAGACCGTCAGGGCGCGGCGCGCACCCTCGGGCCATTCGGCTTGGTTGAGACCGGCGGCGAGCTGCCGGATGGCCGGGCCGCTCCGCTCGAGCAGGCCGCGCGCGCGGTCCGAGAAGGAGTCGTCCGCACGCACGTCACCGCGGTGACCATCCACCGCAGCAGCGAGGGCGTGCGCCAGCGACTCCGGGCTGGTGTCCCCGTACATCGTTACAACGCGTCGATGCGGCGACTCTGCCGTCAGGGGCGACGGCACCGAGTGCACCGCGGCGAGCGCGGCCACGCTGTCGGGGCGATCCTCAAGCATCACGAGGACATCCATCATGGCTTCCCCTCCATACAGTGTACCAGCGGACCTGCGGGTACACCGATGCATACCCGCCAGTACGCAGACGGGTCACTCGGGACCTGCGTCACGCTCAGCGTCGTCGTGGCGCGAACGCGAGGGTCAGGGCCAGCAGGGCGGCCAGGCCGATGCGCGGCGCCGGCGCGAGCCCGGCCGCGAAGTCCGCGCGCAGCACCGCGACCCACGGCACGCGCGCGATGACTTCCCACGCCAGCACCACCAGCAGGGCCGCCCGCAGCCGCGAGGCGACCCGCGATCCGCCCAGCAACAGCGCGGTGGCGGCGCCGAGCGCGATCATCTGCCCCCAGTGCACGACGACGCCGAGCCCGGTCGTTGCGGCGGCGCCGAGATCACCCGAGCCCGCGACGACCTCGCCGACGCGGCGAAAGCCGGCCCAGGCGCCATCACGCGCCCGGCCGAAGGCGAGCAATGCGCCCGTGGTCACGGCGCCCGCCGCGACGCTGGCGTCCACGCACCACGTGAGGCGGGAGGGACGTCGCGGAGGCTCGGAGTCGGGCACGTTCGGCATGGGTGAAATCAACCGGGCGAGCCACGTTATTGCCACGGCACCCCGGGGCATCGCCTGGCGGAAGGCGTTAACGTCCGGGGGCTGTGCTGCGTCCGACGCATCTCAACGGCTCGGAGAGATCACCGATGTCACGCCCGTTCGTCCGCCCCGCGTTCACGCTGCTCGGGGCCGCGCTGCTCTGGACCACCGCCGTGCCCGCGCAGCGCACCGCGCTGGCTGCGGCCGCCGTCGCCGGGCGCGAGCAGACGGCGGACCAGCAGGTCCGCCACGTCCTCGGTCGACTCACCTTCGGGGCGCGCCCCGGCGACGTCGAGCGGGTGGGTGCGATGGGCGTGGACGCCTGGATCGCCGCGCAGTTGCAGCCGTCGCGGATCGCCGAGCCGGCGATCGCGCCGCTGCTCGACGCCCTCGCGACCTACACCAAGTCGCCCGCCGAGCTGCGCCGGGAGTATCCGCCGCCGATGCAGGTGCAGCAGCAATTGGCGCGGGCGCAGCAGGCCGGCGCGCTCGTGGATTCGCAGGCCCTCCGCCGGCAGGCCGCCGAGGGACGCCGCGTGTACACCGACATCCAGACCGCGAGGGTCCTGCGTGCGGTGGCGTCGGAGCGGCAGCTCGAGGAGGTCCTCGTGGACTTCTGGCTCAATCACTTCTCGGTGTTCGGCACCAAGAACGCCCAGATGCGCTACTACCTGGCGCAGTACGAGCGCGAGGTGATCCGCCCCCGCGTGCTCGGCCGGTTCCGCGAGCTGCTGGGCGCGGTGGCGGCCAGCCCGGCGATGCTCGTCTACCTCGACAACGTCCAGAGCACGGCGGACACGGGCCGCCCGACGCTCGGTCGCCCGATGGAGCGCGCGGTGGCGGAGCGCCGCCGTCAGCAGGTGCTGCGGCAGAACCCCGCGCTGGCCAACGTCGCGGGGCGCCGCGGGCTCAACGAGAATTATGCGCGTGAGCTGCTCGAACTGCACACGCTCGGCGTCGATGGCGGCTACACGCAGCAGGACGTGATCGAGGTGGCGCGCGCGTTCACCGGCTGGACGGTGCGCCCGCCCGCCATGCCCGGCGCCGACGGCTTCCAGTTCAACCCGCTGCAACACGACGCGGGCGAGAAGCGGGTGCTTGGCGTCACGCTGCGGGCCGGGCGCGGCATCGACGATGGGGAGCAGGTGCTCGACATCCTGGCCGCGCATCCGAGCACGGCGCGGTTCATCGCGCACAAGCTGGCGGTGCGCTTCGTGAGCGACGCGCCGCCCGCCGCGCTGGTGGAGCGGGCGGCGGCCGTGTTCACGAGGACCAGGGGGGACCTGCGCGAGGTCGTGCGCACGATCGTCACCTCGCCGGAGTTCTTTGCGGCCGATGCGTACCGGGCCAAGGTGAAGTCGCCGTTCGAGCTGGTGGTGAGCGCGGCGCGTGCGATGGGGGCCGCCCCAGACCGTACGCCCCAGACCGCCCAGATGATCGCGTCGATGGGGCAGCCGGTGTTCGGGCGTCAGACGCCGGACGGCTGGCCCGAGACCGGTGACGCGTGGATCAACACGGGGGCGATCCTCAACCGCATCAACTTCGGCGTGACCGTCGCGGCGGGGCGCCTTCCCGGCGCCGCGCCGCGCAGTTGGCCGCTGCTGCAGGCGCTCGCGGACCGCCCGCGCGAGGAGCAGGTGGATGGCGTGGCCCGCGCACTGCTGGGCGGCGAGATCTCGCCGGAGACGCGGCAGATCCTCGTCGAGGGGAGCAACCCGTTGGCGGACGGTGCGCTCGCCGCCAGCGAGTCCCCGCTCATGCCGCGCGGGCGGCCCCTGCAGGGACTGCAGCAGATCGTCGGGCTCGCGCTCGGGTCCCCTGAATTCCAGCGTCGCTGAGGAGCGTCACCATGCAACGTCGCATTTTCGTGAAGCAGGGCGCCTTCGCCCTCGTGACCATGGGCCTGAACCCCTCGTTCCTCCGCCGCGCGGTGCTCGACCTGGGGCTCCCGGCGGCGGCCAGGGGCAAGGTCCTGATCTGCCTGTTCCAGCGCGGAGCGGCCGACGCCCTGAACGTCGTCGTGCCCTTCGGCGACCGCGACTACCATGCCCTGCGTCCGCGCATCGGCATCGCGGCGCCGAGTCGCGGTGCGGCGGGGGCGAGCGCGATCGACCTGGACGGGTTCTTCGGCCTGCATCCGGCGCTGGCACCGCTGCAACCGCTGTACCGCGACGGCATCCTCGCCCCGATCCACGCCGTGGGCAGCCCGAGTGCGACGCGGTCGCACTTCGACGCGCAGGACTACATGGAGAGTGGCACACCCGGCACCAAGGGGACGCGGGACGGCTGGCTCAACCGCTACCTCGCGACGCAGGGCACCTGCGAGTCGGCGTGCACGCCGACCCCGTTCCGTGCCGTGAGCCTGACCCAGACGACCCCGCGCATCCTCCAGGGACCGCAGGAGACCGTGGCGATGAACTCGCTGGACGAGTTCTCCGTGCGGGCCGCCGGCAGCGACGCGCAGCGACTCGAGTCGCTGTACCGGACCGGCCGCGCCGACCTCGTGCACGGGTCGGGGCAGGAGATGTTCGAGGCGGTGAAGATGCTGAAGGCGGCCAACCCGCAGCAGTACCGCGTGGAGCATGGAGCGCGCTACCCCAACTCCCAGTTCGGGACCCGCCTGCGGCAGATCGCCCAGCTCATCAAGAGCGACGTGGGGCTGGAGGTCGCGTTCGCGGACATCGGCGGCTGGGACACGCACGTGAATCAGGGCGGCGTGACGGGGCAGCTCGCCGGTCGCCTGGGCGACTTCGCGCAGAGCATCGCCGCCTTGACGCAGGACCTGGGTGACCGGATGGACGACGTCGTGATCCTGACGATGTCGGAGTTCGGTCGGATGGCACGCGAGAACGGGAGTGCCGGCACCGACCACGGGCACGCCGGCTCGATGTTCGTGATCGGCGGCAAGGTGCAGGGCGGTCGCGTCCACGGGCGCTGGCCCGGCCTGGCGCGCGAGCAACTCTTCGAGGGGCGGGACCTCGCCCTCACCACCGACTTCCGGTCCGTGTTCGGCGAGGTGGTGCAGTCGCACCTGGGCCTGCACGACACGGCGGCACTCTTCCCGGGCTTCACGCCCACGCCGCTGGGCCTGCTGTAGCCAGGCGGCCCCTCGGTGCCCGGCACCGGGACGAGTCGCCCGCTGATCGCCCGATCCCCCGCCCGGGGAGCGGGCGATTAGTTTTCCCGGGATGACCTTCCTCGAACGGCTGCTGGCCTCGGTCAAACAACTCGGCGGGATCCTGCCCGGGTTGCTTGGTGCCGCCGTGCTGCTGGTGGCCGGGTATCTGCTCGCCAGGGTCTGCCAGCGGGCGGTGGCCCGGGCGCTTCGGCGCGTGCAGCTCAACGCGCTGGTGCGCCGTGGCGGCGTCCTGCCGGGGCTGGACCACGGGTCGGTGCACGTGAACCCGACGCGACTCCTGGCCAACCTGGTCTTCTGGCTGGTGATGTTCGCGGCGATGATCGTCGCCGCCGACGCCCTCGGGGTGGACTCGCTGGCGCAGGTCTTCGGCGACCTGCTGTCGTACCTGCCGGCGATGATCGCGGCGATCGTCGTCGTGATCATCGCCATCGTGCTCGGGGACTTCGTCGAAGGCCTGATCATGGCCTCGGCGGGGTCCCTCCACGGCGGCCCGCTGCTCGCGCGGGTGGGCAAGGGGGGGGTTGTCCTGCTCGGCGTGTTCATGGCGCTGCAGGAACTTGGCGTCGCCACCGAGATCGTCGTGACGGCGTTCGCGATCGTCTTCGGTGCCGTGGCGCTGTCGCTGGCGTTGTCGTTCGGGCTCGGCAATCGCGAGCTCGCCGGCGAGGTCACGCGCGAGTGGTACCTGCAGTGGCGGGCGGAGCGCGAAGCGATCGCCCGGGAAGTGGCGGCCGAGGAACGCGCCGAGGGCCTTGCGGACGACGTGCTGCCGCAGGAGTGAATGGGTGCAGGTTGACATAACGAACGGACCTTTGACGATGACGCAACGCTCGATGATGGTGTTCACCCGGATGACGCTGGTGGCCGCGACCCTGTTGTCGGCCGCCTGCGGCGCGCAGGCCGGCGGTGACGATGCCGCGATGGCGACGCAGTTGAACCGGCAGGCCGACGTGCTGCGGACGCGGCTGCTGGGGCTGACCTCCTTCGCGGGGCTGGCCGACGAATGCTCGGCCGGTGAGCTGCGGGTGCTCGACGCGGACAGCAGCGAGGTGGCGACGTCCCTGCTGCTGGAGCTGGAGCGTCTGGTGATCTCGTACGGGGCGGCCACGGCGCTGGACAATGTGAAGGGCCGGGCGCTGCTGCGCGCCGTGACGCGCCTGGAGACCAACGGTCCGGGGATTGCGTGGGACGTGCTGGATGGTGACGCGCCGCGGACCTTCAATCCCATCACGACGACGCGGCTGCCGAACCCCGAGACGAAGGCCTGCGAGGACATCCCCGGGATGGATCCGGCGGCGATCCTGCTGCCGCAGGTCGCGGGCTTCGAGGTGCCACGTGATTCGATGGCCGTGCCCGTGACCGTCGGCTACGGTCCCGACGCGTTGAATGAACTGCGCGACTGGCACTATCAGCGCACGGAGGGCGCGGCGGAGTCGATGCTGCGCTACGTCCGTGTCACGACGACCGCGCTGCTCGGGGACTATGCGACGGTGGCGGTGCAGCGGGAGAGCGAGCGGCAGGGCGCGGTCCCATACCCGCAATTGTCGAGCGGGGCGTCGTACGTGCTGCACTGGGTGGGCGACGAGTGGCGTTTGATCGGCTATTCCCGCGTCTGGTGACGCGGGGCGCGGGCGCGCCGCCGCCGCGTTGTAAGTGATTGTCGCGCAACGAGTTCCGCCCCGGCAAATCGGTTGATTTTCGGGGCGTTCCTGCGTACCTTTCCGGTATGGGCCTGATGGTGCCGGCCCCCCCCGCTGATCCCCATCGCCGAGCTTGCATGACCGCGCCGAACAATCGTGAGCGGATCGTCCCGCGTCTGATCGAGGACGAGATCAAGGAATCGTTCATCAACTATTCGATGAGCGTCATCGTGTCGCGGGCGCTGCCCGACGTGCGCGATGGGCTGAAGCCGGTGCATCGGCGGGTCCTGTATGCGATGAACGAGCTGGGCTTGTCACCGGGCCGCGGCTACAAGAAGTCGGCGACCGTGGTCGGTGACGTGCTGGGCAAGTACCATCCGCACGGCGATCAGTCGGTGTACGACGCGCTGGTGCGCATGGTGCAGGAGTTCTCGCTGCGCTACCCGCTGGTGGACGGGCAGGGGAACTTCGGCTCGGTGGATGGCGATCCGGCCGCCGCGTACCGCTACACCGAAGCGCGGCTGACGCGCATCGCGACGTACATGCTCGCGGACATCGACAAGGGGACCGTCTCGTACGCGCCCAACTTCGATGACCGGCTGGAGGAGCCGACGGTGCTGCCGTCGGGCATTCCGTGCCTGCTGGTGAACGGGTCGACGGGGATCGCCGTCGGCATGGCGACGAACATCCCGCCGCACAATCTCCGCGAGGTGGTGGCGGCCTGCGTCGCGCTGATCGACGATCCGGCGCTGGACGTCACCGCGCTGCGGCAGTTCATCAAGGGCCCGGACTTCCCGACGGGCGCGTACATCTATGGTCGGCAGGGCATCAGCGACTATCAGGCGACGGGCCGCGGCAAGGTGATCATGCGCGCCCGCGCGGTGGTCGAGGAGAAGGAGTCGACCGGTCGCGAGCAGATCGTCGTCACCGAGATCCCGTACATGGTCAACCGGGCCAACCTCGTGCTGAGCATCGCCGAGCTGGTGCGGGAGGGGAAGATCACGGGGATCTCCGCGCTGCGCGACGAGTCCGACGCGAACACGCGGATCGTGATCGAGCTGAAGCGCGACGCGATGCCCAAGGTGGTGCTGAACCAGCTGTACAAGCACACCACGATGCAGACGACGTTCGGCGTGATCATGCTGGCGCTGGTCCCTGATGCGGTGACCGGGCGCCTGGTGCCGAAGATCATGCCGATGAAGGAGGTCCTGCAGCGCTATCTCGATCACCGGCACGACGTGATCGTGAAGCGCACGCAGTTCGACCTCACGAAGGCGCAGGAGCGGGAGCACATCCTCGAAGGGCTGAAGATCGCCGTCGACAACATCGACGCGGTGATCGCGCTGATCCGTGCGGCGGACGACACGCCGACGGCGAGCGCGCAGCTGCAGGCCCGCTTCGGGCTCAGCGAGCGCCAGGCCGAGGCGATCCTCAACATGCGGCTCGCCAAGCTGACGGGGCTGGAGCGGGACAAGCTCGAGGCCGAACTGACGGAGGTGCGGGCGACGATCGCGGACCTGGCGGACCTGTTGGCGTCGCGGGAGCGCCGGATGCTGGTGATGAAGACCGAGCTGCTGGCGGTCGCGGCCGACTTCGGCGACGGGCGTCGCACGGAGATCATCGCGGACGAGGGCGAGTTCACGATCGAGGACCTGATCGCGAACGAGGAGATGGTGGTGACCATCTCGCACACGGGGTACATCAAGCGCACGCCGGTGAGCACGTACCGCAAGCAGCGCCGGGGCGGGCGCGGGCTCGCGGGCACGAACCTCAAGGACGAGGATTTCGTGCAGCACCTGTTCATCGGCGCGACGCACGACTATCTGCTCGTGTTCACCGACGACGGCCGCGTGTACTGGCTCAAGGTGCACGAGATCCCGCAGGCGGCGCGGACGGCGAAGGGCAAGCCGATCGTGAACCTGATCAACGTGTCGGCGGACACGCGGGTCGCGGCGGTGCTGCCGGTGAAGCAGTTCACCGACGACGAGTTCCTGTTCTTCTCGACGCGCAACGGCACGGTCAAGAAGACGCCGCTGTCGGACTACTCGAACGTGCGGACGACGGGCATCAAGGCGATCAAGATCGACGACGACGACCAGTTGATGGACGTCCAGATCACCAGCGGCACGAACGACATCGTGCTGGCGACGCGTCACGGCCTGTCGGTGCGCTTCCACGAGAGCGACGTGCGGTCGATGGGCCGCGACACCACCGGCGTGCGGGGCATCGACCTCGCCGAGGGGGATGCGCTGATCGGCATGGTGGTGGTCAAGCGCGACGCGGACCTGCTGGTGGTGACCGAGAAGGGGCTCGGCAAGCGGACCAAGGTCGAGGAGTACCGGGTGCAGAAGCGGGGCGGCAAGGGGATCTTCACCTGCAAGCGCACGGACCGGACGGGTGACGTGATCGGGTTGCTCGAGGTGATCGAGCATGACGAGATCATGCTCATCACGCGGGGCGGGATCATGCTGCGCGCGAGCGCGGACACCGTGCGCGAGACCGGCCGCAACGCGCAGGGGGTGAAGCTGGTGTCGCTCGACTTCGGGGACTCCGTGACGGCGGTGGTGCGGGTGGTGAAGGAGGACAAGGAGGACGACGGGACCGCGTTGGACGTGGGTGGCGAGGAGCAGATCGAGCTGGCGGAGGAGTAACCGGCCCGGCGGGGGGGGCTGTTGTCGCCGGGGCGGTGTGGATACGGGCCACCGGCAACCCTTCGCCGGGTGGCCCGTGTCCGAACAGGCAGTGCGGAACATCCCCCCTTTTCCCCCGACTTCGATGCGTACCTTGCTTGTCGTGGGGCTGTTGACCGTGGCCGGAACGGCCGCGGCCCAGCCCGTCCGGACTCTGTCCACCCCGCAGTTCGAGTACGACGAACCCTTCTCCGGGATCGCGGGGCTGCGCGAGTTGCGCGACGGCCGCGTGGTCGTGGCCGACACCCGTGACAAGACGCTGCAGGCGATCGACCTGCGGACCGGGCGTGCGACGGCGATCGGCCGCGAGGGGGCGGGTCCCAATGAGTGGGGGCTCCCGATGCGGTTGCTGCCCTTCATGGGCGATTCGCTCCTGGTGCTCGATCCCGTCAACTCCCGGTTCCTGCTGGTGTCGCCGGAGGGTCGCCCGGTCCGGACGATCCAGCCGGCGGCCTCGTCGGGGCCGATGGCCATGGGCGGACCGGCCGGCGCGGCTGGAGGTGCCGCAGGCCGCGCCGGTGCCGCGATGATGATCGGTGGATCCTCGATGGGAGTCCTGAGTGCTCGGACTACGGATCGTCAGGGGCGCGTCTATTCGGAAGGCTCGCCGTTCGTGATGACCGAACAGGGCCCGGCGTCGGCGGATTCGGTGCCGCTGCTGCGCCAGCCGTTCGGGGCCGCGCAGGCCGATACGATGGCGTGGATCCATCTGCCCAAGAACGCGGCCGCGGTGCAGGCCTCTGGTGGCAGCGGCGGCACGCAGACGATGAGCGTCCGGATCGGCGGCCACACCCCGTTCGTGAATGGCGACCAATGGTCGGTCGCGCCGGATGGCCGCATCGTGATCGTCCGCGTGAAGGACTACCACGTGGACGTGGTGCTCCCGGACAAGCGGGTGCTGCGCGGTGCGCCGGTGCCCTACACGCCGGTGCGGGTCACGGAGGCCGACAAGGAGCAGTGGCGCGAGGCGCGTCGCGGGATGCAGGCGATGGCGATCAGCAACAACAACGGAGCGGTCTCGCGGTCCGTGGTCTCGGGGGCGGCGGTGCAGGAGCCGGACGCATGGCCGACCACCAAGTCGCCGGTCAGTGGGAACGCGGTCTGGATCACCCCGAACGGGCAGGCCTGGGTGCAGCGTCAGCTCCCGGCCGCCGAGCGCGCACCGCTGTTCGACGTGTTCGACGCCCAGGGCAAGCTGACGGGCCAGGTGAAGCTCCCGCCGCGGACGCGCTTGCTCGCGTTCGGTGCAAAAGGTGTATACTTGGCGCGAAGCGATGACGACGATCTGCAGTACATTCAGCATCATGCCCTGACGTGGTGATTGCGGGCAACGGCGGCGCGACGAGGCACGTCGCGCCCCCGTTGACGCGTCGGGCGTTCCCACCTTCTGGCGAGTCAGTTATGCGACGGTTCCTCTCGGCGGCCGTGTTGGTCGCCCTTGTGTCGGCGTGCGCGAAGGACGCCTCGGATTCTGCGGATTCGCTGGCGGCCGAGGGCGACAGCGAATCCGCCGGGGCGGACGCTCCGGCGGCGGTGACCTTGCCGGTGGTCGTGGAGGACGTGATCCAGGGCGACCTGGTCCTCACCGTGATGACACGGGGCGAGGTGCGCAGCGAGGCCGCCACCCGGCTGAAGGCCGAGGTGGGTGGGACCGTCGAGGCGATCCTGAAGCGGCCGGGCGACCGCGTGCAGCAGGGGGAGCCGATCATCCGCCTCGTCCCGTACGAGTTCGAGCTGGCGGTGCGCGAGGCGCAGGCCGCGGTGGACGAGGCGACGGTGCGGTATCAGGACAACATCGTGCCGGACTCGGTTGCGGCGGCGGCCGGTCCGAGGGGTCCGCAGCCGGTGTCGGCCGAGCGTCGCCGGGGCGCGATGATCCGTTCGGGACTCGCGGCGGCGCAGTTGCGCGCCGAGCGTGCCGAGTTCGAACTCAAGCGGTCGACCATCGTCGCGCCCTTCGAGGGGATCATCGATCGCTTCGATGTCTCGCTGGGTGAGCGGATCAGTGCGGGGGTGATCGTCACGACGCTGGTCGACGAGCGGAACCTGCGGGTCGAGGCGGCGGTGCTCGAGCACGACCTGGCGCTGGTCCGTGCGGGCGGTGAGGCGCTGGTCACGAGCGCGGCCGCGCCGGACCGTCCGGGCCGTGGCCGGATCACGGCCGTGCTGCCCCTGGTGGACAGCACGACGCGCTCCGGCCGGGTGTACGTCACGCTGCGCGGCAACGACATCCTCAAGCCGGGGATGTACGCCGACGTGCGGCTGGAGGCGACGCGGTTGCCCGGTCGCGTCATCGTGCCGACCAGGTCCATCATTGAACGCGACAACCGGCCGCTGGTCTTCGTGGTCAAGGACGGCGTGGCGCAGTGGACCTATGTGCGGGTCGGGCGCAGCAACGGATTGCAGACGGAGATCCTGCCGGACACCAGCACCGGCGTGATCCCGCTCGCGGCGGGCGACCAGGTCATCACGGCGGGGCATCTCACGCTCGTGCACGGCGCGCCGGTGCGCGCCGTGGCGCGGCGCGAGAACGACCAGTAGGCGCTCGTGTCACTGACCTCTGCGGCGGTCCGCCGCCCGGTTTCGACGATCGCGGCGACGCTCGCCGTGGTGCTGCTGGGCGCTGTGTCGCTCACCCGGCTGCCGGTGTCGCTGCTCCCCGACGTGTCGCTGCCGGTGCTGACGGTGCGCACGGCGTACCCCGGGGCGGCGGCGACGGAAGTCTCGCGCTTCGTCGCGGAACCCATCGAAGGGGCGCTCGCGGCGACGCCGGGGCTGGTCGAGCTGCGCTCGGTCAGCCGCAACGGCGAGGTCGTGACCACGGCGCGGTTCGCGTGGGGCACGGACATGCCGACGACGGTGCTGAACGTGCGCGAGCGCCTGGACAACGTGCGCGGGCGCCTGCAGGATCGCGTCGAGCGCCCCACGCTGCTGACCAGTGACCCGGGCGAACGGCCGATCGCCGTGCTTGGCGTCATGGGGCAGGAGAACCTGCGGGACCTGGCGCGCACGGCGAGCGACGTGCACGCGCGCCGGCTGGAGCAGATCGCGGGCGTGGCGTCGGTCGCGGTGGTCGGCGCGCAGGAGGACGAGATCAAGGTCGACGCGGACCCCGAGAAGCTGCGGGCCTTGGGGCTGACGCCGGACGACCTGGCGACCGCGATCCGTGCCGCCAATGCGAACGGCGCGGGCGGGACGGTGCGGCGCGGACAGTTCCGCTTCGCGATGCGCGCGTTGACGGAGTTCCAGTCGGCGGACGAGATCGAGGACGTCCCCATCGGCGCCCCGGAACGGGGCATCCGCGTGCGCGACGTCGCGACGGTCCGCACGGGGCTCGCGAACCCCACGACGCTCACGCGGCTCGACGGCAGCGCGGCGGTGGGCCTGGTCGTGTACAAGGACGCCGGCTCGAACACCGTGACGGTGACGCGCGACATGCTGCGCGCGGTCGACGCCCTGAAGGAGGAGTTCCCGGAGATCCAGCTCACGCTGGTCGCGGCGCAGGCGGACTTCGTGACGGACGCCCTGTCCAACCTGGGGCAGGAGATCGTGCTCGGTGGCGTGCTGTCGCTGCTGCTGATCCTGCTGTTCCTCAAGGACCTCCGGCTCTCGCTGGTGATCGGCCTGTTCATTCCGCTCTCGGTGGTCGTGTCGCTGGTGCTGCTGCAACTGCTCGACGTGTCGATCAACGTGCTGTCGCTGGGCGGGCTGGCCCTGGCGGTCGGCATCCTGGTGGATCAGGCGATCGTCGTGTCGGAGGCGGTGGGCAAGCAGGTCGAGGAGGGCGTGCCGCTGGCGGAGGCGGTGATCACGGGGACCGAGGAGATCGGTGGCCCGCTGATCGCCGGCACGCTGACGACGCTGCTGGTGTTCGGAC
>CAYSFN010000057.1:0-15186 GCA_964430045.1 uncultured Gemmatimonadaceae bacterium
GCGGGTGCCGGCGGAGCGGGACTCGCTGTACCGGGTGCTGCGGACCTTCGACGACACCCCGGCGGCGGCGTGATGCGCGTCGGCCGCATTCCGTACGTCAATTGCGCCCCGGTGTACGGCGCCATCGACCGGGGGATCGTGCCGTTGGACGCGGAGCTGGTGGCGGGGGTTCCGACGGCCCTGAACGCAAAGATGGCCGCCGGGCTGCTCGATCTCAGTGTGATCTCCGCGGTGGAGTACGCCCGGGATGCGGAGCGCTATCTCCTGCTGCCGGACCTCGCGATCTCGTGTGACGGCCCGGTGCAGAGCGTGCTGCTGTTCACGACGCGCGAGGCCGAGGCCCTCAGTGGCGCGCGCGTGGTCGTGTCGCGCAGCTCGATGACCAGCGTGGCGCTCCTGCACCTGCTGTTCCGGCACGTGTGGCGCGTCACGCCGCAGTTCGAACCCGGCGACGCCGAAGCGGGGGACCTGCGCGAGCTCTCCGCACCCGGTCACCTGGTGATCGGCGACGCCGCCCTCGCGCTCTCGAGCGCGATGCGACGGGGGGACACGCCGTTCACGCACGTGTATGACCTGGGGGCGATGTGGCACGAGTGGACCGGACTGCCCTTCGTCTTCGCCGTCTGGGTCGCGGCGCGGAGCGCGCCGGTCGCGGAGGCCCTTGCCGTCCATGCCGCCCTCCTCGAGTCGCGGTCCTGGGGGTTGGCGCACCTCCCGGTGCTTGCCGCCGACGCGAGCACGCGGATGGGGCTGAGCCCCGCGGAATGCCTGTCCTACCTCAGCGGACTCGACTACGGGCTCGGCGTCGCGCACCTGCAGGGGCTGACCGATTTCTACCGGCGCCTCGCCGAAGCCGGGGCGATCGTCAACGCGCCGCTGCGTTTTCTGACGGCCGCGTAGGGCAAGGCGGCCTCCGCCGGTGTAGATTGCTGTCGTCCCTTCACCGTGTGACGCCCGTGGAGATCCCGAAGGACCTGCTCGACCTGTACACGCATGCACCGCTGCTCGAGCTGGGCGGCCTCGCGGACGCGATGCGACGCGAGCGGCACCCGCACGGCGTGGTGTCCTACATCGTCGACCGGAACATCAACTACACCAACGTCTGCGTCGCGGACTGCGGGTTCTGCGCGTTCTACCGCCGCCCGAAGCACGCGGAGGGGTATACCCTCTCGTTCGAGCAGATCGGCGAGAAGATCGAGGAGACGAAGGCCTTGGGGGGGGTGCAGATCCTCATCCAGGGCGGGCACAATCCGTACATCCCGTTCGAGTGGTACCTCGACCTGCTCCGCTACATCAAGCGGTACCACCCCATCCACGTCCACGGGTTCTCCCCCAGCGAAGTCGACTTCTTCAGCGAAGTCTTCCAGCTCGACGCGCGCACGGTGATCCGGGAGTTGCAGGCCGCCGGTCTCGACTCGATCCCCGGGGGTGGGGGCGAGATCCTCGTGCAGCGGGTGCGCGACTTCGCCGCCCCGAAGAAGGCCGGGGCCGACCGCTGGCTCGAGATCATGGAGCTGGCGCATCAGGAGGGAATGAAGACGTCCGTGACGATGATGTACGGACTCGGCGAGACGCTCGCGGAACGCCTGGAGCATCTGCTGCGCGTCCGGTCGGTGCAGGCGCGCACGGGGGGCTTCACGGCCTTCATCACGTGGCCGCTGCAGCCCGAGAACACACCGGCGTTCCAGCATCAGCCCAAAACCGACGCGACGGAGTACCTGCGGACCGTTGCGATGGCCCGGATCGTCCTCGACAACGTCCCGAATCTGCAGGCCAGCTGGGTGACGATGGGACTCAAGGTCGGCCAGACGTCCCTGCATTTCGGGTGCAACGACTTCGGGTCGCTCATGATCGAGGAGAACGTGGTCTCGGCGGCCAATACCACCTATCGCACGACGACGGACGAGATCGAGCGCCTGATCCTGGAGGCAGGGTTCACACCGCACCGTCGGCGGCAGGACTATACCCTGTTGGACACGGCCGCCGCGTGAACAGCGACGCCTCCGATTCGCCGGAGGTCCGCGCGATCCTCGAGGCGGCGATGGCGCAGGCGACCTCGCAGGGACACGCGACACCGAGGGTCCGGGACATCGCGGAGGCACTCGCGGCGCGGCAGATCGAACTGCCGCCCATCCCCATTGCCCGGCTCAATGACGACGCCACGACGATCGTGTCCGCCGCGCGGCAGGCCGCGGGACCGGCGGCCACGGAGCTGCACCATCTGCTCGCGTCGATCCGCGCGCTGCGCAGCAGCGAGTCGAGCGCCCCGTCGACACCCCCCGCTGCGGGCGCTCGCCGCCGCGGCGTGCGCACCGGGATCGGTTATGATTCGCACCGGTTCGCCCCGGGAGGACCGCTGGTCCTGGGGGGGCTCGCCCTCGACAGCGAGGTGCACCTGGCGGGACACTCCGACGGCGATGCCATCGCGCATGCCGTGACCGACGCGATGCTCGGTGCCGCAAATGCCGGGGACATCGGTGCCCTGTTTCCGGATACGGACCCGGCACACGCCGGACGCGATTCGATCGAGATGCTTCAACGCGCGCATGAGCGTGTGCGCGCAGCGGGGTGGTCGGTGACGTTCGTGGACGTCACCGTGGTCGCGGAGTACCCGAAGATCGGCGCGCATCGGGCCGCGATGCGCGCGCGAATCGCCATGGCGCTCGCCCTCGATGCCGACGACGTGTCGATCAAGGGCAAGACCAACGAGTCGATGGGTTGGATCGGGCGTCAGGAAGGACTCGCGGTACTGGCGGTCGCGACGCTC
The DNA here is from genome assembly GCA_964430045.1 of uncultured Gemmatimonadaceae bacterium. Lineage (GTDB taxonomy): Bacteria > Gemmatimonadota > Gemmatimonadetes > Gemmatimonadales > Gemmatimonadaceae > DASRAP01. Next base: position 2,768 of record CAYSFN010000057.1, read on the forward strand.
GAACCGGCGCTCCCCTGACGGGCGCGCGGGGCTGCGCACCTCGCCTCCGATGTCGGCCGTGATCGAGTGGCTCGCGGGCCTGCCGGCGGTGGTGCTGGCGCTCACCCTCGCCGGGCTCGCCCTGATCGAGAACTTCGTGCCGCCCGTGCCGTCGGACACACTGATCGCGATCACGACGTTCCTCGCGGCAGCGGCCGATCGTCCCGTGGCCGGGCTGGTGGCGGCCGTGATCGTCGGGAGCGCCAGCGGGGGCATGATGACCTACGGCCTCGGTCGCCGATTCGGTGCCGAGGGGCTCATGGTGCGCATGCGACGCCACGGACTGCTCGATCAGGAAGCGACGCTCGAACGGGCGTATGCCCGGTATGGGATGCTCGCGCTGTTCGTCGGTCGCCTGCTGCCGGGCGTGCGGTCGGTGGTGCCCGTGTTCGCCGGGGCGCTGCGACTCCCCACGGTGTCCTCCCTGTCCGTCATCACGATCGCATCGACGCTGTGGTATGCCGCGCTGGCGCTGATCGCGCATCGCGCCGGCGGGAACTGGGACCTGATCGAACGGCAGCTGCGGGCGATCGGGCGTACAGGGCTGCTCATCGCCGTGGGCCTCCTCCTCGCGGCGGCCTTCCTGACGCGCCGAGCCTGGCGCGCACGTCGAGCGCGCCGATGAGTGGCCCGGAGCACCCCGCCGACGCGCCGGAGACGCTGGCCCGACAGTTCCACCTGTCCGTCGTGCTGGACGTCCTGCAACTGGAACGCGGTGCGTCGGTGCAGACGCGAGAGGCCTACACCCGCGACCTGGTCCGGCTCTTTCGGTTCGCGGCGGAGCGGGGGGTCACCTCCGCGGATGGCCTGACGACGGCGCTGCTGCGCGCCCACCTGTACGCATTGCACGACGCGGCCCTGGCCCCTGCCTCGATCCGGCGCGCGGTCTCGGCGATCCGGAGCTACTTCGGCATCCTGCTGCGTGACGGCGTGCTGTCCGCCGATCCGTCGGAGCGGCTGAACCCGCCGCAGCCGGGGCGCGCACTGCCGTCGGTGCTCAGTGTGCCGGACGTGGTGCGGCTCCTCGCCGCCCCGTCCCTCGACGATCCGCTCGGCCTGCGCGACCGTGCGATGCTGGAGGTGGCGTACAGTGCCGGGCTTCGTGTCTCGGAGTGGATCGGTATCGGCGTGACCGACCTCATGCTCGGGGACGGACTGGTCCGGGTGTTCGGCAAAGGCAGCCGCGAACGGATCGTGCCGCTGGGGCGGTCCGCGGTCGGCGCGGCCGCCTTGTACCTGCGGGAATTGCGGCCGAAGCTCGAGCGCGGCCATGGGGCCGGGCGGCTCTTCCTGAACGCCCGGGGACGCCCGTTGTCGCGGATGGGTGCGTGGGGCATTCTCCGCAAGCACGTCACGACCACCGGCATCACAGACCCGGTGACGCCGCATACTTTGCGTCATTCCTTCGCCACGCACCTGTTGGAGGGTGGGGCCGACCTGCGCGCCGTGCAGGAGATGCTCGGCCACGCCGACATCTCCACGACCCAGATCTACACCCATGTGGATCGCGCGTATCTCCGCACGGTCCACCAACAGTTCCACCCCCGCGGCTGATGATCCTCGTCATCGACAACTACGACTCGTTCACGTACAATCTCGTCCAGTACCTCGGCGAACTGGGCGAATCGCTGCTCGTGCGCCGCAACGACGCGATCGGCGTGGAGGAGGTTGGTGCCCTGGCGCCGACGGCCATCGTCCTGTCACCCGGGCCGTGCACGCCGGCCGACGCGGGCATCACCATCCCGGTCATCCAGCGGTGGGGCCGCGAGATCCCGATGCTGGGCGTCTGCCTGGGCCACCAGGCGATCGGCGAGGCCTACGGGGGGCGTGTGGTCCGTGCGTCGCGCGTGATGCACGGCAAGACCTCGCTGATCACACACGACGGCAGCGGACTCTTCGCCGGCATCCCGTCGCCCTTCGAGGTGATGCGCTACCACTCGCTGATCGTCGAGTCCTCGTCGGTGCCTGCGGCGCTCGAGGTCACCGCCGTCGCGGCGGACGACGCGACCGAGATCCACGCCCTGCGGCATCGCCAGCACCCGGTCTGGGGAGTCCAGTTCCACCCCGAATCGATCCTGACCCAGCACGGCAGGACCATCCTGGCGAACTTCCTCGCGTTGGCACGCGGCGCCAGGGCTGGACACGGGGTGCGCCCGGGGTAGATTGCTCTGGCGTGGATTTTGCGTCTGCGCCCCCCCATTCTGGCACGCACCGATGAGCACGCTGGCTGTCATTCCGGCCCGTCTCGGGGCGACTCGCCTGCCTCGAAAACCCCTCCTGCTCCTTGGGGGGGCGCCGATGATCGTCCGCGTGTGGGAACGCGTGGTCGCCATGCAGGCGGCGGATCACGTGGTCGTGGCGACCGACGCGCCGGAGATCGCGGACGTCGTGCGTGCGGCGGGTGGCGACGTGGTGCTCACCGACCCAGCACACCCATCGGGGACCGACCGGGTCGCCGAGGTGGCTCGGCTGCCGGCGTTTGCGGCGTTCGACGTCATCGTGAACGTCCAGGGGGACGAGCCCTACCTTTCGGGGGCGGCGCTGCGCGGCGCGGTTGCCATGGTGCGCGAGCGCGGGTTCCCCCTGGGGACGGCCGCCGCGACGGCATCGGCCGCCACCCTCGCGGACCCGTCCGTCGTGAAAGTCGTCTTCGATGACGCCGACCGTGCGATGTACTTCTCCCGGGCGCCGATCCCGTTCCTGCGGGATGCGGCGGACGCGACCCACCAGGCCGCGCTCGTGCGTCAGCACCTGGGCGTGTATGCGTACCGCCGCGAGGCGTTGGCGTCGTGGGTCGCGCTGCCCCCGCACCCGCTCGAGCTGACGGAGCGCCTCGAGCAGTTGCGCGCGCTCGCGGCCGGCCTCCCGATGGGGGTCGCGACGGTCGCCCCCGTGCTGGGCGGCGGCATCGACACGCCGGAGGACCTTGCCCGGGCCAATCAGTTGTGGGCCACCTCACCTGTTCCCTTGTCCTGATGTCTTCCGCTGCTCCGATGACCACTACCAAGTACATCTTCGTCACAGGCGGCGTCGTATCCTCCCTCGGGAAGGGGATCGCGGCCGCGTCCCTCGGTCGCCTGCTGGCCGAGCGTGATCTCCGGGTCACCATCATGAAGTTCGACCCGTATCTGAACGTCGACCCCGGGACCATGTCGCCCTTTCAGCACGGCGAGGTCTTCGTGACGGACGACGGCGCGGAGACGGACCTGGACCTCGGGCACTACGAGCGATTCATCGACCGGTCGTTGTCCCAGGCGAACAACGTGACGACCGGACGCATCTACTCGAACGTCATCAACAAGGAGCGCCGCGGCGAGTATCTGGGCTCCACGGTGCAGGTCATCCCGCACATCACCGACGAGATCAAGGCCGCGATCAAGCGCCTGGCGCCGGAGAACGACGTGGTGATCGTCGAGATCGGCGGCACGGTGGGTGACATCGAGTCGCTGCCGTTCCTCGAGGCGATCCGTCAGTTCCGGCACGACGTGGGGCGGGACCATGCGATCTTCATCCATCTGACGCTGCTTCCGTACATCGCCGCCGCCGGGGAGGTCAAGACGAAGCCGACGCAGCACTCGGTGCGCGACCTGATGGAGATCGGCATCCAGCCGGACTTCCTCATCTGCCGGACGGAGCGACCGCTGTCCGAGGACGTGAAGCGGAAGATCGCGTTGTTCTGCAACGTCGAGTTCGGCAACGTGGTCGAAAGCCGCGACGTGCCGACGATCTATCAGATTCCGCTGCACTTCGCGGACCAGGGGTTCGACCAGCGCGTGTGCGATCGGCTGCGCCTGGAGACGCGGGCGCCGGACCTCGCGTCGTGGCGCGCGATGGTGCAGCGCATCGTCGCGCCGCAGTCCCGTGTGCGCATCGCCGTGGTGGGGAAGTACACGGACTACATCGACAGCTACAAGAGCGTGCAGGAGTCCCTCATCCATGGGGGCATCGCGCACGACGTGGGGGTCGATATCAGCTGGATCTCCAGCGACCGGTTCACCGATGCGACGCGCGCCCGGGATCTCCTCGCCCCCTTCGACGGCCTGCTCGTGCCCGGTGGATTCGGCATCCGCGGCGTGGAAGGGATGGTCGAGGCCATTCGCGCCGCCCGTGAGTTGCATCTGCCGTTCTTCGGCATCTGCCTTGGGATGCAGGTGGCGATCATCGAGTTCGCCCGCCACGTCGCCGGGCTCGCCGACGCACATTCCAGCGAGTTCGCCCCGGAGTGCGCGGCTCCGGTGATCGCACTGCTCGAGTCCCAGCAGTCCGTGACGGACATGGGCGGCACGATGCGCCTCGGCGCCTACAGCGCGCGCCTCAAGCCGGGGACGCGCACGGCGCGCGCCTACGGCGTCGACGAGATCAGCGAGCGGCACCGGCATCGCTATGAGGTGTCCAACACCTACCGCGAGCAACTGGCGGCGGGCGGCCTCCTGCTCAGCGGCACCTCGCCGGACGGGTCCCTGGTCGAGATCGTGGAGTTGGCCGATCATCCGTGGTTCGTCGGCTGCCAGTTCCATCCGGAGCTGAAGAGCCGCCCGACCCGCCCGCATCCGCTGTTTGCAGGCTTCATCGGCGCCGCGCAACTGCGCCGCATCGCGACGGTGTCCGACGGGGCGGCCGACCCGGTCGTGGCGTGAGCACCGCGCCCTGTTTGCCGCGCGATCGCCTGTTCCTGATCGCCGGGCCCTGTCAGTTGGAGGACGACGCCCTGAACCTGCGGGTCGCCGAGGCACTGGCCCGGCTGGCGGAGCACGTGCCCGGCGGCGTGATCTTCAAGGGCTCGTTCGACAAGGCGAACCGGAGCAACCCGGGTGCCGCGCGTGGCCTGGGGCTCGAGGCCGGGTTGGCGGCGCTGGCGCGCGTGCGCGCGGCGACCGGGCTGGCGATCCTCACGGACGTGCACGACGTCGCGCAGTGCGCGCCAGCGGCCGAGGTATGCGACGTGCTCCAGATTCCCGCCTTCCTGTGCCGCCAGACCGATCTGCTCGAGGCCGCTGGAGCGACGGGGCGGGCCGTCAACGTCAAGAAGGGGCAGTGGATGCACCCGGAGGGCATGGGGGGCGCGGTGCGCAAGGTGCGGGGCAGCCGACCGTCGGCGGGTTCCGAGGAGCTCGCGGTCACCGAACGGGGGACGTTCTTCGGCTACGGCGACCTCGTGGTCGACATGCGCGGTCTCGCGCGGATGCGCGACGCCTGCGACTGTCCCGTGATTTTCGACGGCACGCATGCCGTGCAGCAGCCGGGCCGCGGGACCGATGGCAGCAGCGGAGGGTTGCGTGCCTTCGTGCCCCCGCTGACCTACGCGGCCTGCGCCGCCGGTGCGGATGGCCTGTTCCTCGAGACCCACCCGGACCCGGACCGCGCCCCCAGCGATGGGCCCAACATGCTGCCCCTGGACGTCATCAGCGACGTGGTGCGGCGGGCCGTGGACATCTGGGCGCGCGTGCGCACGTGATGGACGCGACACTGGCCACCCGGATCCGGATCGTCGGGCTGGACGTCGACGGCACGCTCACCGATGGCGGGATCTATCTGGGCGGATCGCGCGCGCAGCCGGTCGAGCTGAAGCGCTTCGACATCCAGGATGGTCTGGGGGTCCATCTGCTGCGTCTCGCGTCGATCAAGGTGGTCCTGGTCACCGGTCGCGTGTCCGAGAGCGTCCGGATGCGTGCCGCGGAACTGCAGTGCGACGACCTGGCGCAGGACCCGGACGCCCGGAAATTCCCGCTCTGGCAGCGCATGCTGGCGCGTCACGGCGTCGCGGACGCCGATGCGGCGTTCGTCGGGGACGATCTGCCGGACCTGGCCATCATGCGGACGGTGGGACTCCCGGTGGCGGTCGGCAACGCGGTCCCGGAGATCCGGGCGCTCGCCGCGCTGCAGCTCACCCGACGCGGTGGTCGTGGTGCCATCCGCGAGTTTGCCGAACTCCTGCTCCGCGCGCGCGGCGAATGGGACGCGGTCGTGGAGCGCTACGTCGCGGAGCGGATGTCGTGACCGATGCCGAGCTGATCGCGCGCGGCCTGCGCGTCCTGGACCTCGAGCGCGAAGCGCTCGAGGCGACCCGTGAGCGACTGGGGGCGTCCTTCGCGGCGGCCGTTCGCCTGCTCGCCACGGCGCGCGGACGGGTGATCATCGCGGGCATCGGCAAGTCGGGATTGATCGGGCGCAAGATCGCCGCCACGATGACCTCGACGGGCACGCCCGCGAGCTTCCTGCATCCGACCGAGAGCGTGCACGGGGACCTGGGCATCATCGACGCCAATGACGTGGCCATCCTGCTCTCCAAGAGTGGCGAAACCACCGAGTTGTTCCCCTTGCTCGAGGCGCTGCGCCGCGAGGGCGTGGGCCTGATCGCGATCACCGGCAATGCGGGCTCGACCCTTGGGCGGTACGCGGACGTGGTCCTCGACGGCTGGGTGCGCGAAGAAGCCTGCCCGTTCGACCTGGCGCCGACGACCAGCACCACGGTCGCCCTGGCACTGGGCGACGCGCTGGCGGTGACATTGCTCGAGGTCAAGGGATTCCAGCGGGAGGACTTCGCCCGGTTGCACCCTGGCGGGGCGCTCGGCCGGCGGCTCCTCACGACCGTCGGGGACGTGATGGTCGGGATCGCCGGCGCCACGCTCGACGTGAACGCCACGATGCGGGACGCCATCGTGATCCTCGCGGCGCACCGCGGGTTGGCGGTCGTGACGGAACCGACGGGGGCCATGGCGGGTGTCATTACGACGGGTGACCTCACCCGCCTGCTGCGGGATGGGGGCGATGTCATTTCCACGGCGGTTCGCGCAGTCATGACCTCCACGCCGCAGCACGCGCGCGCGACCGAACTCGGCAGCGCCGTCGTCCATCGGATGGAACAACACGGAATCATTGCCATGCCGGTCCTCGCTGCAGAGGGGCAGTTGGTGGGTGTCGTGCATTTGCACGACTTGTTGCGCGCGGGAGCGGCCTGATGCGCCGCCTCGTCCTGACCGGCCTCCTCGCCGCGGCGGGTGCCGTCGGGTGTGCGGAGAGCGCACCACCGCCCGTCGCCCAGGTGGCCACGGCGGCTGACACGGCCAGTCAGTTCATGCTGGGCGTCACGTTCCGCATCCACGACGGAGGGCTCCTCCGGGCCGACGTCGTTGCGGACACGGCGTACTTCTTCGACGACAACACGCGGCTGGACCTGCGGGTGGTCGAGGCGGTGTTCTACACGACGACCGGGTCGCGGGACGGGGTGATGACGTCCGACCTCGCGCTCTACGACCTCAACAGCCAGTCGATGGAGGCGTTCGGGGACGTGCTGGTCGTCACGGTCGATGGTCGTCGGCTGACAACGGCGCAGCTCAAGTTCGACCGTGCCGCGAACGAGCTCAGCAGTGACTCGGCGTTCCTCGCCACCGGTCCCGATGGGGACATGGGTGGCATCGGTTTCACGTCCGACCCCGGGATGAACCGCCTGCGCGTCAAGCGCGCACCGCAGGGGCGGACGGGCGCCCTGCGCCTGGACGGCGGCGCGTGAGGTCGTCCCCGCGACGCTGGTGGGTGGTCCTCGGGGCGTGCGTGGCGCTCGTGGCAGTCGCGCGCGTGTCGGGGGCGCAGGGGCGCGGTCGCTGCGTGATGCTGCTCGATCCGCTGCCGCGGGCGTCGTTGGTCCAGGACCGGGACGCCGTGGACGGGGTTTCGTCGTTGTGGATCTCCGGGGGCATGCAGGCCCGCTGTGAGGGCACCACGATGGTGGTCACGGCCGACAGCGCGGTGTACCTCGGGCGTTCGCGATTGCTCCTTTTGATCGGGAACGCGACGTACACCGAGGACGGCACGACGCTGACCTCCGACGTGATGCGCTACTTCGAGCAGGACGCGCGGCTCGAAGCCGACGGCAACGCGCGGTTGCGCTCCTCGGCGGGGACGACGTTGACGGCCCTGCAGCTCATCCACCTGCGCGCGCTGGAGGGCGTACGGGAGGCATCGAGTCTGGCCCTCGGTCGGCCCAGTGCGATCCTGCGCGATTCGGCGTCCGTCCCCGACAGCCTCGCCACGCGCGTCGACGCCGACCGGATGTATGCGCAGGGCGACTCGGCCCTCTTCGCCGGCGGCGACGTTGTCATCACACGCCCCGACCTGGTGGCGCGGTCGGACAGCGCCGAGGCGCGCACGCGGACCGAGACGCTCCTGCTGCTGGGCGGCACCCCGACGATGGATGCCGCGGGAGAGCGGCCGTTCCGGCTCAGCGGGGAGACCATCGACGTGATCGGCGCAGAGCGCCGCGTGGAACGCATCCTCGCCCGGGGCGAGGCCGTGGCCGTCAGTGATTCCCTGACCTTGTCGAGTGACACCATCCTGGTCGATTTCGCCGATGGCGACCTCGCGCGCGTGCGCACGTGGGGGCCGGTGCCCTCGCACGCCATCACCGGGGGACGGGACATCACCGCCGACTCCATCGACATCAAGCTGCCCGGACAGCGGATCGAGGAACTCTGGGCGATCGGCCGGGCGCGTGCGGAGACACCGGCCGATTCGATGATCACGAGCACCGAGGCCGATTGGCTCGCGGGCGACACGATCCGTGCCGTGTTCGAGGCAGCTCCGGGGGCGGACTCGCTCTCGGCGAATCCCGTGCTGCGCGTTCTCGAGGCGCGAGGGCGCGCGCGGTCCTTCTACCAGATCCCTTCGCGCGACGCCACGGAACGGCGTCCCGCGATCAACTACGTACTCGGAGCGCGGATCGACGTGGCCTTCAGCGACGGTGAAGTGACAGTGGTCTACGTGTCGAAGGACGCGCAAGGCGTGTACCTCGAGCCCGGCAAGATCGAAGCCGTTGACGCGCGGACCCAGGCGCGGCCGCCCAGGGGAGACCGGCAATGATCCCGCAATCGATCGCCGCACTCCTCGAGAATCGCGGCCTCGCGGACCTCGGGACGCTCCGGGCACTGTCCGCGATCATCTCCACCGCGGATGCGGAGGGACGCACGACGTGGACCGCCGCCGCGACGCGGTATCGCGAGGAGTTCCTCGGTGAGCTGCGCCGCGAAGGGCGTGACGCGGACCGTGAGGCCGGCCGGCTCTCGCTGGACGAAGTGCGCGAACACTTGGTCATGGGGCCGCTGCCGCGCCTCGCCGAGACGGGGTTGCTGGACCTCGGGGACGGACGATTCCTCGATCCGAACGCGCCGATCGTGATCCGTCCGGAGACGTGGTCGACGATCGTCGCCGACCGCGCGGACGTGGAGTATGCGTTGCGCGGGACCGGCATCATGCAGGCCGTTGCACCGGCGCCGCAGTCGAAGGTGGTCCTCGAGGCTCCGAGCCGTCTGGATGCCAGCCGACTCACCAAGGTCTATCGCCGCCGGACCGTCGTCAACGACGTGGGACTGCACCTGAGCCAGGGGGAGATCGTCGGCCTCCTGGGGCCCAATGGGGCCGGGAAGACGACCACGTTCTACATGATCGTGGGATTGATCCCCCCCCGCACAGGGACCATCACGCTGGATGGCCGCGACATCACGGCCATGCCGATGTACAAGCGGGCCCGCCTCGGCATCGGGTATCTCTCGCAGGAGCCGTCGGTCTTCCGCAAACTGACCGTCGAGGAGAATCTGCTCGCCATCCTCGAGACGCTGCCGCTTACGCGCGCGGCACGCGAGGAACGGCTGGAATCGCTTCTGGACGAGCTCAGCATCAAGCATCTCCGGAGCAGCAAGGCCTATGCACTCTCAGGCGGCGAGCGCCGCCGCCTGGAGATCACGCGGGCACTGGTGACCGAACCGAAGTTCATGATGCTCGACGAGCCGTTCGCGGGGGTCGACCCGATCGCGGTCCACGACATCCAATCCATCGTCGCCGGGCTCAAGCATCGCGGGATCGGCGTGCTCATCTCGGACCATAACGTCGAGCAGACGCTCGACATCGTCGACCGGGCGTACATCATGTTCGACGGCCAGGTGAAGGTCTCGGGCACGGTCCGGGAGCTGGTGTTCGACGATACCGTGGCCGAGATCTACCTTGGACCGACCCTCACGGCGCGCCTGCGGGAACGCTTCGCGACGGAGCGCGAGCCCCCGCGTGCGACCACGTCCGTGGATCTCGGCGCCGTGGGTGTCGCGAGGGCGTCGGTGTCGATCGTCAGCAGCCATGCGGATCCGGTTGCATTCGGCGAGCATCCGGCGCCGATGTCGACCGACGACGCGGCGTTCAGCGAGCCGCGCATGGACGGCGACGCAAGCGGGGAGTCCCCCGAGGATTCGGTGTGAGGCAGGGCCTGTCCCAGTCCGCCCGTCTCGGTCAGGAGCTGCGGATCAATCCGCGCCTGTACCAGGCGATGGACATGCTGACGATGCCGTTGCTCGATCTCCAGCAGCATTTGAAGCAGGAGCTCGAGCAGAATCCCTTCCTGGACCTCGTCGAACCCGATGAGGAGGACGGCTCCGGCGACGAGGACAGCGACGAGGTCGCGCCGACCGTGGACCTCGCAGAGCCCGTGGTGCCGGAATCACCGGATCGCGACGAGTCCACCGCGTGGGAGGACTTCCTCCTCGATGGATTCGAGGACGGGAGCCGTGGACTGAGCAGTGGCAGTGGTGAGGCGCCGGAGATGCCGGACCCCGTGCGCGTCGATGTGACGGACCTGAGCGACCACCTGCGGGATCAAGTCGCGCTGCTCGAGCTCACGGCGCGCGAACGCCTGCTCGCGGACGAGTTCCTCGGGAACATCGACGAGGATGGCTATCTCGGCTGTTCCCTCGAGACACTCCTCGAAGGCATCAACGCGCTCGTCGCACAGCTCGCGGAGGCGCACGACCTCACCGACGCCCCGCTCCCGTTCTACACGACGGTCGAGGCCGAGCGGATGCTGGGGGTCATTCAGGGGCTGGACCCCGCAGGGGTCGGCGCCCGCGACGTGCGGGAGTGCCTGCTGCTCCAGCTGCGGGAACTGGGGCAGACCGACGCCCTCCCGTACCGGCTGGTGCACGACGGATTCGATGAACTCGTCGCACGCCGCTGGGGCGAGCTCGCCCGCCGGCACGGCGTCCAGCTCCGGGACATCCAGGATGCGGCCGACGCCGTCGCCCGCCTCGACCCCAAGCCCGGTGCCCGATACGCCGCCGCGGATGAAGGCTTCGTGATTCCCGACCTGATCGTGGACCGCGTCGACGGCAGCTATCGTGTCTCGACGAACGACACGCACATGCCGCGTCTGCGACTGGCACGCGCGTACGAGGATCTCGCGCGCTCGCGGCGTGAGCTGGACAGCGAGCAGCGCGAGTTCATCCAGTCGCGATTCAACGCCGCCCAGTGGCTGGTGCAGGCGATCGAGCAACGTCGTCAGACCATGCTCAAGGTCATGCACTTCATCGTGGACCGGCAGCGCGAGTTCCTGGAGAAGGGCATCGCCCATCTCAAGCCCCTGACGCTGCGCGAGGTCGCCGAAGTGGTCGGCCTGCACGAGTCGACCATCAGCCGGGTCACGAGCGACAAGTACGTGCAGACGCCCCGGGGGGTCCTGCCCTTGAAGTTCTTCTTCTCCTCCGGCCTTTCCACGAGCGACGGGGACGACGTCTCCGCCCGCGGCATTCGTGCGCAGATCGGCAAGCTGGTCGCGGACGAGGACACCATGAAACCGCTCACGGACCAGGAGATCGTGCAGATTCTGCAGAAGGGTGGATTGCAGATCGCCCGTCGGACGGTCGCGAAGTATCGCGATCAACTCGGTATTCTTCCAGCGCGGATGCGCAAGCGCGTATGATTGCTGATCGCGATGGTCCGGTCGACGTGTCGGTGCTGGTGCCCGCACGCGATGAGGTGGAGAATCTGCCGCGCTTCCTCGAAGCGTGCGGGAGCGCCTTTGCCGACGGTCCGGTCTCGTACGAGATCGTCGTCGTGAACGACGGCTCCACCGACGACTCGGCACGCGTGCTCGCGGAGCTCGCGGCGGTGCACCCGAACCTGCGCGTGGTCACGCACCGGATCGGCCGCGGGATCGCCGCCGCGCTCCGAAACGCCGGCCACGTCGCGCGCGGAGCGGTCCACGTGTTCTACCCCGCCGACCTGCAGTTCATGCCCGAGGACATCCCGCGGCTCGTCGGTCCGGTGCTCGCCGGTGAAGCCGACATCGTCACGGGGTACAAGCAGGGACAGTACGAAAAGGCCTTCGTGTCGCGGGTGTACAACGCCCTCAGCCGACGCCTCTTCCGTGTCGGGGTGCGCGATCTCAACAACGTGAAGGCGTGGCGGCGCGACGTCATGGATCGCGTGCCGAACCGGCCGGACTGGCATCGCTACATGGTGGTGGTGGCCGCGGCCGAAGGGTGCACGCTCCAGGAGGTGCCTGTCCCGCTGTATCCGCGCAGCGCCGGTCGCTCGAAGTTCGGCTGGTCGCGGATCCCGGTGGG
>CAYSFN010000058.1:0-15027 GCA_964430045.1 uncultured Gemmatimonadaceae bacterium
TAGCCCTTGAACGTCATCTTGCGATCGTCGCCGATCGTGAAGAGGGCGTTCGCCCCCCACTCCGGACGGTCCGTGTCGCGGCAACGCGCCGCCGTCCCGCCGCCCCACTCGTCCGTGAAGATCACGGTCCGCCCATCGTTGCTGAACGTCGCCGAGTGCCAGTACGCGAAGTTCGCGTCCACGACCTCGTCGATGCGCACGGGGTTGGCCGGGTCGCGGATGTCGAGCAGGATGCCGTTGCCCGAGCAGGCGCCCCCCGCGAGCCCGATCTCCGGATACACCGTGATGTCGTGGCACTGGTTGGTCACGGCCGTCCGCTGCGTCCCCTCGCCGTGCGCGCCACCCATCCAGAGGCCCGCGACGTTCCCCGTCGCGCGATCCGCGAAGATGCGTGGCGCGTTCACGACGCGTGCGTCCTGCGGACGCGCCAGCGGCACCTCGATGATCTCGATGCGGAACAGCGCGGTGTTCGGGTTCTGGGCGGGGTCGCCGCCCGTGCAGCCGGTGAGTTCGGTCTCGGGGCGGACGCCCGACGTCCCCTGCACATAGACGTAGATGTGCTCACGGTCGCCCGGCTTCGGCACCAGCGTGTGCGTGTGCGACCCACGGCAGGTCTGCACCGCCGCGACCTGCTTCGGCGCCTTGAGGTCGCTGATGTCGAAGATCCGCACCCCCTTGAACCGCTCCGGGCTCGACGGGTCCGCGACACCCTGCGTGCCGCAATCGACGCGCCCGTTGCCCGCTTCGACCGACATGAACAGCAGGTCGCCGTGCACCGAGACGTCCCCCTGCCCGCCCGGGCAGAGGAAGGCCGTGATCAACGTCGGCGCCTTGGGGTCGGCCGCGTCCCAGATCTGGAACCCCGAGAAGTTCCCGAGGAACACGGTCGTTCCGCGGAACGCGAAGTCCGTGTTCGCCGCCCCCAGGTCCCCGATGTTGGCGGGGTTGAAGAAGCCCTCCGGCCGCGGCCGGTTGGAGAGGTGCTCCATGTGGCGGAGCGTGCTCTCGGCGTCGAGATAGCCGGGCCGCAGCGACGCGCGCGGGTCCTGTGCATCGGCCTGCGAGGCCGCGAGGACGAGAACGGCGGCCAGGGACCGCAGGGGGGAAGGCAGGTGCATGCTCAATGGGGGTCAGGGGTCTTCAACATCGCGCGCATCCGCGCGATCTCCATGCGCTGGTCCGAGTCGACCTCAGCGACGAAATACGCCGTCACCGCCTCCTGCGCGGCGCTGGGCGTCTGCAACAACTGCGCGACCATCACGAGGGCACCCTCGTGGTGCTGGATCATCCGCTCGACGAACAGGCGGTCGAACGCCGCGCCACGCGCCCCACGCAACTCGTCCATCTGCGCAGGCGTCAGCATGCCCGGCATCGCCGCGTGCCCGCCCTGATGATGCGCGTGCGGGTCCGGCAGCGGCTCGCCACGATCGGTCAGCCACTCCTGCATCCACGCGATCTCGTCGGTCTGCGAGACCGCGATCCGCTCGGCCAGCAGGCCGATCGACGACGACGTGCTGCGTGCAGCCACCAACGCCGCCATCTCCAGCGCCTGGGCATGGTGGCCGATCATCTCCCGCATGAAGCGGGCGTCCGCCGGGGAGTGGCGCGGCGCGGGCTGCGCCCGGGCCGTGCCCGCCGCGCCGAACAGCGCCAGCGCGAGCGTCACCACCGAAAGAGTCGTTCGAGCCGTCATAACCCCTGAATTTAACCGCGACGACCACACGATGCTAAGTTCGGGGAGTCCGTCTCCACGGCCTCCGCCCCTTCTCCCCGGAGCACCCTCTGTCCGAGTTCTACGACTCTCGCCGGGCCAGCATCAAGGACGGGACGGCGTACCTGTCCTTCATCATCGGCTGGTTCGTGACCGGGGCATTCGTGTGGCGGGTCCTCGCCGACGGCTTCGAGGCAGGGGACTTCGTCGGCGCGATGACCAGGTTCGCAGGCCTGACCGTCGTTGGGGCCGTCTGCGGCGGACTGCTCGGCCTGGCGCTCGGCGCGCTCATCGGACGTCTGTGGGAGGCATCACACCGCCGCTCGCATCCCGTGCGGGAGGCGGCCCTGCACTCCGCCGGCTGGGTGGAGCCGGACCCCGCCGCCCCGCGCCCCTTCGTCGCGCCACCCGTCCGACCGACGGTCGAACCCTACGTCGTCACCCGCGACGTGGCGGGGCTCATCGGCTTCATCCACGACGTGTTCGACGGACGCGAAGTGACGCGGGTCCACCGCCCGGACGGGTCCATCCACCACGCGGAATCGCGGATCGGCAGCGCGCGCATCATGATGGCCGAACCGTCCGCCGAGGTCGCCGCCACCGCCACCACGCTGTACTGCCGCGTCCCCGACTGCGACGCGACCGTCGCCCGCGCACTCACCGGCGGCGCGACGCTCGTGCGCCCCGTGACCGGCTCCGCCAGCGGGGATGACCGGCTCGGGGTGGTGCGCGACCCGTGGGGGATCACCTGGTGGATCGCGACCCCCATCACCGGGACATCATGATCACGTCGTTGTAGCGCAGCAGGGTGCCCGCCTGGAACAGCCGCACCGTCTCCGCGATCGACGCGATGTACTGTGTCATCAGCGACCCGTTGCGGTACCCGTTGGTGAACCCGCGGTTGGTCGCGGAACGGACGAACACGCTCGCCGTGTCCGTCGGCAGCGTCGCGACCGTGGTGTAGAAGCGGAACCACTCGTCGCCCTGCTGGAACAGATACTGCTCCACGTTCGACAGGTAGAACACGTTCACGACGGCCCCGTGGGCACGCACGTAGTCGCCGACGCGGCGCAGCGCGTGGGGCCCCGCGAAGTTGCCGGTCACCGGGACGATGGCATTGCGGCGGTGATAGTCGCGAAAAGTGCGATACAGGGCCTCGCTCCCGAGGAACGCCCGGTTCACCCCCGTCCCGTCGTCCTGCACCATCAGCTCGAGGAAGCTCGGCATGCCGCGCGACATCCCCCCGAACCCGCCGCCGCTCCGCTGATTCGTCGAATACGTCACCGCAGGCCCCGAGCCGTAGAAGGTGTACAGCACGTACTCGAGTGATTCGAGGTCCTCCGCCGGCAACGGGAACCCGTGGTGCCCGGTGAGGTGCGCGACGACGGCCGCGTGCGTCTCGCGCATCAGCACGGTGTCCGGACGCACGGGCACGAACTGCAGGAGCAGGTCCGCCGCCGACAGCTCCGCACTGATCCCCGCCGGCCGCGGACGCGCGAACAGGCGGGAGACGAAGTCCGCGCGGTCCTCGGACAGCTCGGCGAGCGCCTTGTACATCAAGTGCTGCACCAGGTTCTGACGCCGGATGTCGACGATGAACGCCAGGGCGGGCTCGAAATTCGCGATGTAGGTGAAGTTCTGCTCCGGCCCCACGCCGACGTACGCCCCACCCGGCGCGAAACGGCCGAGCAGGTCCGGAATCACCATCTGCCAGGCGGTCTCGTTGGACACGAAGTTGTCGGACCGGAAGTAGCCACCGGGCTCCGAGAACTCCGTGATCAGACGCCAGTACGTCGAATCGGCAAGCCGGGTCGGCAGTTGCGCGTGGGCGGCGGCGCCGGTCGCAAGCAGCAGGACCCCGGCCCACACGGCACGGATGGACGAAACCTGACGACGGATGGACATGGCCGGACGGGGACGCGGAGGACCACTGACGATCACGGACGTTCCCGCAGTATGCACCGCCGCGGCCACCAGTACAACTTTCGGGGGTGACCGACCGACCCATCCCCCCACTGGACCCCGACGACTGGGAGGCGTTCCGCGCGTTCGCCCACCGCGTCGTCGACGACACCATCGACCACGTGCGCGGCATCCGCGCGACGCCGCCGTGGCAACCCATCCCCGTGGCGACGCGCGAGGCGCTGCTGACCGAGGCCGTCCCCCGTGACGGTGTCGGCGAGGAGCAGGCCTACACCGACTTCGCGCGCATGGTGCGGCCCTACCCCAGCGGCAACCTGCACCCCCGCTCCTGGGGCTGGGTGCGCGGGAACGGGACGCCCTTCGCCGCGCTGGCCGACTACCTCGCGTCGTCGCTGAACCCCAACGTCGGTGGCTTCGACCAGGCGCCGGTGCTCGTCGAGCAGACGGTCACGCGCTGGTTCACCGAGCTGATGGGGTTCCCCGAGGGTGCGGGCGGCATCCTGCAGTCCGGCGGGACGATGGCCAACGTGATCGGCCTCGCGGTCGCCCGGCACGTGCGCAGCGGCATCGACATGCGCAGCGACGGCCTGATCGCCGCGCCGCAGCGCCTGATGGTGTACGGGTCCGTCGAAACACACTCGTGGCTCAAGAAGGCCTGCGAACTCCTCGGGCTCGGCGCCCGCTCGTTCCGGCGCGTGCCCGTGGACGCGGACTTCCGGATCGACCTCGCCGAGCTGAACGCCATGATCGCAGTCGACCGCGCCGCCGGGCACCGCCCGCTCTGCGTGGTCGGCACCGCCGGCACGGTGAACACCGGCGCCACGGACGACCTCGACGCGCTCGCGGACCTCTGCGCCCGCGAGCAGCTCTGGTTCCACGTCGACGGCGCCTTCGGCGCGATGGTCGCACTGACCAGGACGCACGCGAGCGTCGTACGCGGCATGTCGCGCGCGGACTCGCTCGCCTTCGACCTGCACAAGTGGGGCTACCTCCCCTTCGACGTCGCGGTGGCGCTGGTCCGCCGCGACGAGGACCTCCGCGGCACGTTCTCGGTCACCGCCCCCTACCTTGCCGTCGAGACCCGCGGGGCGACGGCCCACGTGGGCTTCCATCACGCGGATCGCGGCATCGAACTCTCGCGGGCCTTCAAGGCCCTCAAGGTCTGGATGTCGCTGCGCGCCGTGGGCGTGGACACGTGGGCGGCGCACATCGAACGGAACATCGCCCAGGTCCAGCGCGCCGCCACGCGCGTCGTGGCACACCCGTCGCTCGAGCTCGTCGCCCCGGCGCCGCTGAACGTGATGAACTTCCGCTACGCCCCGGCGACACTCCCGCCCGCGCGGTTCGACGACGTGAACCGCGAGATCCTGCTCCGGCTCCAGGAGCGCGGCATCGCGCTCCCGAGCGGCACGACGCTCCCGCGCGGCTACGCCATCCGCTGTGCGAACACCAACCATCGCTCCACGGATGCCGACTTCGACGCCCTCCTCGACGCGGTGCTCGCGATCGGCGACGAGATCGTGCGCGAGCCGCCGCCCTGGCAGCGGTAGGTGGTGAGGCGGGTGTTCACCACGCGGTGGCAAGGCGACGCCTGGTGGCCGGGCACTGGCCGGGTGGCCGCGATCGTCACGGGCCGCCGACGCGGGGGCCGGCCGTCGCGACGGCCTCCTCGAGCGAACCCACGATCGACCCCGGCTCCAGAAAATCCATGACCCGCGAGCGTTCGACCACGCCGCGCACCGTGGGCTGCACCTCCGCCAGGATCACGCGCGTCCCCTGACGCCGGCTGCGTCGCAGCACCTCGGCAAGCGCGTTCAGGCCCGTCGAATCGATCACCGGCACGTCCCGCAACCGCAGGATCAGCACCCGGGGGCGCACCCCGACCTCTCCCATCGCGTCCTTGAACCGGTCTGCGGCCCCGAAGAAGAACGGCCCGTTGATCGCGTAGATCTGCACGTCGCGCGGCACGGTCCGCAGCACCGGATCGCCCTCCGCCCTCGTGTCCTGCGCGTCGGCCATCTCGCGCGAGATCGCCCGGATGCCGGACACCTCCGACATCCGCCGCATGAACAGGAACGAGGCCAGCACCATGCCCACGCCGATCGCCACCGTCAGATCCACGAACACGGTGAGCAGAAACGTCGTCACGAGCACGGCGATGTCGCTCCGGGGACCGCGGAACTCGCCCACGAACGCGCGCCATTCACTCATGTTGTACGCGACCACCACCAGAATGGCCGCCAGGGTCGCCATGGGGATGTGCGCGGCCAGCGTGCCCGCGAAGAGCGTGATGACGAGCAGCGTCAGCGCATGGATCATTCCCGCGACGGGCGTGCGCCCGCCGCTCTTCACGTTCGTCGCCGTGCGCGCCAGGGCGCCCGTCGCCGGGATGCCGCCGACGAGCGCGCTGGCGATATTGGCCACCCCCTGACCGACGAGCTCCATGTTCGAACGGTGCCGCGTGCCGAGCATCCCGTCGGCGACGACGGCCGACAGGAGCGACTCGACGCCTCCGAGCAGCGCGATCGTGAACGCCGGGCCCACGAGCGACATCACCTGCGTGAACGACAGCGTCGGCATGTGCGGCACGGGGACCGACGCGCTGATCTCGCCAAACCGCGTGCCGATCGTCTCGACCGGAAGCGCAAGCCAGTGCGCGAGCACGGTGGTCACGAGGAGCGCCACGAACGGACTGGGCAACTTCGTCGTGACCCGGGGCCAGTGCACGGTGATCAGCAGCGCGAGCGACGCAAGGCCGAACGCGTACCAGTTCACGCTCGTGATGTGCTGGCCGATCGCGACCCACTTCTCGACGAACTCGGGTGGCACCGCCCCCATCTCGAGGCCGAGGAAGTCTCTCGCCTGACTCGAGAAGATGATCAGCGCGATCCCGCTCGTGAACCCGACGACCACCGGATGCGGGATGAACTTGATGGCGCCGCCAAACCGGAGCACCCCCATTGCGATGAGGATCACGCCGGCCATCAGGGTGGCGAGAATGAGTCCATCGATCCCGTACTGATGGACGATCCCGTAGACGATGACGACGAATGCGCCCGTGGGCCCGCCGATCTGGACGCGCGACCCGCCGAGCGCCGAAATCAGGAAACCGGCGACGATGGCCGTCCAGAGACCGCGGTCCGGCGTGACGCCGCTCGCGATCGCGAAGGCGATGGCGAGCGGGAGGGCCACGATCCCGACGATGACCCCCGCCGTCGCGTCGGCCGCAAACTGGGCCCGCGTGTACCCGCGGAGGGTGGTGGCGATTTTCGGGGTGAGCAATGCCGGCCGATCCCTCGGGGGATTCCCCTGAGCAGCGTGAGTGGACACCCGAATCTACAACCTGCGAGCACCCTCACGTGTCGACGGCACCTGGCGGCGGGCCCGCGTCAGCGCCTGGCGATCGCCGTGCGGATGCGCTTCCAGTGGGCCGCTGAAACGGGTTGGACCGAGAGCCGGGACCCGCGCTGGAGCAGCGCCAATCCGTCGAGGCCGGCGAGGCGGCGCAGCGCGTCGAGGGAGAAGATCGGGTCCACCGCCTCCACCGCACGCACGTCGACCATGTACCAGGTCGGGGCGTCCGGATCGGACCGCGGATCGAAATGGTCGTCTGCGGGATCGAAGGCCGTGGGGTCCGGGTACCCTGCGCGCACGATCTCGCAGATGCCCGCGATGCCCGCAGGGTCGGCATTGGAGTGGTAGTAGAACGCGAGATCCCCGACCGCCATGTGGTCGCGCAGGTAGTTCCGGGCCTGGTAGTTGCGCACGCCATCCCACGGGGTCGTGCGCCCGGGAGCCCGTTGCAGGTCGGCGAACGAGAACGACTCCGGCTCCTGCTTGAGGAGCCAGTAGCGCGTCTCGCCGGCCTTTCGCGGCGGAAGCGCCGAGACCAGTGCCTTGGGGGCCGCTGCCTTTGCCATCAGATCAACCCTCGGCGCAGGGCGACCCCGACGCGATCCACGAACACGTCCAGCTCGCGCGGCTGCGTGTACACGTTCGGCGTGATGCGCAGCCCGCTGAACTCCGCGTGGGTGATCGGCGTCGTCACGATCTGATGCTTCGCGAGGAGCCAGCTGCCGAGGGCGCCCGGCTCCAGTCCGTCGATGGACACGAGCGCGATCGCCCCACCGGCGTCGGGACCGAGCGGGGTGAGGATCCGCACCCGGTCGCTCGACGCCAGCAGGGCATTGGCCCAGCGGTCACGGAGCCAGCGCAACCGCGCGATCTTGCGGTCGGCGCCCAGTGTGTGGTGGAAGGCGATCGCGGTCGATACCGCGTTGAAGTTCGCCTGCGGATGCGTGCCGATCTCCTCGTACTTCCTGATCAGGCCGGTCTGCTCGGCACTGCTGCCGAACAGGGACCACAGCGTGGGGATGCGGTCGCGGCGCACGTACAGGAACCCTGCGCCGATCGGGGCGTGCAGCCACTTGTGCAGCGAAGTCCCGTAGTAGTCGCACTCGAGATCGTCGCGCTCGAACGGGAAGTGCGCGAAGGCATGCGCGCCGTCCACGAAGACCGCGATCCCGCGCGGACGCGCCATCCGCACCACGTCGCGGATCGGCAGGATCTGCCCCGTGAGGTTCGTGATGTGCGTGAGCTCGATCACCCGGGTGCGCGGCGTGATCGCCGCCTCCACGCGCCGCACGAAATCCGCGTCGCTGAGCAGCGGGACCGGGAACGAGATCTGCCTGACCACGATCCCGTCGCGCCGCACGCGCTGCTCCCACGACGTGATCATCCGCCCGTAGTTCTGGTTGGTGATCAGCACCTCGTCGCCCCGTGCGAGGTCGAGCCCGAAGATCATCGTCTCCAGCGCTTCGCTGGCGTTCCGCACGATCGCCATCTCGTCACTGCCGCAGCCGAAGAGCGCCGCGAGCTCACGACGCGTCGCCTCCATCCGTGGTTCGAGGACGCGCCAGTTGTGCTCCACCGGCAGCGCGTTCACAAAACGGATGTCGCGGATCATCTGCTCGACGACGTGGGTCGGCGACGGGGAGATGCCGCCGTTGTTCAGGTTGATGAGCGTGCGATCCACGTCGAACGCGCGCTGCACCGCGCCCCAGAACGGCTCATCGTCGGCCAGGGCACGCGCGGACCGGCCCTCGCTGACGCCCTCCGCGTCGGCGAGGGCCGCGAAGGCCGTCCCCCGGAGCATGGGCAGGGCGGCACCAGCACCGATCAGGGTGCGGACGGCATCTCGACGTGACAGCATGCGCGACACTCGCAGTGTGAGGTGGACTGGCGCGGAAGTTGTCGCCCGAACCGCCGGTCCGCTACCTCGCCGTTTCGGGGATCACGATCAGCCCCGAGCGCACCCCGTACTCGTCGACCACCACCGGCAGGTTCGCCGGGACCCTCCACGCTTCGCCATCCACGCGCACCTGGAGCTGGTGCGCCCCCGCGACGGCGGGCACGCGCACGCCCCAGCCGCGATCGGCGCGCTCCGCCGCGACGGGCAGCCAGTCGGTCACGCTCCCCTTGATCTCCACCCGCCGGGCGCTCAACGGCGCGGCGATCAGCACGAGCACCTCGGCTGCCGACACCCGCTCGACGGCGACCAGGGGCCCCAGCCGCGAGCGACGGACGCGCCCATCGGCCGCATCGCTCGCAAAGCGGAGCCCGAGGGACACGAATCGCCACTCGGGCGTGCCCCGCAGCGGGTCGGCCAACTGGCTGCCGCCGCTGAGCACGACGTAGGCGTCGCTGACGGCCCGGATCGCGACGGAAAGCTGCCCGAAGTCGCGACGACCGCCGAAGCCCGTGATCCCGTAGCGCATCCCGAACACGCCCTCGACGTCGAACCGGTCGCCGCCGAAGTGACCGATCAGCGTGGCATCGGCGATCCGCACCTTCGACACCGCCTGCTCCCGGCTGGGGAGGGAGTTGCGAAAGACGTCCCGGTCACCGGATCGCGCGGTGCTGGCCAGTGCCGTGAGGCGCAGCACGCCGATCGCGCGCCACACGCCGACTTCGAGCGCGTTCGAGGCGAAGGCGCGTTCGCGCTCCGTCTGCGCGATGGAGCCGCCCAGCCAGTAGCCACCACGGTCGGTCAGCACGTGCTGGCGGACGAACGCGGAACGCGACGTGCCACGGTCACCGGCGGCAATGCCGTAGAGGGCGACGAGCGCACCGACGTCGACCGGCAGGCGCGCACTCCAAGGCGGGACCGCGGTCGCGGCAAGGATCAACTGCGCCGCCGCGACGGAGTCGCCGGAGATGGTCGCGGCGGCGCTCAGCAGCGGGGTCAGCGGTCCGATCGTCTGCTGGACGAACCCGGACACGAACAACGCATCGCGGTGCGTGGTGGTGGACGGCTCCACGCGCGTCACGCCCGCCTCACCGCGCCAGTCGAGCTGGGCACGGGCGACGTTCGTCCACCCGCCCGTCAGCGCCGCTGCAATGAGCAGCGGCGCAGCACGTTCAGCGAGGCGGCGGCGGGGCCAGGACGGCGGACGACACGGGAAGCTGCGGAAGCGAAAGGACACCCCGCGAACGAATATCCAAAGCAACCGTGGGGGCAAGTCCCGCCGAAATATCGCCCTGGACGCCGCGCCCGAACGCGATGAGGATCGTCTCGGAGACATTGCGTTGCAGCATCTTGGTCACCTCGGCGGCCGCACGCTGCACCGGCACCTTGCGAACGACCAGCTCGGTCAGCACCCCCAGCGAGACCTCGAGCGACCGCTCACGCTGCGTGGCCCGCAGCGAACGCAGGACGCTGGCCGGCACCCCCTGCTGCAGGGCCTTCGCCCCTTCGAGGATCTCGTTGGGGGAGTGCACGGGCGCCAGCGCGTCACGCGCCTCGACCATGCGGTCGGACAGTTGCCGCACGACTTCACGGACGCGCACCGCGCCGGCACCCTTGAGGTAGCCCTCGCGGGCCTTGGACTCCAAGGGGGCAACGGGAATCCCCAGCGCGATCGCCCGGTCGAGCTCATACGCGAGCACGGCGTCGGCACG
The DNA here is from genome assembly GCA_964430045.1 of uncultured Gemmatimonadaceae bacterium. Lineage (GTDB taxonomy): Bacteria > Gemmatimonadota > Gemmatimonadetes > Gemmatimonadales > Gemmatimonadaceae > DASRAP01. The sequence goes on from CAYSFN010000058.1 coordinate 10,595, forward strand.
CAGGTCGTCCAACGCGGCCCGCCCTTGTGCAGCGACGTCAGTGGCAGCAGACAGCACCACCAGCATGATTACTAGTCGAATACGAATCATCGATCAGCCACCATCGCGACAGAATTGGGACGCCCAAAGTCTGGGTCGGCCACCTGCGGCGCCCGAGGGTCGGGAGTCCAGCGTACCCCGTCCACCACAAAGGCATACTCGTGACGGCCCGGCGTGAGCAGCACCGAGAGCTCCCAGACGCCTGGCGTACCGGTCGCGACCAGCGGCGAGGCCTGCGGGTCCCACTCGTTGAAGGCGCCGACCAGCGTCACGCGTGACGCCTCCGGCGCTTCGAGGATGAACTGCGTCGGGACCAACCGCGTCGCCGACACATCGTGCATCACCGGCGTGAGCACCGGGGATGCCTCGGACGCGATGGACAGCACCGCGGACGACGGACCCACCACGGCCCGCGCCGAATACCCGGCGGCCACGGCGATCACGGCGGTGCCGATCAGCGCCACCGCCGGGACCGACGGCTGCCAGAACCACTGCACTGCCGCGCGCCACGGCGACGGCCGACGCCCATGCACACGGGCGAGGATCGCCGCCCGCGCCCTCGGATCGCTCGTCGGCAGGTGACGCAGACGCGCCACCACTGCCCTGATCAGTTCGTCCGGTGTTTCCGCTTCAGGACCCACGATACACCTCCAGCAGGCGGGACCGCAGCAGGTCGGTCGCGCGTTTGACTCTCATTTTGAGTGCAGACACCCCCACACCGGTTGCCGCCGACATGTCGTCGTACCCCATGCCCTCGACGTGGTGCAGCACGAACGCCTCGCGCTGCTCCACCGTCAGCGACCCCAGCACCGCCCACAATTCCTCGTCGGCGATCCCATCCCCCTCCCCACTCACCGGCACGTCCGGCGCGGTCTCCATGTACGACACCACCGTCTCGTGCCGCCGCCGCCGCACCCGCGCCGTCCGACACCGGTTGGCGAGGATCCGGAACAGCCACGGCTCGAACCGCATCGTCGTGTCGAACCGCGGCAATGCGTCGAACACCCGCACCAGCGCGTCCTGCACCGCCTCCTCGGCGTCCTCGGTGCTCAGCAGCATCTGCTGCGCGAACCGCAGGCACCGAGCGTGGTAGTAATCCACGATCCGTGCGAACGCCCGACCGTCTCCGGCCTGGGCTTCGAGGATGATCTGGGTCTCGATCTCAGTCACGGTGCCCTGTGGCTGAACGGGTATCGGCGAATGCAGTCACGCCAACCATACTACCCGGTGACCGCCCCTTCGGTCACTCCCCGGTCCCGCCGGGGGGCCCAGCGGGCCCCTCCACGCAGTATCTTTCGGGCGTGGAATCCTTGTTGTGGCTCTTCGACGGCGCCCTGAGCGTGGTCCGGCTCGCCTTCCTGGGCGGCGCCCTCGTCACCGGCGCCCTGTGTGCCGTCGAGTGGGGCGTACGGTCCCGCCGGCTCTCCCCCTTCTCCCCACCGGCAAAGGCCGCCCGGCGGATCGCCGGACCGCTGATCGCCCCCGTCGAGCGCCGCATCCTCCGGGCCGGCGGGACCCCCGCCAGCGCGCCTTGGTGGACGCTCGCCGCCGTCGTGATCGGCGGGATCATCGTCCTCTCGGCTCTGGACTTCGTCCGGGGCCAACTGGTGGGCATCGCCTGGGCCCTCGACAACGGCCTGCGCGGCATCACCCGGCTGGCCCTCTCGTGGACCTTCGGGGTGCTCTACATCGCCCTGCTGATCCGCGTCATCGCCTCGTGGGTGCAGCTCAACCCCTACCGGGGCATCGTGCGTCTCGCCACGTCCCTGACCGACCCCTTGCTGCTCCCGATCCGTTCGGTCCTCCCGACCCTGGGCATGATCGACCTCTCCCCGATCGCGGCGTACTTCATTCTGCGGGTCCTCGAGTCCTTCCTGCTCCGGCTGCTCTGACCCGACCGGAGTCGCGGCCCTTGTGACTCGCTGCCAGATTGGCAATATTGCAGAAGGGACACAATTGATCCGTGGCGATTTCAGGCAACTTGCGGCCACGTTAAACAATCAGCTAAAGCGCCGGCCCCAGGCCACGCGCTGAGGGGCATTTTTTCATGCAGCGCAGCCCGGTATGACGTCGGCGGCCATCCTCGAACCGTTCGCGGTTTCGTTCGAGTTCTTCCCGCCCAACACGCCCGAGATGGAGTCCACGCTCTGGCACTCCATCCAGCGCCTGGCGCCGCTCGGACCACGCTTCGTGTCGGTCACCTACGGTGCCGCCGGGTCCACGCGCGAGCGCACGCACCGCACCGTGCGCCGCCTCCTCGACGAGACGGCGCTGGTCCCCGCCGCGCACCTGACCTGCGTCGGCGCCAGCCGCGCCGAGGTCGACGCCGTGGCGGACGAGTACTGGACCGCCGGCGTGCGGCACATCGTCGCACTCCGGGGCGATGCGCCCGCCGGCGCCGCCGCGTACGCCCCCCACGCGGACGGCTACCCCTACGCCGTCGACCTCGTCAGGGGGCTGCGCGCGCGGCACGACTTCACCGTCACGGTCAGCGCCTACCCCGAGGGCCACCCGGAGGCTCCCTCGCTGCACGCCGACCTCGACAACCTCAAGCGCAAGGTCGATGCGGGCGCCACGCAGGCGATCACGCAGTTCTTCTTCGACAACACGGTGTACTACCGCTTCGTCGAGCGCGCACGGCGCGCGGGGATCGGCATCCCCATCATCCCGGGCATCATGCCGGTGACGAACTTCGTGCAGATGCGCCGGTTCGCCGCGCAGACGGGGGCCAGCATCCCCTCGGCCCTCGCCTGGGTGTTCGAGGGGCTGGAGCAGGACCCGGAAACACGCAAACTGGTCGCGGCCACGGTCGCCGCAGAACAGTGCCAGCAGTTGGCCGCGCAGGGCGTGCACGACTTCCACTTCTACACGCTGAACCGCGCCGACCTCTCGTACGCGATCTGCCACATGCTCGGGCTGCGCCCGCGCGCGTCGTGAGCGCCCCCGCACTGCCCGCGCGCTGGGACCGCGCGCCGGTCGCCCCGCTGCGGTCCCGGGCGCAGCGGCTGGCCCTGCTCGACACACTGCTCGCCCAGCGCATCCTCCTGCTCGACGGCGCCATGGGCACGATGATCCAGGGCTACCAGCTCACGGAGGCCGACTACCGGGGGGCGCGCTTCGCCGACTGGCCGACGGACCTCCGCGGCAACAACGACCTGCTCATCCTCACGCAGCCGGACCTGGTGCAGGGCCTGCACGCCGCGTACTTCGCGGCGGGTGCCGACATCGTCGAGACCAACACCTTCAGTGCGCAGGCCATCTCGCTGGCTGACTACGGGATGGAGCCGCTGGCCCATGAGCTGTCGCGCGAAGGGGCCCGGCTCGCGCGCGCGGTGGCCGACGCCTTCGAGCACGACGAGCCCACGCGCCCGCGCTTCGTCGCGGGGATCCTCGGCCCCACGACGCGCGCCGCCTCGCTCTCACCCGACGTGGGCGACCCCGGGCGCCGCGACGTGGACTTCGAGCGGCTGCGCGCGGCCTACCACGAGTCGGCACGCGGCCTGCTGGACGGCGGGGCGGACCTGCTGATGGTCGAGACCGTCTTCGACACACTCAACGCCAAGGCCGCGCTGTTCGCCATCGAGGAGGTCTTCGATGCGCGTGGGGAGCGCGTGCCCGTGATGATCTCGGGCACCATCACCGACCGCTCGGGCCGCACGCTGAGCGGCCAGACCGCCGAGGCGTTCTGGTACTCGCTGATGCACGCCCGGCCGCTGAGCATCGGTTTCAACTGCGCGCTGGGCGCGGCCGACCTCAAGCCCTTCGTGCAGGAGCTGTCGCGCATCGCGCCCTGCCTCGTCAGCGTGCATCCCAACGCCGGGCTGCCCAACGAGTTCGGCGAGTACGACGAGTCGCCGGCGTACACGGCGCGCGTCATCGGCGACTTCGCCCGCGCGGGGATCGTGAACATCGTGGGCGGCTGCTGCGGCACCACCCCGGCGCACATCGCGGCCATCGCCGAGGCGGTGGCGGGCGTCGCCCCGCGTGCACCGGTCGTCGTGCCGCCGACGCTGCGGCTCAGCGGGCTGGAACCGTTCGTGTTCGGGGACGCGACCAATTTCGTGAACATCGGGGAGCGCACCAACGTCACGGGCTCGAAGCGGTTTGCCGACCTCATCAAGGCCGGCGACTACGACAGCGCGCTCAGCGTGGCCCGCCAGCAGGTCGAAGCGGGCGCGCAGTTGCTGGACATCAACTTCGACGAGGGACTGCTGGACGCCGAGGCGGCGATGGCGCGCTTCCTGAACCTGGTGGCCAGCGAGCCGTCCATCGCGCGCGTGCCCATCGTGCTGGACTCCTCCAAGTGGTCGGTGCTGGAGGTGGGGCTGCGGCACATCCAGGGCAAGGGGATCGTGAACTCCATCTCGCTCAAGGACGGCGAGGCGGAGTTCCTG
>CAYSFN010000059.1:0-14613 GCA_964430045.1 uncultured Gemmatimonadaceae bacterium
CGCTCTGGATCGCGGCCAGGCCCTCCGCCGCCAACTGGTGCCGGCAGTCGATCAGACGCGCCTGCTCGGCGCCGTACTCGAGCGCCTTGCGCGGAATCGCGTCGTAGTCCGACTCGTCGGGCTGGCCGAGGTTCGCGGTGTACGCGAACGGGATCGCGCCGCGGGCCCGCATCCAGTGGAGCGCGGCGCTGGTATCGAGGCCGCCCGAAAAGGCGATGCCGACCTTCTCCCCAACGGGGAGACGCTGAAGAATCGTGGACACGGAGACGGGGCCGAAGGTGAGGGACGACGCCGAAAGTTACTCGGTCCACCGGGAGCGAGGGCACCGAAGGCCGTCACCGGGTGTAGACTAGTGACTTCGGGAGATTCCCCGCACCGTTCCAGATGCCCGCTCCTGCCCTCGACATCCTCGTCGTCGACGACGAACCCGGCCTGCGCGAGGTCCTCGCCGTCCGGCTCACCTCGTGGGGGCACCACGTGCGCACCGCCGCGGACGTCGACGAGGCCGACGTGGCCCTGGCCGCCCGGCGGCCCGACCTCGTGCTCACGGACGTGGTGCTGCCCGGCGCGTCCGGGCTGGACCTGCTGCGGCGGATCCAGCGCAGCGACGTCTCCCTGCCGGTCATCCTGATGACCGCGCACGGACAGGTCGACACCGCCGTCGATGCGATGAAGGCGGGCGCGACGGACTTCCTCACCAAACCGCTCGACAGTGCGGCCCTGCGCGCCCTCCTGGAGGCGGTCATCGCCGAGCAGGCGGACCGCAGCACGACGCTCGCCCTCGAGGAATCCCTGCAGGCGGGCGACGCGACGACCGGGCTGATCGGCGAGTCGGCGGTGATGCGGGCGGTCCGCACGCTGGTGCAGCAGATCGGGGCCAGCGACGCCACCGTGCTGATCACCGGCGAGAGCGGCACGGGGAAGGAGGTGGTCGCGCGGGCGGTGCATCACGCGTCGGCGCGCCACGGGCAGGCCTTCGTGGCGATCAACGCCGCCGCGATTCCCGACGGGCTGATCGAGTCGGAGATCTTCGGGCACGAACTGGGCGCGTTCACCGGCGCGGCGCGGGCGCGGGCGGGATGCTTCGAGCTCGCCGATCGCGGGACGCTGTTTCTCGACGAGATCGCGGAGATGCCGCTGATGCTGCAGCCCAAGCTCCTGCGCGTCCTCGAGGACGGCCGGGTCCGCCGACTCGGCGCGGCGGTGGAGGTCGACGTGGACGTGCGCATCGTGGCTGCGACCAACCGTCCCCCGCTCACGGCGATCGCCGACGGGAATCTGCGCGAGGACCTCTACTACCGGCTGAACATCTTCGAACTCGCGCTGCCGCCGCTGCGCGAGCGGCGGGAGGACATCCCGATGCTCGCGCAGTTCTTCGTGCGCCGCTTCAACCGCAAGCACGGGGTGCAGGCGGCGGGGCTGCGGCCCGTCACCTTCGAGCGGCTCGCGGGGTGGCACTGGCCCGGCAACGTCCGCGAACTGCGCAACGTCATGGAGCGTGCGGTCGTCCTTGCGCGGGACGGATGGATCGAGCCCACGCACCTGCCGCCGTACATCCGCAACCCCGCCCCGCACCACGACGCGCGTCCGTTCGAGCTCCCGTCGCAGGTGACGCTCGCCGAGGCCGAACGGCTGCTCGTCCTGAGCACCCTGGAGCGCACCGGGCACAACAAGGCGGCCGCCGCGCGGCAACTGGGGCTGGACGTGAAGACCATCCGGAACAAGCTCCGGGCCTGGGGCGTGTCGTCGTGACGGTCGCGCGCCGGCTGGGGGTCGCCCTGGCCGCCCATCTGCTGCTCCTGGTCGTCCTGCTCGCGTACCACGTCCGGACGATCCAGCGCGCCGTGACCACCGCGCACGAACTGTCCGAGGTGTCCGCCCACCTCGTGCTGACCTCGGCGCGGCAGCGCGTCATGCTCGCCCAGCTCGACGAGAACGCGGCCAAGTACCTGGTCACGCGCGACGCCGGGTACGCGGAGAAGTACGCCACCCTGCGCGAAGCCGCCGCCGCGGACCTGGCGACGATCGTCGCCCTCCCGGTCGGCGGGCCCGAGGCGGCGGCACGCAATCAGGTCGTGGCGACGTGGTCGGCCCTGCCGGGTCTTCCGACCGGCACGCGCGCCGCCGTGTTCGAGGCGCATCGCCGTGCGCTCGAGACGGTGAACGAGGCGATCATCGCACTCGGGGCCGCCGCGGAGGAGGCCATGCAGACGCAGTTGACCGCTGCGGCCGCCGAGGCGGCGCGCGCCGAGCAACTGTCGCTCTGGGCGACCGCGCTGGCGCTGCTGCTCGCCCTCGGGACCGGCGTCGGGCTGGTCCGCTCCGTGACGGCGCCGCTGCAGCGGCTCGTGGACGGCACGCGCGAAGTCGCACGCGGCCGCTTCGGCTTCCGGCTCGACACCACGCGGGGCGACGATTTCTCGCACGTCGCGGCGGCATTCAACACGATGACCGAGCGACTCGGGGCGGTGGACCGCATGAAGCAGGACTTCGTGTCCACGGTCTCGCACGACCTCAAGTCACCGCTCGCCTCGCTGCGCGAGACGACGACCCTGCTGCTCGACGAGGTGCCCGGGCCCCTGACCGACACGCAGCGCCGCCTGCTCACGCTGCAGGCCGACAGCGCCCAGCGTCTGGCGGGGATGATCGCGAAGCTCCTCGACCTGTCGCGCCTCGAGAGCGGCGCTCCCCTGGACCTGCGCCCTGTGCACCTCCCGTCGCTGCTGGAGGCGCTCGCCGAGCACGGAAGCATCGCCGGGCGTGATCGCGAGGTCACCGTGACGGCCCTGCCGGTCGCACGGGAGGCCGCCGGGCTCGTCGCCGACGAGGACCGGCTCCGGTCCCTGCTGGAGAATCTCATCGAGAACGCCCTGAAGTTCTCGCCGCCGGGCGCGCACGTCGAGCTCGCCGTGGCGCGCGTCGCCGAACGGCTGCGCCTGAGCGTGTCCGACCGGGGGCCGGGGGTGGCTGCCGGCGACCGGGAGCGCATCTTCGATCGCTTCACGCAGACCGAGTCCGGGCGCGCCGTCCCCGGGCGCGGCGTCGGGTTGGGGCTCGCCATCTGCCGGGGCATCGCGCGGGCGCACGGAGGGTCGATCGTCGTCGAACCGCGCGATGGGGGCGGCTCCCGCTTCGTGGTCGAACTGCCGGCCCCTCGCGACGCGGAACCGGCACGGCCCGCCGTTCCGCAGGGATCACGACCGGCGGTCCTGCGCGTATGACCGTGCCGCGGATGGTGCTCGGGTTCGCGGCGGTGGCCCTCACGGCCGGCTGCGCTCGCACGACGTTCCAGACCGAGATGCGGGCCGGGCGGTGGAGCGCCGCCGTCGCCGCCGTGTCGGCCGACAGTGCGCTGCCCTACGACCTGCGCGACCTGCGCGACGCGGCCCTGCTCCATGCCGTCCCCGACAGCGCCAGTTGGGATCCCCGGCGCGTCCTGCTGCTGCTCGACACCGTGGCCGCGCGCGGTGGTCAGCTCCCCACCGGGGTGCGTCGCGTGCAGAGTCTCGTGCGGCATCACCTGGGGCGCATGACCACACTCGAGTCCGAGATCGCCCGGGTCGCGGCGCAGCGGACGCAGGCCCACGAGGCGGCGGAGGTGGCGCGGGAGGCGTACCGCCGCGTGGTGCAGGAACTCCAGGGGGCGAGTGAGCAGCGCACCCTGCTGCACCGCGTGCTGGCCCGCCTCGAGGAGGACCTGCGCCAGCGCGATGCCCAGCTCGCGGCGCTCCGTACGGAGCTGGACCGGCTCAAGGCGATCGACCTCGGTCCCCCGCCGGGCCGACCGCCGCCGCACCCCTGAGCGCATACGCGAACGGGGCCGCCCCGTAAGGAGCGACCCCGTCCGCACCGCGCTGGTGTTGTTCGCTTACTGGTCGTCCGACGGCGCCACGACCTTCACGTTGCCGGTGCAGCTCGCCTCTCCCGCACGCAGCGTGAGCGCCCAGTCGCCCGCGACGCCTTCGGTCGTGTTCACGACCAGCTTGATGAGATCGCCGTCCACCGCCGCGCTGGCAACCTTGATCTTCGCGTCGTCAGGGAACGTCGCCGTCATCTCGCCCGTGATGACCTCCGACGGCTTCACCTTGTACTCGAGCTCCGCCGAGCCGAGGACCAGGGGCGTTTCCGCGCTGATCGTGCAGTCCGGGACGGGGTGGTTGACCGGCGAGCGGTCATTGGCGTGCCCGACGCTCGCGGTCGCGACGACGGCAGCGGCGAGTGCGAGGCCGATCGAGACTGGAATCTTCTTGGTCATGGTTCCTCTCCGGTATGCGAGCACGAGGCTCGGTGAGACGATTCGCCATCCGGCGATCGTACGTCCGAAAGAGGATGCAACTGGCGTGCCACTCCTTGATCAGGAGCTTAAAGTGTTGTATTATAAGGAGTTACCTGTAAGCGTGCGAGGCTCGCTGTCGCCCGCGAAGCAGGGAATAGGGGAATACTTCCCCGGTCACGCTGTCTGCTACGCCGGTGCCGATGGTTGCGCCAGGAGGCTGCGCACACGTCGGGTGAGGTCGTCCAGCGAATACGGCTTGGCGATGAAGTTCACCTGCTGTCCGTCGACACCGTGCCGGAACAGCGTGTCGTCGGTGTAGCCCGAGGTGAACAGCACCTGCATGGCGGGGAACCGCAGGCTGAGTTGCCGCGCCAGCTCCACGCCGTTCGTGCCCGGCATGACCACGTCTGTCATGAGGAGGGCGATCGGGCCCGCGTGCTGCTCGACGACGGCGAGCGCTTCGTCGCCGCCCGCCGCGATCAGCGTCTGGTAGCCGGAGCGGCGCAGGATCTTGCCGGCGACGGTGCGCAGGGCGGCCTCGTCGTCCACGATGAGGATGGTCGCGGGGGCGTTCGTCGTGCTGACGCCGGACGGTGGGGTGGGTTCGGCGTCAGCGAGCGCCCGGGCGGGGAGCAGGATGGTGAAGGTCGAGCCCTGGCCGGGCGTGGACGCGACGGTGATGCCACCGCCGCTCTGGGTCACGATGCCGAGGACCATCGGGAGCCCGAGCCCGGCGCCGTGACTCACCGATTTCTCGGTGACGAAGGGGTCGAACAGGTCGGCGCCGGTGGACTCGTCGAAGCCGTGGCCGTCGTCGGCAATGCGGATGGCCACGTACCGGCCGGGAGGGATCGTGCCGGCAACCACGTCGATCGGTCGCTCGGCGTCGACGACGTCGGTGCTGATGACCACCGTGCCGCCCCGCGGCATCGCCTCGCGCGCGTTCACGGCGAGGTTGATCAGGACCTGCTGCAACTGGCCGGTGTCGACCACCACGGACGGCGGCGCCGCGCTGAGCGCGAGGTGCAGGACGACGTCGTCGCCGAGGAGCCGGCCGAGCATTTTCGTCGTGTCGCGCACGACGTCATTGACGTCGGCCGTCTCGAGCCGGAGGATCTGCTGGCGGCTGAAGGCGAGGAGCTGGCGCGTGATGCCCGAGGCCCGGTCGCAGGCGACGCGCGCGTCACCCAGGTCGGCGCGCAGCGGGTCCGTCGGGGGGAGCGTCACCAGCGCCAGTTCGAGCATGCCCGAGATGATCGTCAGTTGATTGTTGAAGTCGTGGGCGACGCCGCCCGCGAGGCGGGCCACGCTGGCGAAGCGCTGGGCCTGCAGCAACTGGGCCTGGACCCGTCGCGCGTCGGTGAGGTCGCGGTGCACGATGACGGCAGTCGATGCGACGCCATCCGCCGCCACGACGGGCGTGATGGTCACGGCCACCGGTGTGCGCTCCGCGCCGGGCCGTGCGATCTCGAACTCCCCGCGCCAGCTCCGGCCGGCGTCCAGCGCGCGTGCGGCGTCCGCGTACCTGGTCGTCACACCCGCGTCGTCCGCCAGCAGTGCGCGATAGGGCTGGCCGACCATCGTGGAGGCGGCGCGGCCGCTGATCGCCTCGAACGCCGGGTTCGCCCAGACGATCGCCCCCGTGCTGTCGGTGATGACGATGGCATCGATGGCGGCCTCGATGGCTGCGCCGCGCATGGTCAGCTCCGCCTGCGTCCGTCGTTTCTCCGTGACGTCCTCGATCACGACCATCGCGCCGAGCGGGCGTCCGTCGGCGCCGAGCAGCGGCCCGCCGTTGCTGCGGACGAACCGTGGGGCCGCGTCGCGCTGTGCAACGCGGAACTCGGCGCCCCGGAACGTGTCGCCGCCGAACGCGCGCACGATGGGATTGCGCTCGAGCGCGAGCGGCGTGACCCCGTCCATCTCCAGCAGCCCGTACTGCGCGGACCACGCCGCATCGTCGACGTCGGGGTCCGGGAGCCCGCCGAACCACTCCTTGGCCCTGGCGTTGGCGAAGATCAGCTGCTTGTGCTCGTCGCTGGCAATGACGGCGCGGTCGAGATGCTCGAGCAGCAGAGCGTGGAGTGCGGCACGGCGGGCGGCTTCGTCCGCCGCGCGCTGCCGCACGGTGATGTCCGTCCACGACCCGTGCACCGTGCGGTGCCCCGGCGCGTCGCCGACGGTGAGGCGGAGGTCGTCGAGAATCCACAGGTACGCCCCATCCGCCCGGCGGACGCGGTAGTCGTGCTGCAACTGGCCGGTGGCGAGGAGCGAGGCCCACCCCGCGCGCGCGCGCGCGAGGTCGTCCGGATGCACGTGGCGCTCCCACCAGTCGTGCGCCAGGACCTCGGCGAGCGGATAGCCGAACAGCGATTCCACGTTGCGGCTCACCCACTGCGTGTGCGTGCCGTCGGGCGTCAGCGCAAGGGCGTACAGGACGCCGCCGCCGTCCTCGGTTGCCGTGACGATCGCCTCATGCATCGCGTCGCCCCGCAGGCGGCAGCGGTGCCGTGCACGAGGTCGGGCGGTCCTGCAGCACGCGCGCGTGTTCAGCCACGCGCGTCGAGTGCCGAGCGCACCGCACGCAGCAGGGCGCTCGCGGTGAAGGGTTTTGCGAGGAACGGTTGCGGGCGGTCGGCGTCGGCGGGACGCGCCCCGTCGGCCAGTCCGCTCGCGCCGATCACCGGCACCTGCGGGGCCAGTCGGTGCAGCACGCGGATCAATCGGCTGCCGTCCATCACCGGCATCATCATGTCCGTCAGGATCAGGTCGATCCGGTCCCGTTCCAGCAGGAACGTCGACAGGGCCTCCGACCCGTCGGCAGCCTCGAGGACCACGTAGCCGGCGGCCTCCAGCGTTTGCCGCGTGACCTGCCGGATCGCGGGTTCATCGTCCACCACCAGCACGGACTCGCCGCGACCCCGGAGCGTGGCCAGGTCCGTGTTGTCCTCGGCAGGGTCGGCGGTCACGGCCGCGCCGGTGTCCAGCGGGAAGTAGGCGCGGAAGCACGCCCCGTTCCCCGGTTCGGAATACACGGTCAGGAACCCGCCGTGGCTGCGGACGATCGCCTGCGTCGTGGCCAGCCCCAGCCCGGTGCCGCGCCCGACCTCCTTGGTCGTGAAGAAGGGGTCGAAGATGTGGTCGAGGATCTCCGGCGCGATCCCGGTCCCCGTGTCCCGCACCTCGAAGCGCACGTACTCGCCGTCGCGGGCGTCCAGGGTCATGCCGGCGTACTGGGCGTCGATGGTCACGGGCTCGACCTCGAGCGTCAGGTGCCCGGCGTCGTGCATCGCGTCGCGGGCGTTCACGCACAGGTTGAGGAGCACCTGATGCAGTTGCGTGGTGTCGCCGAGGATCCGCCCGGGAATGTCGCTGGTCCGCACCTCGAGGGCGATGCCCTTCGGAAAGGTCTCCGCGACGATGGCGGCCACGTCGCGCACCAGCGCCGTGGCGTCGCAGGGGACGCGCCGTCCGCTGATCCCGCGCGAGAAGGTCAGCACCTGCCGCACCATCTCCGCCCCGCGTCGGGCACTGGTGCCGATGAGGTCGATGGTCTCCAGCGTGTCCGGATCCTCGGTCTCGCTGCGCAGCAGGTCCACGGCCATCACGATCGGGGCCAGGACGTTGTTCAGGTCGTGCGCGATGCCACCGGCGAGCGTCCCGATGCTCTCCATCCGCTGGGCACGGAACATCTGCTGTTCGAGGGAGCGGCGCTCATGGATGTCCTGCAGCGCGCCCTGGATGGCGATGATCTGGTCGGCGTCGTCGCGCACGGCCTCGCCGATGACGCGCACCCAGCGACGGCGCTGGGCGACGCCCATCAGCTCCACTTCGAGGTCGAAGGGCGTGCCCTCGGCGAAGCACCGCGCGACGGCCGCCTCGAGATCGCCGCGGTATTCCGGTGCGTAGTGCGCGATCGACGTCTCGAGGGAGAGCGCCGTCCCCGGCGGCACGCCGTGCAGGATGCGGGTCTCGTCGGACCAGATCAGCGTCGTGGCGCCGGCATCGAGGCGCCACCCGCCGATGCGGGCCGCCACCCCTGCGATGCGCACCAGCGCGTCCTGTTGCAGCAGGCGCTGCGACGCGCCGCGCTGCTCGGTGATGTCGATGATCAGGCCGCGGAGCAGGGACCGCCACTGCGAGCGTTGCGACGGCGACACGACCATGCGGACCCACACGCCCGTCCCGTCCCGGTGCAGCAGACGCAACTCGCAACTGCCCCCCTCGCCCGTGTCGGCGCACGCGCGGAGCATCGCGAGGCCGCGCGCCCGGTCGCCCGGGTGCAGCACGGCGCTCCAGGGGTCGCTGGACTCGGTCCATGCCTGCGCCGGGACGCCGAGCAGGCGCGTGGCCTGCTCGCTGATGAACTCGACCCGGAGGGTTTCCGCGTCCAGCTCGAAGACGACGCCGTCGATCGAGTGCACCAGATCCGCCAGCCGGGAGCGCGCCTCCGCCAGCGCGCGCTCCGTACGCAGCCGTTCGCCGAGTTCGGCTTGCAGCGTCTGGTTCGTGGCCTCGAGCGTGCTCGACTTCTCCTCGAGCTTGCGGATCAGCGTCGCGCTGTAGAGGCGCAGGGTCTCCGGTTCGTCCAGCTGGGGCTGCGAGGCGGGCTCGACCGCGCGCCGATCGATCACCTCGCGCACCGCGCTCAGCAGGCGATCGGGGTCCATGGGCTTGACCAGGAACAGGTCCGCGCCCAGTTCGCGCGCCAGGCGTTCGTCGTCGGGGTGGGTGTAGGTCGCCGTGTACACGATGAACGGCACCTCGCGCAGCGCCGGGTCCCGCTTCCACGCCCGCAACAGCGTGTAGCCGTCCATCTCGGGCATCAGCAGGTCGGAGATGACCACGGTGGGCCGCCGTGCGTGCGCCTGTGCGAGGGCCTCGCGTCCATTCGACGCTTCGGTCACCTCGAATCCCACCCCCGCGAACAGCGCACTGAGGTAGTAGAGATTCTCGACGTGATCGTCGACGGCGAGGATGTGCATGGTCATCGGCCCTCCGTGATCACGCGTTCCATCTCGTCGACGAAGGTGTCGGGGTCGATCGGCTTCTCGATGTAGCCCGTGCAGCCGGCCGCCAGGGATTTCTCGCGGTCTCCGGCCATCGCGTACGACGTGACCGCGATGATCGGCGTCGTGCGGTGGCGCGGGAGGGCGCGCAGCGCGGTCGCCACGTGGTACCCGTCCATCCCCGGCAGCTGGATGTCGAGCAGGATCGCGAGCGGTGACAGATCCGCTGCCATCGCGACGCCCGACGGGCCATCCACCGCAGCGACGACATGATACCCGCGCTGCTGCAGCAGAAAGGTCGCCAGGTACCTGTTCTGCTCGTTGTCTTCAATGAGGAAAATCGTCGGCGGCATCGATCACTCCGACAGGACGACAGGAAGCTCCACCGAGAATCTACTACCAACCCCCGGGGTGCTGCTGGCGCGGATCGTGCCGCCCAGCAGTTGGACCAGGCGCTGGCAGATCGCCAGCCCGAGTCCCGTCCCTTCGTGCTGGCGGGCCAGACCGGTGTCGAGCTGTCGGAACGGCGTGAAGAGTGTCGGCAGGTCCTCCGCGGTGATGCCGATGCCGGTGTCCTCGACCTCCAGGCGCACCCGCGCCGTCGGCGACGGGAGGCGACCCTCGGGTGATGTGATGGTCGTCACAGTGATCCGGATCTCGCCGTCGTCCGTGAACTTGATGGCGTTGTTCACGAGATTGAGCAGGACCTGCTCGACCCGGCGCCGGTCGCTGACGATCAACGGCAGATCGGGCGCGACGGTCACCAACAGGCCGAGCCGCTTGCGCTCGGCCAGCGGGCTCAGCGTGCTCACGACCTGGACGATCGCGTCGTGCAGCGAGAACGGCACGGTGCGGACCTCGAGCTGCCCGGCCTCGATCTTCGAGATGTCGAGGACGTCGTTGATGAGCTCGAGCAGGTGATTCGCGCTGCCACGCACCATCGAGAGCTGCTTCGTCTGTTCATCGGTCAGCGGCCCGGCCCCGCCGCGCAGGACGATGCCCGTGAAGCCGATGATCGAGTTGAGCGGCGTCCGCAGCTCGTGCGACATCGTGGCGAGGAACGCGGACTTGATGCGATCCGCGGACTCGGCCTGCGCGACGGCCTCCCGCAGGGCCGCCGTCCGCTCCTCGACCTTGTACTCCAGGTCGCGCTGCGTCTCGAGCAGCAGGCGCTGCGCGCGCGTGCGCGCGGTCACGTCGCGCAGGGTCAGGAACGCGATCGATGCACCGTCCAGGTACGTGACACGCCGCCCGGTGAACGCGAGCACGCGTTCCCAGGCGCCGTCACGGCGGGTGAGCGTGTACTCCTCGCCATGGAGCACGTCACCCCGGCGCACCCGGGCCAGCGGCCACTCCGGGTGCGGCACCGCCTGACCGTCCAGCGTCGTCAGGGTGAACGTCCGGTACAGCGTCGCCTGCGCGCTCGTGCGCACGGCCGGGTCGAACCCCAGCAGCGAGGCCGCCGCAGGATTCAGGTGCAGCGTCGCTTCTGACGCGTCGGCGATGACCAGCCCCTCGCCCAGGTGATCGACGACGGCCGCCAGCCGCCCCTCGACGTCGTGGAGGTCGTGCTCGACGCGGGCCCGGTCGATCGCGACGGCGGCGAGCTGGGTGGCGATCTCGATCAGTTGCTGATGCTGCGGCTTGGGGCGCGCGGGTTGGCGATGATAGATCGCGAAGGTGCCGAGGATGCGGCCGTCCTTCGCCCGGATGGGCGTGGACCAGCAGGCGCGCAGCCCGTGCGGCAGGGCGAGGTCGCGGTACGCGACCCACAGCGGGTCGCTCGCGATGTCCTCGACGATGATCGCTTCGCCCCGGAACGCCGCCGTGCCGCAGGATCCGGCCGTCGGACCGATCTCCGATCCGTCGATCTGGCGCACGTACTCCGGGGGCAGCGAGGGGGCCGCCCCGTGCCGCAGGCGCGTACCGGACGGGTCGAGCAGGAGAATGGAGCAGAGGCTCGCCGGGCTCTGCGCTTCGAGGAACCGCACCATGGCGTCCAGGGACGCGGCGAGCGGTTCGCCGGTGGCGATCATCTCGAGGATGCGCCGCTGGCCAGCCAGGAGCGCCGCCTGTCGACGGCGCACCGTGTTGTCCCGGAGGACGACCAGGTGACCGGGCGACGCGGGGTCCGGGAGTGGTGCGATGGTCGCTTCGAGCGGAACGGTCTCGCCGAGGCGGGAGCGTCGGGCGAGCGACAGCGTGCCCGCCGTCAGTACGACCGGGTTTGGGAACAGTTCGGTGAACACCCGTCCGTTCAGGGCGCCCGGCTCCTGCTCGAACAGGCGTTCCGCGGCCTGGTTCGAGAACACGACGCGCCCGTCGTCATCGACGGCCATGATGCCGTCCGTGGCCGCGCCGAGCAGGGTCGCCAGCCGTTGCTCGCTGACCCGGAGCTGTTCGCCCCGGTCCGCGATCTCGCCGTACGCGCGTCCGATGGCGCGGAACGCGCGCCGCAGCAGGACGAGCAGCAGCAGCGACGTGACGCCCACGAACAGGATCCCCTTCACGACGCTCAGTTGCACCAGGCGTTCGTGGTCGGTCACGATCGCGGCCAGCGCGACGTCCGAGAACAGGATCCAGAAGGTGGCGAAGGCGGCATAGGCGATCGTGATGCCGAGCGCCTGACTGCGGAGTCGCAGGGCGCGCCGCGCAAAGCGGTCAGTGCGTGCCATCGGCCAGTGCGGCGCGGACGGTGCGCAGCAACACCTCGGCGGTGAAGGGTTTGCTCAGCTGGTGCCGCACGCCGGCCGCCGCGACCTGGGCCCGGCGGTCGCTGGTCTGCAGGCCGCTCGCGGCGATGATGCGCACCGCCGGATCGATGCGACGCAGCACCTGCACCGTCGCCAACCCATCCATCACCGGCATCATCATGTCCGTCAGGACCACGGCGATCTCGCTGCGGCGTTGCGCGTAGAGGCCGACCGCGTCGGCGCCGTCCACCGCCGTGACCACCCGGTACCCGAAGGCGACCAGCGTCTCCTGCGTGATCTGCCGCACCGAGGGCTCGTCGTCCACCACGAGGATCAACTCTCCGTTGCCCCGTGGCAGCGCGTCGGTCCGCGCATCGTGGTGGTCCGCGACGGAGGCGGGGCGGGCGGGCAGGTGGACCCGGAGGCGCGTGCCCCGCCCGATCTCGCTGTACGCCCGTACGAACCCGCCGTGACTGCGCACGATCGCCAGGGCCGAGGACAGGCCGAGGCCCGTCCCCTCGCCGGCGGGCTTCGTCGTGAAGAACGGCTCGAAGATCCGGTCGAGCACCTCCGGCGTCATGCCGCTGCCGGTGTCCTCCACCTCGATCATCACGTATGGGCCGACCGTCGCATCCGGTGCGCCCGTCGCGTACTGCGCGTCGAGCGAGATGTTCGTCGCGCGCAGGTCCAGCCGGCCGCCTCCGGGCATCGCGTCGCGGGCGTTCACGCAGACGTTCAGGAGCACCTGGTGGAGCTGCGTCGCATCCCCGCGCACCATCCACAGGTCGGGGGCCACGTCGCAGTGGATCTCGATGGACTTGAGGAAGGTTTCGTTGGTGATGCGGGCGACATCCATGAGCAGCGGGGCGAGCGAGAGGTCCACGCGCTCGCCGTCCACGCCGCGCGCGAAGCTCAGCACCTGCCGCACCATCGCGGCGCCGTGCTGCGCGCTCGACTCGATCGTGGCCAGGGTCGCGAGGCGCGCGGCGTCCGACTCACCGGCCTTCAGCCCCTCGATCGCCAGCAGGATCGGCGCCAGCACGTTGTTGAGGTCGTGCGCGATCCCGCCCGCCAGGGTGCCGATGCTCTCCATGCGCTGGGAGCGCAGGAACTGCTGCTCGATGCGCCGCCGTTCGGTGATGTCGGAGTTGATCGCCAGGATGGCGCGTGGGCGTCCGTCGGGGTGGCGGAGCACGGTCCAGCGCGCGAACACCGTGACCCGGCGCCCCTCGCGGGTGCGATGCGTGAGTTCGCCGGACCAGGCACCGCTGGCGAGCAACTCCGCCGTGGCCCGGTACAGCGTGTCGGGGTCGTCGTACAGCAGCTCCGAGACCAGTTGCCCGACGGCCTCCGACGCGGGCCAGCCGTAGATCTGCTCGGCGCCGCGATTCCAGTACTCGATGTGGTTGTTCAGCGAGCGGACCAGGATCGCGTCCTGCGTCTGGTCCAGGAGCGCCGCGTGCTCGGCGATCGTGGCGTCGCGCCGCAACTGTTCCGTGATGTCACTGAGCCCGCCGACCATCCGGACGGCACCGCCGCCGGTGTCGCGCACCACTTCGGCGCGGTCCAGCACCACCCGTTCGCTGCCGTTGCCGGCGATCAGCCGGTACTGGTGCGACCAACTGCTCCCGCCGTGGTCGAGGACCGCCTGGATCGCGCGCTGCACGTCGGCGCGGTCCTCGGGGTGGATCCGCAATTCCCAGGTCCGTCGTGTCGCGTCCCGCGCATCGCCGGCCGCGAAGCCGAACCGGGCGGCATACCCGTCATTCCACCACAGGGCGTCCGTCGCGAGATCCCAGTCCCAGATGGCGTCCGTCGTGGCGCGACTGAGCACCCGGAACCGTTCCTCGCTGGTCCGCAGCGCCTCGGTCGCCGCCCGGATGGTCGTGACATCGCGGAAGTAGATCGCCAGTCCCTGGGCCGACGGGTAGGCTTTGACGATGAACCACCGGTCGAGGGGGGCCGGGTAGTAGGCCTCGAACTCCACGGCGACCTGCTCGGCCATGGCCCGTTCGTACGCCACCTGGAAGGGCGAGCCGATGCCGTCGGGGAACTCGCTCCAGATGTGGCGCCCCACGAGCGACTCGCGCTCGCGCCCCAGCAAGGCCTCGGCCTGCGGGTTCAGGTACGCGAACCGCCACTGAGTGTCCACGGTGAGGAACGCGTCCGACATCGCCTCGAGCGTCGTGGCGAGGCGCCGCGCGAGGCCGACGGCCTCGGACCGCGATTCGGAGAGGGCCGTGATGTCCTGGAACGCGCCGACGACGGATTCCGGCACGCCGTCCGTGTTCAGCACCGCCTCGCCGAGCGCACGGACGTGCATCGCGCGGCCGGTGAACGAGGTCATCTCCAGTTCGAGGTCGAACCCTTCCCCGGTGCGGCAGAGGCGGTCGAGCGCCACGCGCACCGCCTCGCCGCTCGCCGGCGCATAGCGGGCCAGCGTGTCGTCGAGGGACGGCGGCTGGGGCGCGCTCCAGTCGAGGAGCTCGTACATCTCCGGCGACCAGTCCAGCGTGCGCGTCCGCACGTCCATCATCCAGCCACCGATCCGTGCGGCGCGCGCCGCGATGCTCGGCAGCTGGGCCAGCGCTCCACGGCCGCGACGGCGGTCCGTCGCCGGTGTGCCATCCGCCGA
>CAYSFN010000060.1:0-14576 GCA_964430045.1 uncultured Gemmatimonadaceae bacterium
GATGAACGCTGCGCTGTACGCACACCAGGCGCTGCTGGGCACTACACCATGGACCGACCTGGCAGCGGAGGCCGGGGTGGCGGACCTCGGCACATTCACCACATGCTTGACCGATCCGGCGGTTGCGGACAATGTTCAGTCTGACCGGGCGGCCGGTGATCGTCTGGCTGTCAAGGGCACGCCAACCATCCTGGTGAATGACATTCGGCTCAATGGAGCTCCGCCCGAAGGAATCCTGGACTCACTGGTTCGCGAGGCCATTGCGGCAAGGCAGTAAGCAGGACGGCGAACCGGGACGGTTGGCGGCACTGACCGTGGCGCTCGTGCTCGCCGGTACCCTGGCCACACTCATCGCGCCCCCCTCGCTCGCGGCGAAGGCCTCGGCCGGGGGGGGGGGCGACTCCACGTCCCTCGCCTTCGCCGTCGACCGGATCCGGTGGTTCCTGATGGATTGGCGAGCGCATTGGCTCATAAGCGAGGGCGAGCTGCACCGGATCGCCCACCCGCGGAACCTCGTGACCGACTTCCGGCCTGGCGGTACACCGTGGTGGCCGGAGCCGTTCGGCATTTACGGCACCCACGCGGATGCAACTGGTCCTGCAGCACATTTTCGGCCGCGGCACGACTCGCACCGATGCTCTGCGTACGACTCTGAGATCGGCGCCTACGAACCGCGCGCCGGAAACGGACGCCAATTGCGCAGTCCGACGACGGGGTTTTCGGTCTGCCCGAGTTGGTATATCGCTCCCTTTGAGACACTCACGCCGACCCACGACACTGACTTCGATGCCGCCATCACGCCGCGGCACAAGCCGCTCGTCCGCGCGCGGCGCGACACGCTGCTGCACCTCCTCGAACGGGTCGCGCACGCGCATCCCCACGACCCCTTCCTCACCGGGCAGCGTGTCCGGTTCCTCGTCGATCAACAGGACTTCGAAGGTGCACACGCGGTTGTCGCAACCTGCGGAGCCAACCCCTGGTGGTGCGCAGTCTTGCGTGGGTACGTGCACACCCGCACGGGCGCCTGGGACGAGGCCGAGGCGGTGTTCCGGGCCGCAACGGCGGCCTTGGGACCGGCCGCTGCGTGCGAGTGGTCCGACATGGCCGTGTTCCTGCCCCCGGCATACCGGATCCGGTACGAGTCCCTCCCCTGCGCCGGGCGCGACACGCTCAACCGCTGGCTCTGGTGGCTGGCGCGCCCGCTCTGGTCCGAGGGCGGACACCCCCGCTGGGCCGAGCACGAAGCGCGCCGAGTCCTGATCCGCCTCAAAACGGCACTCCCCTTCGACGAGCGGTACTCGTGGCGCCGCGAGCTCGGCAATGATGCGCGCGAAACGATGGTCCTGCGCTATGGCTGGCCCAGTTGGATCTACTGGGGGGGCTTCACGCAGGACAGCATGCGGGATGACGTGCATGCACGCCGCGGCATCCCCCGCAACGGCCCGTACACCACCTACGAATACACCACGGGCCGCATGGCGCTGCTGCCGGCCGCGTCGGCCATTTTCGACCCCGGCACCGCAAAGACCACGGACTGGTCGCTGCTGGCACCCGCTGCCTCCGACACCGCCAACCCACGCCAGCTCTGGTGGCCACCCGAGCACTTCCGGTCGCCGCGATACCTGGTTCAGCTCCCCAAGCCCATTACACACGTGCTGCGCCGCTACGACCATGCGGTCCTCGGCACCGTGATCCCCGTCCTGGGGGCCGACTCGCTCCGCCGCCGCACCGGGGACACGGTCACCGCCGGCCTGTGGTACTCGACGGAGCCGGACCACGCACACCCCGTCATGACCGCGACGGCCACGATCGGCCGCAGTCCGCTGCGACTCCACGGGTCACTCGCCCAGGAGGCCGGCGTGGCAGGCATCGAGATCGCGACGGGACGCAACGACGGTCCGCCGGCGGCGCGCACCCGCTGGGGCATCACCCCGCACCCGCTCCGCACGCTCCCCGCTGGTGTCATGGCACTCTCCGACATCGTGCTCCTCGACCTGCCGCCGCGTGCCACCCCCGTCCCGCACCCCGACAGTGCCATGGCCGCCCTCGCCCCGAGCGATCGCATCCGGCGCGGCACGCCGCTCCACATCTACTGGGAAACGTATGGTGCCGCCGCGACCGATTCGCTGGAACACCACGTCCTGCTCCAACGGGTGACCACACAGCCGCCGGACCGTCGCTTCCGCATCTGGCTCGGGCTCGTCGGCGATGAGAATGCGCCCGTCAGCGTGGCATGGACCGAAGGCGCTCTTGGCCCCACGGCCGGCGTGGTGCCCGACGGCCCTGTGCCGATCATCGCGCGCACGCTCACGATCGACACCCGCACGCTCGCACGCGGCGCGTACGACCTCGACGTCACCATCGCCCGCCCCGGAGGCGAGCCGGTGCGGCAGCGGCGGACGCTGGTGGTGCATTGAGAGACACGCAACGGCCGACCATGCGCCTTGACACGTAAATACTCATTTGGGTATATACGTGATATGGAATCCACGTTCGGCGTCATTGCGGAGCCCAGCCGCCGAGCCATCCTGAGCCTGCTCGCCGTCTCCGAGCAGTCGGTCAGCCAGATCGAAGTCCAGCTCCGCATGTCACAGCCCTCTGTCTCCAAGCACCTGCGCGTGCTCAGGGAGGCCGGGTTTGTCGAGGCACGCGTGGACGCCCAGCGGCGCATATACCGCATTCGACCCGGGCCGCTCGAAGAAGTCGACGCGTGGCTCGCCCCCTTTCGACGGTTCTGGTCCGCGCACGTTGATGCGCTCGAACGTCACCTCGACCGCAAGTTCAGTCGCACGCACACACCGGCGGAACAGCGACGTTCCAGGAAGCGAAAGCAGCCATGACTGACCGACAGCACTACGCACCGGGCGCCGCGTACGGCGCAGACATCCGAAAGAACGGAGACCAGTGGACGCTCGTGCTGATGCGCACGCTGCGGCATCCGCCCGAGCGCGTGTGGCAGGCGCTCACGGATCCGGCAGAACTCCGCGAATGGGCGCCGTTCGATGCCGACCGCAATCTCGGCGCGCCGGGACCGGCGCACCTCACCACCGCGGGCACGCCCACGCCGCATGTCACCGACGGACACGTCACGCGCGCCGAGGCCCCGACGTTGCTCGAGTTCAACTGGGGCGAGAACGAAATGCGCTGGGAACTGACAGCGCACGGCAAAGGCACGCGCCTGACGCTCTGGCACAACATCGGGCGCAAGTTCATCGCCATGGGTGCCGCCGGCTGGCACATCTGCTTCGACGTCCTTGACCGACTGCTGGACGATCAGCCGATCGGCCGTATCGTCGGCGGCGATGCGATGCAGTTCGAGTGGCCGCGCCTGCACGCCGAGTATGCACGGCAGTTTGAAACCGACCCGTCCACCCAACCCCCACTCTGAGGAGAGCCCCCCGTGAACTGGAACAGCGTCATTCGGCAGAGCCACCGATGGATCTCGATGCTCTTCACGGTGACGGTCATTGCGAACGTCGTCCAAGTGGCCCAGGGCGGAGGCGACCCGCCGAACTGGGTGACCTACTCGCCGCTGCCGCCACTCGCACTGCTCCTGCTGAGCGGACTGTACTTGTTCGCGCTGCCGTACATTGCGAAGCGCCGGGCCCCGGCCGCAGTGCGCGTTGACGACTGACACGCGCGTACCGCACCGGCGCGGCGGCGTGACCTACCGGCGGATCGCCTCCACGACCTGCATCCGCGCCGCCTGCCGCGCGGGGAGGTAGCCCCCCACGATCCCCATCACCGCGGCGAACGCCATCCCGGCACCGAGCAGCCCGGGGGTCACGCGGAACGAGAAGGCGATCTCGCTGAAGCTCGCCCAGTTGGTCGTGCTGGCGACGATCCCGTTCACCGGCAGCGCGATCAGGCACCCCACCGCCCCGCCGAGCAGGGCGATCGCCGTGGACTCGGCGAGGAAGCTCGCCAGGATGCTGCGCGGCTGGAACCCGAGCGTCAGCAGGACCGCGATCTCGGAGCGGCGGCCCGCCACGGCGGCGTACATCGTATTCACGGCGCCGAAGGTGGCCCCCACCGCCATGATCGACGTGATCATCACGGCGAGGATCCGGAGGATCGTGCCGAGCAGTTGCGACTGCTGCGCGTAGAACTCCGCCTCGCGGTACACGTCGACGGTGATCCGGCGGTCCGCCTCGAGCATCCGCTTGGCTTCGTCGAACGCCCCGGCGTCGGCCAGCCGGAAGGTGACCGACTGGAACGACTCGCCGCGCGCGATGCTCATCACCTGTTCGGTGGGGCCCCACATCTCCGACTCGAACGCCGAGCCGTCGGCGGTGAAGTGGCAGACCACGTCCCACGCGCGGCCGCCGAAGCGGATCGCCTCGCCCATCCCCGTGCCGGGGAACCGGCCGACGAGCTTGGAGCCGACGCACATCTCGTTCCTGCCCGACTCCGGACGGCGCCCTGCGGTGATGTCGAGGTTCGTGCGGACCGCCCACACCTGGTCGCTCACGCCGCGCAGGACGACGTTGGCCATCTGCGTCGTGTCCGACGCACGGCCGAGCGGGATGACGATGTACACCTCGGGACTGATCAGCGGCACGCCGGCCGCGTTGCGCGCAACGTGCGGTGACGACGCCAGGATGCTCACTGCGGCGCGGTCGAAGCTGCTCGACATCTCCGAGTCGGCGCCGTCGCGCAGGACGAGCACGTTGGCCGCGGAGCCCGTCGTCGTGAGGGCGGCGGCGAACCCGTTGGCGAGCGCGAGCATCGCAATGAAGACGGCGACGACGAGGCCGATCCCCAGCGCCGTGAACGCCGTCGAGACCGGCCGGCCGGTGAGGCTGCGCAGGTTGTAGACGAGTGGGATCTTCATTCGACGTTCCGGAGTGCGGAGACCACGGGGAGCCGCGCGGCGCGCAGCGCCGGCACGATGCCGCTGGCGAACATCAGGAGGAGCGCGATCCCCGTGCCGAGCACGAGGGTCGGCGGCGTCACGTCGAAGCCGGGGAGGAAGCCGCCGGCGTTGAAGTTGGTCGCCTTGTACAGGACTTTCGCGCCGCCGAGTCCGATGAGCGCACCGGTGAGGGTGATGATCCCGGCTTCGGCGAGCACGAGCAGGAAGAGGCGCTGATCGGTGAAGCCGATCGTCTTGAGCACCGCGTATTCACGGCCGCGCTCGCGCGTGCTCATCATCATCGCGTTGGCGGTGACGAGGAGGATCGCGAAGACGACGGCCATCCCGACCGTGTTGAGCAGGAGGCTGACGTTCCCCCACATCGTCGCGAAGCTCGCGTTGAACGCCTGCTCGGTCCCGGACTTGGTCGGGGCCGACGAATTCCGGAAGAGGTCGTCCACGGCCTTGGCGATGTTGGGGCCGTTCTCCACGCGGTCCACCTGCACGACGTACCACCCCGCCTGCCCCGTGCGGCCGGTCCGCTCGTCGAGGTAGTCCCAGTGGAACATCATGGCGTCGTCGTTGATCGCCGGGTCGGTGGGCGTGTAGATGCCGCGGATCGTGAACGTCCAGTCGCCGGGGAAGATGGTGCCCTGGAGCGTGACGTTCTGGCCGACGCGCCAGCCGAAGATGTCCATCAGGCGTGTGCCGATGAGCGCCCCGGCCTTGTCCTGCATGAAGGCGGTGCGATGCTCGTCCGTGACGGACATTTCGGGGTAGATCGCGAGGTAGTTCTCCGCGTCGATCGCGAAGTTGGCGAAGAAGCGCTTGCCGTCGCCGTAGCGACCACCGAACCAGTTGACCCACGCCACGCGCTCGACGCCCGGCAGCGCGGACATGCGGTTCGCGTACGCGACGGGGAGCGGGAGGACGAACCCGGTCGCATTGGTCGTGACCAGGCGACGCGCGCTGCCGAACTCGGCCGTCGCACTGAGCGTGGTCAGGACGGTCCGCAGCGACGCGAAGAGGAACAGCGCGAGGGCGACGCTGGCGAGGGTGAGCAGCGTCCGCCACTTGTGCCGGCCAAGATTGGCCGTGAGCAGCGGGAAGAACCTCACCGGGTCACCCCCGCCTGTTCGACGAACGTCCCCTTCTCCAGGTGCAGCGTGCGCGTGGCGCGGCTCGCCGCCTGCGCGTCGTGCGTCACCATCACGATCGTCTTGCCGAACTCCGCGTTGAGACGGCCGAGCAGGTCGAGCACCTCGTGCGAACTCTTCGCGTCGAGCTGCCCGGTCGGTTCGTCGAGCAGCACGAGGGTCGGGTCGGCGACGATGGCCCGCGCGATCGCGACGCGCTGCTCCTGGCCGCCGGACAGTTGCCGCGGAAAGTGCTGCATGCGGTCCTCGAGGCCGACGACGCCGAGCGCGATGCGCACGCGCTCTTCACGCTCGCCCTTGCCGAGGTTCGTCAGCAGGAGGGGGAGTTCGACGTTCTGGAAGGCCGTGAGGACCGGGAGCAGATTGAACGACTGGAACACGAAGCCGATGTTGGCGGCGCGCCAGGTCGCGAGCTGCGACGCCGACATCCCGCTCACCTCGGCGTCACGCACGCGGACGCGTCCCGACGACGGGCGATCAAGCCCCGCCACGAGGTTGAGGAGCGTCGACTTGCCGGAGCCGGACGGTCCCATCAGGGCCGTGAACGTCCCCTGCTCGATGTCCATCGTGAGGCCGGTGAAGACCTCCACGCGCTCGACGTCGCGTTGAAAGATCTTGGAGACGTCGCGGATCTCGACCAGTGCCATCGGGGTGCTCGGCGTGATGGTGGAAGTACGTGGACCGGGCGATGCAGCCGCCAGGCCGGTTGTCGTGCTGCTGCGCCCTCACCGCTCCGGTACGCGCACCCGCATCCCCGCCACCGGCGATTCGACACCGCCACTGAGGATGAGTTCGCCACCGGCCAGACCATTCCGGATCTCACGGAACCCCGCGCTCACGGGCCCTGCGTCGACCACGCGCTCCTCGAGCCGTCCGTCGCGCACCAGCCAGACGATGCTGCGTCCACCCGACTCGCGGACCGCCGCGACGGGCAGTTGGAACCGGCGCGGTGCATCGCCGGCCCCGGTCGTCGCCGCATCGGCCTGCGGTGCATTGAGGAAGTCGACGCGCGCCCCCATCTCGGGCAGGATGCGGCTGTCGCGGTCGACGATGCTCACCTTGACCTGCACGGTCGCCCGCTGGCGGTCGGCGGTCGGGACCACCTGACGCACCGTCCCGCGGAACGACGTGTCGGGGTACGCGTCGAGCGTGATGCGCGCGCGCTGCTCGTGCAGGACGCGGCCGATGTATGCTTCGTTGACGTCGACCTCGACTTCGAGCGTGGTGAGGTCGGCCATCGTGACCACCGCGCCGCGCGTGAGACCGCCACCCACCGACGGTGCGACGACCTCGCCGACCTCGGCTTCCTTGCGCAGCACGGTGCCGGAGAACGGCGCGCGGATGATCGTGTTCTCGAACGTGGCCTCGGCGAGGCGGAGCGTCGCGCCGGCCGCCTCGAGGCGGGCTTCGGCCGCGGCGGCCCGCGCCACGGCCTGCGCCGCGAGACTCGCGGCGACCTCGACCTGCTGCGCCGAGGTCAGTTGCGGATTGTCCGCGTGGATGCGGCGCAGGCGGTCGGCGTCGCGCTCCGCCTGATCGCGCACCGACACGGCCTCGATCACCTGGGCGCGCGCGCCCAGTTCGTTGGCGCGCGCCTCCTGGACCGCGGCGGCGTGGTCGTCGTTCTCGAGGCGCGCAATGACGTCGTTGGCGCGCACGTAGGAGCCCTCCGAGACATTCAGCGTGGCGAGCCGCCCGGGAATCTTGGCCGCGACCGCGGCGCGCGTCCGTGCGACCACGTAGCCGTTGGCCGTGACGGCGGTTGCGCCCCCGACGGCACCGCCACCACCACCGGTCGAGGTTGCCACGATGGTCTGCACCTCGACGGCGCGATCGGGCAGAAAGTGGTAGACGAGGAAGGCGACCACCGCGGCGCCCGCGATCCAGGCCGCGGTGCGCCACCGTCGCGAACGCCCCGACATGGCCGGGGCGTTGCGGTCGATCGTCAGCTTGGAGAGGTCGTGGTCGGAGACAGGCACGGCTGGCAAGTTATCACCTCGGAACGTCGCCAGCCACCTGCAAGCGGCCCCGGCGAACGACTCAGCCCGGCCGTGTGCCTGGCGGCCGCCCCAGGAGGAACGTCACCGGCACCGGCCCGCTCCCCGCGGTGCCGGCGGTCCACGCATACTCGGACGACACCGACGCGGCGAGCGCGCGGAGTTCATCGGGCGTGTACGTGCGCAGGCAGGAGACGATGCCGTCCACCAGCACCGTGAGGGGAATGAGCGGCAGGAGGTACGTGAACACGAGGCGCGACCACCGGAACGGGCGGATGCGCGGCGTCATGAGCACGACGAGCAGCGGCGTGAGCAGCGTGAGCAGGACGGTGCGGGCGTCGCGCTTCGTGGCTTCGAAGACGGCGATCGGCGCTCCGGCGGCGACGGCGTCGGCAAGCACGCGGCGGGCCTGTTCCGGGCGAAAGTGGTGGAACGCCGAGAAGATGGTGCGCACGCCGACAAGATCCCCGGGGACGGCGTCGGCGGAAATGGCACGATCGTCGCCAGAGACCGCTCCGCCGGTTTCGCGCGCCATGCGCGCAAAGGCGGCGTGATTCGGAAAGCGGTCGGTCAGCCGAACACGGACCGGCGCACCGGAGGCCGCAAGACTGGCCGTGAGGGCGTGCCATGGCCCGCCGGCCCCTGCCCCGAGGTCAACGACCTGGCCGGCATGGGCCGAACCTTCGGCATGCCGCACCAACTCGGCGAGCCGCTCGGCGGCGGGAGCATAGGGCCGGGTCTGGTCGGTCACGAACTGGAGATAGTCGGTCAGCCCGTCGCGAATCACGGCGGGGCACCACGGTTGTTCAGCGATTTCGAGCAGATGGAGGCGGGGCATGGGGAGGTATGTCGAATGTCAGCGCTTCGTGGGGGAGGCGGTGTTCTCCGTGCTCCAGTCGTCGCGCATGCGCCCGAGCCACCCGGCGGCGTGCCCGAAGAACGACTGCAACTCGCCAAGCCGTGTCCCTGCGGGCGCGAGTGTGGCGGGGAGCCCTTCCCGGCAGTCGCGCACCAGGTCACGCATGCGGGCCGCGCGGGCGGCGCCGGCATGCAGCAGGGGAACGAACGGGTCGGCCGGGAGCTGGAACCGGTCCTGCCGCTCCCCCGGCGGGCGCGTGCGCTCCAGCAGCCCGTAGCTCTCCAGCAGCCGGACGGTGGTGCTCACGTTGCTCCGGCTGATACGGAGTTTGCGCGACAGATCAGCCGCCGACTGCTCTCCCCCTTCCACGAAGAACAGGCCGAGCATGCGCCCGGCTGGCCGGGGGAGCCCCTCGCCAGCCATCATCTGGCTGAAGCGGTCGAGGAACTCGAGGACGGGCGCAGGGAGCGAGGAGGGCATGCCGGAGAATACAATGTTTCTGATATTTCTGTCAACCCAGAAATTAGTGGGTGCCAGCGACTCCTACGCGGCAACGGCCCTGACGATGGACGTTGCTGAACGGAACCGTGCGGACTGGCGCTTAGCGGGCTGCAGTGCCAAGCGGGACCGGTGTCCAGTGCTCCCGGACGACTCCCGTCCCCGCGATCGCGCCGAGGACCACTCCCACACCTCCCATACCAATGCCCAAGAAGACGGCCTTCTCACCTGCCGTGACCCGAAACAACTGCGTCGGAGGATTGTCACCGTCGGCATACCCTACGATCGCGCCGACGGCGGCACCGACCAGCAGGCCAACACCGGCGCCCTTCAGGGTGTGCCGCCTGCGGCTATGCACCTCGAGCCGTGTCACGCCAGGCCGTGCGACCGCAAGCATCTTGTCGACATCGAGAAACAGCGTGTCGTTGCGCGCACTCAGCACGCGGGCGATCCGATTGTCCAAGGCGTACGGCGGTGCCGTTATGCGGACGATATCTCCGCGCTTGGGCCGTACCGTCTGGGCCGCCGCGGCACCCAGCGGCATGAGCAACGAGACAGCGACGGCGAGCATGGTGGAGCGCATGCGGTGATCCTCCGGGGGATGACTGTTGGCGTGGTCAGTCAACGATGCCGGAGAGGCCCGCGCTGGTGGTATACGTCACCCGACGTATGCGCGGCCCCTGATGCACGGCGAACCCTCAGCAGCGCGTGGCGGGCCTGAGGCCACCGGCTGCTACTGCGCCCGCACCGTGAACGGCGCCGACACCACTTCCCCAGCCACGGCGGACCTGGCCTCGAACGTCACCGGGAACCGGAACCGGTATTCCCCCGGCGTCACGTCGATCGGAACGTCGGTGACCTTCACCTCCTCGCTCCCCGCGCGCAGCTTGTACACCTCGGCGATGCAGAGCCTGAGCTCGCTGGGCAGGAGCGTCCACCCGTCCCCGTCACGCCGTTCGACGCGGCGGGTGCACGGGTGGTGCATCATGATGGCCACCCGCCCCCGGTTGACGAACTTCACGTCCACCGCAGCCCCGGCCGTGATCCCCCTCGTCAGCACCGTGGCCGAGACCTCGTCGGGCGATGGGTGGAGCCCGGCACTGACAATGCCGGGCGGGGCGTCCGTGCTGCCGCAGGACGCGAGGGTGAGGACGGCCGCCAAGGCGACCGACGCACGGCGGAAGGTGTGCATGCGGGAATCCATGAGAGGGTGATGCACTGCAATGCCGGTGGGGGGTCCCGGGGTGTCCATGCGCAACGCTCCATGGCGCCGTTCGCCCCCCTGCGTACAGTATTACCCCACGAACGGGCGGCGGGTCATCGTCGACCAGTCGCTGTGCTGACGCAGCTTTTCATGGGGGGCCACGTGACCGCAACGCACGATAGCGCGATGGACGGCCGCCGTTCGCCGAGGCCCGCCGCCGCTCCGCCCGTTGTCCGGAGCCGGGCCTTCTACGTCGTCATCACGCTCATGCTGATGGCGATCGTCCTCTACGGCTTCTGGGCGTCGTACTTCGGACCGCTGGTAAGCGGTGGCGTGACCAAACCCCGGGTCATTCACGCCCACGTCGCGGTCTTCAGCGGGTGGATGATGCTCATGCTGGTGCAGGCATCGCTGGTGGCCACGGGGCGCACGGGCCTGCATCGCCGCCTCGGGAGCCTCGGCGCCGTGTACGGAGTGCTCGTGCTCGTGTTCGGCCTGCTGGCCACGTTCGTGGCACCGGCCCTGCACGTGCAGGGCGGCGCATGGACGCTGGACGAGGCGGCTGGATTCCTGCTCCTCCCGCTGGTGGACATGGCGTTGTTTGCGGGGTTCTTCGCGGCCGCGATCGCGTACCGGAACCGGCCACCGATTCACAAGCGCTTGATGCTCGTGGCCACGGTCGTCCTGATCTACCCGGCGATCGCGCGCCTGCCGTTCGAATCGCCGGTGACGTTCCTGCTCGCGTGGCTGTCGCCGCTGTTTGCCGCCATGGCGTTCGACGCGCTCAGCCGGCGGCGAGTGCATGTGGTGTACTTCGTCGGCACGGCCGTGCTGGCAACCGCCTTTGTGCGGATCTTCTTCATGGAGTCCGAGGGCTGGCTGAGGATCGGGCGGGGGCTGCTGGCGCCGGTGGTATCAGTGCGGGGCTAGAGGTCCTCCGGCGACATCTGACGTCCGTGGACAATGGCAAGAACCTCAATCGTTTCGTCGCGTTCCCGATAGAACACGCGATGCGGGGCAACCACCAACTCGCGCACCGTGGGGTCGTCCGTCTCGGTCGCCGGCTTGCCGAGGCCAGGATGGTCACGCACGAGCTGGAGCCGCCGCTCGATGCGCAGGATGACGCCTTCAGCATAGACAGCCGACGTGCGGCTTACAAACTCGGCGATCCCCTCAAGATCCGCGACAGCGCGCTCCGTCCACCGGAGCGCGCGCATCAGGAGGCGCGGCGAATGCGGGCGCGGACCCGGGCGAGGGCGGTGTCGTGGTCGACCGTGCGCCCTGCATCGGCGTCGGCAAGACCTTGGTCAATCGCTTGGCGGACGTAGACCTCGTAGGCCAAGTCGTCCCAACTGGCCCCGGCAGGAAGCTGCTCGATCAGGCGCTTGGCGTCGTCTCGAATATCAGGGGCGTTGGCCATGTGTGGAAACTGTGTGGGCCAAGCGGGGCGCGCAAGCTCGGCTCCCAGGGAAGCCGTTCAGACGCTGCGGTGGACACTTCGAGCCCGACTCAGGAGTTGGCGACCACGCGCATCCGCTTCGCCTCGCGCCGCTTGCCCACGCTACCGTGGCGCGAGGGCACCGCAACGCAGGATGATGTCGGTTGTGCGCTCGTACGTAATATGATATATACTGGTATATATCAACTGCAATGGAGAGGGTATCACTGTGCCCGAACGCAAGGATCCAGCAACGCGGCTGCCGCGGGCCAAGCTGTTCTGGAACGGCCGGTCACAAGCCGTTCGGCTGCCCAAGGCATTCCGATTCGAAGGCGACGAAGTAGAGATCAGGCGCGAGGGCACTGCCGTCATCCTCGAACCTGTTGCGAAGCTCGGGTGGCCGGATGGTTTCTTCGAGCGGATTCGGGCGAACGCGCACCTGTTCGCCGATCTCGAGGTGCCGCCACTGCTGCCGCCGGGCGGGACCGACGTGGACTTCGACGACGAATGAAGTACCTCCTCGACACGACCGTGTGCGTGCAAGTACTGCGCGGCGACCGGGCGACCGGGCGCCGCTTGGCCGGCTTGAACCCCGACGACGTCGCGCTGTCCGTGATGAGCGTTGCCGAGTTGCGGTATGGCGCTCTTCTGAGGAGTTGTGCGCCGACGGCGAAGATCGCGGAGCTCGAGGTGTTCCTCTCGGCATTCAATCTGCTGGCCTTCGACGAGGAGAGCGCCGAGCACTACGCGACGGTCCGCCACGCGCTGGCCTTGTCGGGTACACTGATCGGCGAGCGGGACCTGGTGATTGCGGCAACGGCGCTGGCGCACGGGCTCGTGGTGGCGACGGGGAACGTCAGGGAGTTCCGGCGGGTGCCGGGGTTGGGGGTGGAGGAGTGGGAGTGAGGACACTCACCCGACACTCAAACTGGGGGGAACACTCCTCCGAGATATTCAGGGCGCCGCAGCCTAAAGGGCTACGTCATGCGCGCCCGCGACTACGCCGGATGACGTATTGGTCGCTCCACGGGGGGCGCTGAACTTCGGAGCACCCCAGCCCCCAGGAGCCCGTCATGCTTCGCTTTTCCGCACGTCACTTCACACTCCTCGCGTTCGCCGTCGCGGCCTGCGCCGAGGACACCACCGCGCCGGACTCGCCCCTCGACCAGGATGCGGTCGCCCGGCAAGTCGCGAGCATCGTCCTGCTGAACCCGGTCTCGACCGTCGCGATCGGCGCGTCCGCACAACTGGTCGCGAGCGTGCTCAACGCCTCGGGCGTCGCCGTGTCCGGGTCAGTCACCTGGACCAGTTCGCAGCCACAGATCGCATCGGTCGCGTCCTCCGGCCAGGTCACAGGAGTGGCCGCGGGCACGTCGGTCATCAGCGCGAGGAGCGGAGAGCACTCCGCGTCGATCGCCATCACCGTCGAGGCCCCGGTGTGCTCGACGGCCACGGCGACGAGCCCGTTCAGCATCGGACAGACCGCGTCGGGCACCCTGACCTCGTCGAACTGCCTCTTTTCCTCCGATGGTCGCCGTGCCGTCGGACGCCGAATGAGCTTCACCGAACCGACCATGGTCCGCTTCACGATGACCTCGACGCAGTTCACCCCCTTCATTTGGATCACCGACCTGGCGATGGGAGCGCTCTACGGCATGAACGAATCAGGCGACCCGACGCGTGTCGAGCTCCTGATGGCGTTCGAGCCCGGGACCTATCTGGTCTGGATGAGCGCCACCGCGCCGTCGAGCACGGGCTCGTTCACCTTCGGCGCGGCACCCGTGATCCCCTGCTCTGCTGGGACGGCCGTCGGTACCCTGACAGCGGGGCAGACGATCAGCAGTGCGATCGTGCCGGACAGTTGCGTGCTGCCGCATCTGCAACGCAGCACGGGATGGCGCATCAGTGTCGCGGTCGAGACCGCACTCCTGTTCGAGGTGCAGGGTGCCGGCTTCCAGCCGGTGCTGATCGTGACGGGCACGGAGGCATCCCTCCCGATCGCTGGCATCGCGTTCCCTGATCAGACCGGACGAGCAGCGCTCCCGCATCTCTTTGCTCCCGGCGAATACCTGCTGTGGGTCACCACCTCCTACGGATCGCCCGGCGGATCGACCGGCAACTTCACGCTGTCGGCGTCGACGACCGTCATCGCTTCGTGCGACGCCATCAACGGGGTGGTCGCCATTGGCCAGTCGGTCGCGTCGTCCCTCGACCCGGGCGATTGTCAAACCCCTATTTCCCACTTCACCGAGGTCTGGGAACTGACGGTGAACGCGTCGGCAACGATCCAGATCGATCACGTCAGCGACCAGTTCGATCCGTACCTCTACGTGCGGAATGCCCAGGGGGTGACCATTGCGCAGGACGACGACAGCGGGATCGGCCTGAACGCGCGCATCGTGCGTGCGTTCGCGCCCGGAACGTACCGGATTCTGGCGACGAGCTGTGCATTCATGGAGGTCGGGACCTACACGCTCTCGGTCCAGAGCCTGACTGGAGGAGCGGTCCAGGCACGATTGCTGGAGCGGGACGAGGCCAAGTCCCACTCGGCCGGTGCCGCGGCGTGGG
>CAYSFN010000061.1:0-14500 GCA_964430045.1 uncultured Gemmatimonadaceae bacterium
CCGCCAGGGGGATCAGCCCGATGCCGCGCGACGTGAAGTGCCTGGCCAGGGACTCGGTGACCATCCCGCCGTCCCACGGTCCCCAGGCCATCGACACCACACGACACGCGTCACCGCGCGCCGCGCGCTCCGTCGCCGCCCAGTGATCGAGCATCGCGTTCGCCGCCGCATAGTCGCTCTGCCCCGCGTTGCCGCTGTGCGCCGCCACGGACGAGAAGAACACCAGCGCCTCCAGCGGCTCCCCAGCGCAGGCGGTCAGCAACGCCGTCCCGCCGTCCAGCTTGGTGCGCAGCACGCTGTCGAACTGCTCGCGCGTCTTGTCGCCCAGCCGCTTGTCGGCCAGCACGCCGGCCGCGTGCACCAGCGCACGGATCGCCCCCCACTCCGCCTTCACGTCGGCGACCAGGGCCCGCACCGCGTCGGCGTTCGTCACGTCCACCGAGGCGTAGCGCACCGTGCACCCGGCCGCTTCCATCGCCGCCATGTTGGCGCGGACCTCGCGCTGGGCCATGATGTCCCTGGCCTGCCGCGCGATGGCCGCGAGGTTCGGCTTGCCCTCGGCGATCGTCAGCAACGCCCGCTTCAACGCGCCCTCGTCCGTCGCATCGCGGCACGCCGCCGGCTCGTCCGTGAGCGCACTGCGCCCGAGGAGTACCACCTGCCGCATGCCCGCCCGGGCAAGCGCAATGCAGCACGCGGCCGTGACACCACGCGCACCGCCCGAGACCAGCCACGGACCCGCGGGGATCGGACGGACCGGCCCCGTGAACGGCGCTTCGACGCGCGCGAGGACCGCACGCGTCGGCGCATGACGCACCTCGCGCTCACCGGCACCCCGGCACAACTCCTCCGCGATCACCCGCGCGGCGTCACCGACGTCCTGCACCGTCAGGCACAGGTAATCCGCGCCCCACTCGCGGCCCGCCGTCTTCACGACACCGGCGGCCCCCGCACCAGCCTGCGACGCGACCGCCGCATGCACCAGCAACACCGGCGCTGTCGCGCGCGCGGCCAGCGCGCTCAGGTCATCGAACGCGGCGTGCACGGCATCCCCATCCTCCAATGCGTGCGCGATGACCACCACGTCGGCCTCGGCCGCTGCGCCTGAACGCAACGCCAGGCCGCGCTCGGCCAACGCGCCCGCCACTGCCTCGGCGAGCCCGGCGGGCCCACCGATCACGGCGATCGTGGACGCCGTGTGCACGCGCGGATGCGGGCTCCCGGGCCACTGGGCCGGGAGCCATTCCACCACTTGTCGATCGACGGAAGAAGCCGCTGACTCGGAGGCGACTGCTACCGTGCCAGCGGCGCCCCAGGGCCCACGGGGGGGCCCTCCAGCAACTCGAGCAGGTCCTGCACGCGGCGGATCTTCGCCGGATCAGCGGACTTGGGATCGAGGCCGGGGACCTTGTCGCTCAACGCCGCGAGGATCTCGACGCGCTTGATGGAATCGATGCCGAGGTCGGCCTCGAGCTCCATCTCCGGCGCCAGCGCGTCGACCGGATACCCGGTCTTCTCCGCGATCACGCCGAGGACGATGCCGGCGGTGTCACCGCCGGCCGCAGGGGCGGCAGCAACGGGCGCGGCGGCGGGCGGAGCGACGGGTGCAACCACGACCGGCGCCGGGGCGACCGGCGCGGGCGCAGGGGCCGGGGCGACCGCTGCGGGCGCGGGGGTCGGTGCAGGAGCCACCGCGACCGTCGCGGGCGCGACCGGCACAGGCGCTGCAACGACCGGCGCCGAGTTCACCACGACCTCGGTCGGCGTCGCGACGGGCGCGAACACGCGCTGCACGGGGCGCGACACCAGCATCGGCGCGCCGGCATCCGTCTGATTGCCCATCCCGCGAAGCGTCATCGCGAAGCTCTCGAGGATCGCCTGCTGGGTGAGGCGTTGCGCCTCGAGGATCTGCGACTGTACGAAGTCGTTCATCGTCTCTGCGGAGTCAAAGAATGCACCAGCATCGTCCGCGCTGTGCGCGAGACTCGTGGTGTCGAACGGTGAGCCGAACGCGTCGGTCGCGTCGGTGCTGGGAACCGCCGTCGCACTCGCCACCGGGGCGGCCGACGCGGGAGGAACGTCCTGATGCGCGGCGCCGTTCGCCGCAGGCGCGGCGGCACCGCTCGCCGCCACGTCGATGATCGGCGCCAGGGGCTTCGGCGCCGGGCTGGACGGGTTCGGCGGGTACGGCTTGCCGATGTTCGCCCCACCCACATACGTCACCGTCGGCCCGCTGGGCGGTGGTGCCACGGCCTCGAACGGCGTCCGGTCGCTGTGCAGCTCCGCCAATTGCAGCGGCAGTCCCAGCGTGGCCAGCTCGGCCATCGCGGTCCACCACTGCGTGACCCCGTGCGCGCCCTGGCGGTCCAGCGACACGGTGTCGTGCGCGCGATCGGCCAGGCACTTGCGCACCAGCCCGCTCAGCACGGTGCCGGCACCGACCTCGACGAACACGCGGCAGCCAAGGGCGTACAGCGTGTCGACGCACTCGCGGAACCGCACGGGATGCGCCAACTGCTCGGCGAGGCGCGTCCGCACCTGCGGCGCACTCTTCTCGTACACCGTCGCGGTCGCGTTCGCAATGACCGGGAACGTCGGCGCCGACGCCGGCACGGCGGCCAGGTCATCGGCGAAGCGCGCCGCCGCGGGGGCGACCAGCGCCGAGTGGAACGCCGCCGCGACCGGCAGCCGCTGATGCGACAGACCCGCCGCGCTGAGGATCGGGCCAATGGCCTCGATGCTCGCCGTGGGTCCGCTCAACACCGCCTGCTTGGGATGGTTGTCGTTCGCGACCACCACGGTGCCGTCACCGGACTGCTCGAGCAAGGCCTGCACGGTCTCGATCTCGCCAGCCACGGCGAGCATCGCGCCTGCGTCCGCCGCGTCGGCACCACCGGCGCCGCTGGCCACGGCCGCCATCGCCCGCCCGCGCGCACGGGCGAGGTCGAGCAGCGCGTCCGCACTGTAGACGCCGCTGGCGTGCAGGGCGACCAACTCGCCGAACGAGTGCCCCACGGCGGCCTGCGGACGCACCCCGACCTTGTCCAGCAGCGCGAGCTGCGCCAGCGACGCCGCCGCCAGCGCCGGCTGGGCCCACTCGGTTGCACGCAGGCGCGTCTCGAGCGCCTGCCGCGCCGCCGCGTCGAACACCGGACGCGGGAACACCATCTCGCCCAGGTCCATCGCGCCGTCGTGAATGCGCCCCACCGCCGACTGCCACACGTCGAAGGCCTCGGGGAAATGCAGCGCCAGGTCACGCCCCATGCCCACGTACTGGCTGCCCTGCCCGGGGAACAGGAAGGCCACCGACTCCGGCGCAACCGCAGCGCCCCGGCGCAGGACGACCCGCCCCGCCCGCTGCACCGCACCCGCGGTCGCCAGCGCCGACTCGGCGTCGCGCACGACGTCGGCCAGCTCCGTGATCGCGTCCACGAGCAGGGCGATGCGCACGGGCGCCGCCGCATCGAACACGCCCTGCGTGTGCCGCGCATACGCCGCCAGGCGCGCGGTGCTCTGCACCTCGCGCGTGATGCCCTGCACCGCCGAACGCACCGCCGCGTCGTCGGGACCACCGAGCAGGATGAGATGCGTGGGGCCCACGGCCAGGCGCGGGGCGCCGTGCGGGCCGGTGTACTCTTCGAGGGCGACGTGGAAGTTCGAACCGCCGAAGCCGAACGAACTCACCGACGCACGCCGCGGCGTCGCCATCCGCGCAAACCACGGGCGCGACTCGGTGCTCACGTAGAAGGGGCTGGTCTCGATCTCCATCGCGGGATTCGGACGGGCCACCTTGAGCGTGGGCGGAATGGTCTTGTGCTGCAACGCGAGGATCGCCTTGGCCAGCGAGGCCGCACCGGCCGCCGCCTTGGTGTGTCCGATCTGCGACTTCACCGAGCCCACGGCGCACCACTGCACCCGGTCCGGATCCGCGGCACCGAACACCGCGCGCAGGGACGCGAACTCCGCCGCGTCGCCGGCCACCGTGCCCGTGCCGTGCGCTTCGACCAGCTCCACCGTCGCGGCGCTGTACCCTGCGTCGTCGTACGCGCGTTCCAGGGCCAGCATCTGGCCCTCCGGCCGCGGCGCATAAACGCTCTTGGCGCGACCGTCGGAGCTGGAACCCATGCCGCGGATCACGCCGTAGACCTTGTGTCCGTCGCGCTCGGCGTCCTCGAGCCGGCGCAGCGCGAACAGCGCCATCCCCTCGCCCATCATCGTGCCGTCGGCCTGATCGCTGAACGGGCGGCAGTCGCCCGTGAGCGACAAGGCCGGCGTCTGCGAGAAGCACATGTACATCAGGATGTCGTTCAGCGCGTCCACCCCGCCCGACAACACCGTGTCGCTGCGCCCGGCCCGCAACTCCTCGACGGCCATCGACAGCGCGGCCAGCGAGCTGGCACAGGCGGCGTCGAGCACGCAGTTGGTGCCACCCAGGTCGAAGCGGTTCGCGATGCGTCCCGCAATGACGTTGCCCAGCAGGCCCGGGAAGGTGGACTCCTGCCACTCGACGAACTGGCTGCTGATGGCCTCGCAGGCGCGCTCGGCGGCGGCTTCGTCCATGCCACCGGCCAGCAGGCCCGCCTTCCACATCGGCCGCGCCATGCGTCCCGACATGTGCGACACCAGCGCCGTCGTGGCCGCGCCACCGAGAATCACGCTGGTGCGCTTGCGGTCGAAGCGCTGGTCCTGGCCCGCGTCGGCGTCCGTCAGGCAGCGCTGCGCGATCAGCAGGGCGAGAATCTGCGACACGTCCGTGCTCGGCAGCGCCGACGGCGGCAGGCCGAACTTGAGCGAGTCGAAGGGCACGCGGGGAATGAAGCCGCCGCGCTTGCCGTACGTCTTGTCCCTGGCACGCGGCGTGGCATCGAAGTAATCCTCGATCTTCCAGTGCGAGTCGGGCACGTCGCTGAAGCAGTCGCGCGCCTCGCGCACGTTCTCCCAGAAACTCGCGAGATCGTCGCTGCCCGGGAGCAGCGAGGCCATGCCGACGATCGCGATGGGGGTCGAGGAACTCATGCTCCCTCCGTCATCGGGACCGGGGTGTTCCGGTATGCCGTCGCCGGCACCGGGACACCGGCGGTCCGCAGGTGATTGATCCGGGCGCAGCGCACCGCCCCGGCCAGCAGGTTGAGACCGATGTCGGCCACGCTGCGACGCGCCGGGTCCGCCAGGTGCGAGCCCGCCGTCCACGCGTTGAACGCGCCGATCGCGGGGCCGCACCAGATCTGAAAGTCGTTGCGGCGAGCGGCCACGCCTTCGCGCGCCCACCGATTGGAATTGCCCAGGTACCAGCGGAACACCAGCGCCATCCTGTGCTGCGCGTCGGCCTCGGCGCGCGCGACCTGGGCCGGCTCGCGATTGGTCCAGAAGCGCACGCACTCCTGCCAGATCTCGTCGAACGAGGCGCGCAGGATGTCCTTCTCGATCTGGGCGCGTGTCGCGGCGGGCACGTCGTCCCACGCGGTGTGCGCACGGTACACGTCGTAGAGTTTCCGGCCGCGCTGCGCGAACAGCGTGCCGCGCCGCAGCACTTGGACCTCGACGCCCAGCTCGAACATGTCGGCGGCCGGGGCCATGATCACGTCGGCCAGGCCCGCCTGGGCAAGCATCTCCCGCGCGAGGTCGCTGGTGCCGCTCTCGACGGCCGTCTGATTGATGGTGCCCGTGACGATGTAGTCGGCACCCAGCGCGAAGGCGGCGGCGGCGGAGTCCGGGTCGGCGACCCCACCCCCGATGCCGATGCGCACGGGACGCGGCCAGCCGCCCGCGGGGGCGAGCTCGTCGCGCAGGCGCCGGATGACGGGGAACAGCGCCGTCATCGGGCGGCGATCCGTGTGCCCGCCCGAGTCGGCCTCGCAGGTCACGTCGTCGGCAATGGGGACCAGCGCGGCCAAGCGCGCTTCCTCGGCCGACAACGCACCGCGAGCCACCAGGTCGTCCAGGAGCACCTGCGGTGGCGGCTGCAGGAAGTGCCGCGCCACCTCGGGCCGCGAGATCTTGGCCATGACGCGGTTGCGGCGGATGATGCGCCCCCAGGCGTCCTGCGTCAGCCCGGTCGCGCTGTAGCGCACGATGGAGGGCGCCAGCGCCATGAAGGCCGAGGTCTCGATCCGCGTGACACCGCGGGCGAGGTACAGGTCGATCAGCTTGTCCTCGAGGGCCGGCTGGTCCGGACTGTGGATGAGGTTCGCTCCCCACGCGGCCCCCGGCATGTCCGCCAGCCGAGCCTGGATGTCGCCGATGGCCTTTTCGACGGTGGGGTACCCGAGTCCGCCGGCCCCGAAGAACGCGAGAAAACCCGCCCGCGCCGCGGCCACGACAATGTCGACCGAGGCGATGCCGGTGGCCATCGACCCCGCCACGTACGGGTACCTGGTGCCGTGCTCTTCATTGAAGCTGCGCTCGCCCAGCCACGCGGGGTGCAGGGCGGGCAGCGTACCCAGCGCCCGGTACGCGGGCGGCAGCACCGGCGGCTCGCCGTCGGCGACGACGAGCACGCCCAAGCGCATCCCTGCGCGGGTGTTCTCGCCGATGATCAGTGCGGGAAGGTCGCTGCGTGCGAGCGATTCGAGCACGGCGCTGTCGCCGAAGGCCTGGCTCAGCTCGGAAATGGGGGCGCTGCTGACTGCGTTCAGTGGGACCGTCCGAAATTGGGAAAGACCATCTTTTAAATGTCGCTCATTCGAGGCAGTTACGCAACCGAAACATCTTCCGCTGACCTTGCGTATGCCTTGTGAGTGGCACAGCGCATATTACGGCCTTGGCCCCTGAGCAATGTTGCCTATAGTAAACACGCCCTTCGTGTTGCACATAGTCAACATCGTACGTATCTTTAGCCATCATGAAGCCGAACAGCCCCGAAGACCTTGGAGCGGTCGCCAGAATGGCGCGGATCGCACTTGGAATGAGCCAGACCGAACTCGGCAAGCTCATTGGCGCGAGCCGCTACTGGGTGGCGTCGTTCGAAAAGGGCAACCCTGGCGCCGAGCTGGGCCGGGTGATGGCGGCGTTGAGCGCACTGGGAATCGGGCTCAGCGTGGAGGCCGAGAGTCCGACCCCGTCGCGCACGGTGGTGATCGGGGGTCGCACCTTCGAGTTGCCGGCGATCGTGCAGCGAGCCGCCGAGGCGCTCAACGCGGCCCGCGAAGCGGCGGCAAGCTCGGTGGCGCGTGAGGCCTCGGCAGGCCAGCCGGGGCGTCGGCCGCGGGTGACGGGCGGGAAGCGGTAGGGGGCGCCGCTGCGGGCGAGCAGCGCGCCCGTCCCGTCACTACCGCATCGCAGGCAATGTGCAGCGCCGGACCGTCGGCACGCCGTCCGCGTCGAACAGGCGAAGGAGCATGGCCTCCGTGCCGATATGGATGGGCTCCTGCCGCGGGGCCGATGTCACGCTGCCGAGCAACCGCCCATCGGCCGTCATCACCCACCACACGCGCGGCGAGTCCAGGCGCGCGCGCGGGATCTCGAGCCACACCCTGTTGGCCGCGTCCACGTAGGTGAGCAGGCTGGTCGGCATCTGCCCGCCCCGGTAGTCCGGCGTCGGCAGCGTCGGCAGCTGCACTCTGCCGACCACCGCACCACTGCGCCCGTACACGACCAGCTCGTTCTGGCTCTCGGCGTAGTGGACCAGCGTCGACCCGGCCGCGACGACGGACCGGATCCGCTGCGGCCTCGGGATGGCCGTCGGATCGTAGGAGATGGCCGTGCCACGCCCCGTCGATGGC
Source organism: uncultured Gemmatimonadaceae bacterium (assembly GCA_964430045.1). Classification (GTDB taxonomy): domain Bacteria; phylum Gemmatimonadota; class Gemmatimonadetes; order Gemmatimonadales; family Gemmatimonadaceae; genus DASRAP01. The sequence goes on from CAYSFN010000061.1 coordinate 7,722, forward strand.
GCGGCTGCGGGCAGCAACCGCTCGGCGCCCTCGAGCCACGGGGAGGACCACACGAAATCTCCGCGGGGTCCGACACGCAACACGGTGATGGAATCGCGGTAGATCCGCGATCGCGGGCCGGGGCTCATCTGTGTCATCATGGATTGCACGAACAGCAGATCGCCGTCCGGGCGCGACACCCCGGCGAGATACGCTCCCGGGCCGACCTCCGCGCGTCCCGTCAGCGTGAAGTCGCGCGCGAACTTGCCCGTGTGGTCGAGGATCGTCACGCGGCGGTAGGCCGCGTCGAACACCACCAGCGAGTCACCCCGGTACCTGTACAGGAGGATGCCGGTCACCGACGACACCGACCGTGGCGTCGACAACTCGCCGGGCCCCTGCCCCCGCCGCATCGTGGCACCGATGTAGCGACCCCGGCCGTCGAACTGCAGGATCTGGCCCGTGCCGATGTTCGTGAGGAAGATCGCCCCGGCGGGGAGTTCCACGGCGCTGGTCACGCCGAGCAGTCCCTCGGGCAGTTCCCGGCTCTCCTGACCGATCTCGGTGCACACGGCGCCGACAGCGCCGAGTGGGCGGACGGGTGCCGTGCGAAGGTCGTGGATTGCCTGTGCGCCCAGCGGGGCCGCGAGGGTCAGCGTCAGGACAACATGCCTGCCCGCCATCACCAGGGCATTCGCCTGGCGCCTCCTAATGGAGAACGGGTTTCGAATCGCTCGTCATTGGCACCGAAGCTACCGCCACCACGATGCACCGTCAAGTTGGCGTTCATCGCCTGGTGCCTCCGTCACTGTACCACCTCGGCAGACCCTACGCCCCCAGCACCTCCGAATCGTCCCCCACCGTCACGCTCCCACGCACGCGCTCCAGCCGCACGCGATCCCCGATCATCGCGTCGTGGATCTCGCAGTCCAGCAACGTGCTGTTCATGCCAACGACCGCGTCGCGGATCGTGCCACCCCGCACCGTCGTGCCGGCGGAGAGCGACACATTGGGACCGATCACCGCGTCTTCCAGCACGCAACTGTCCTCGACGTACACCGGGTCGATGATCGTGCAGCCCGGTGCAGCCTGCGGCCGACGTGCGCGGCCCTTCTCGAGCATCACGCGGTTGGTCTCCAGCAGCGTGTCCAGCTTGCCGGCGTCGTACCAGCCGTCCACGTCGACCACCTTCAGCTTCGCGCCGTGGTCGATCATGTACTGGAACGCATCCGTCAGGTACCACTCGCCCTTGTTCTTCGGCGAGGCCAGCACGTGGCGGATGCCGTCGTACAGCAACTGCCAGTTGCGGATGTAATACAGGCCGATGTTCGCCCGCTTCGAGATCGGCTCCGACGGTTTCTCGACGATCCTGGTCATGAAGCCGTCCGCGTCCGTCACCACCACGCCGAAGCGCTGGTAGTCCTCGACCTCCTTCACCCAGATGATGCCGTCGGCATCCGTGGTGTTGATCACCGACAGGTCCGCATCGAAGATCGTGTCCACGAAGATGATCAGCACCGGCTGATCCACGTGGGGCTCGGCCAGCGCCACCGCGCCGGCGGTGCCGTCCTGCACCTGCTGCTCCACGAACACCGACGGCACGGGGATCTCGCGGCGCACGTAGGCCTCGACGGCGCCTTTCAAGTGGCCGGTGATGTACACGACCTGCTCCACGCCTCCCAGGCGCTGCACGTCGTCCATCACGTACTGCATCACGGGCTTGCCCGCCACGCGCAGCATCGGCTTCGGCGTGACGTGCGTGTGGGGGCGCAGGCGGGTGCCCTTGCCGGCGAGCGGGATGATGACTTTCATGGGGCGTTCGTCCCCTGGCGGCCGTAGCGGTCCTGGAGGCGCACGACATCGTCGAGGTGCGGCGTGCTGGCCTCGAGCACGTCGCAGTCGGTGATGGCCTCCATCTGGTGGATCGTGCCGGGCGTGTTGCGGTAGCTGTCGCCCGCGCGCAGTTCGATCACCTGCGCGTCATCCGGCGGGCCCACGCGGTAGGTCATGCGACCGCGCAGGACGTAGATGGTCTCGTCCTTCTGCTCGTGGTACTGCAGCGACAGTGCGTGCCCGGCCTTGATATGCAGGATCTTGCCGACGTACAACTCCGACGCCGCCCAGATCACCTCGTGCCCCCACGGCTTGGGGACGAGGCGCACAGCGACCGGTCCAGCCGAGGGGGCGAGGCTCACGCTCGCCCTACCGACCGGGTCCGGCGAGCGCCGTCCTGAGCGTGGCCAGGCGGCGACGCACCGAGCCGTCCATCACACTGTCGCCGATGCGCACGACCACCCCGCCGAGGATGGCCGGATCGACGGCGAGATGCGCGACCACCGCCTTGCCCAGTGCCGCGGACAGGCGTGCCGACAGGGCCTCCGCGTCGCCATCGAGCGGCGGACGCGCCACGGTCACCGTCGCGTGCACCCGCCCTTCGCGCTCGTCCACGAGCGCGGCATACGCGACCGCGATCTCGGGGAACAGCAACTGACGACGATTGGCGATGACCTTCTGCACGAAGGCCACGAACGGCCGCGGCAACTGGTCGCCGAGCGCCGCCGTGACGACCGCACGCTTGCGGTCGAGCGCGACCTGCGGCGCGGCCAGGAATCGGCGCAGCACGACGTTCTGCGCGACGGCCTCGCCCAGCGCGCTGGCGTAGCCACCGAACGCATCCACCGCGTTCGACTTCGCGGCGAGCGCGAGCAGCGCCTCGGCGTAGTTGGTCGCGATCGTCTCGTTGCGCATCAGCGGGGCTTCCCGACCGTCGCGAGGAAGTCCTCGACCAGCTTCCGGTTGGTGGCGTCGTCGAGGTTCTTCTCGATCAGCTTGCTCGCGCCCGACAGGGCCAGATCGACCGCCTCGCGGCGCAGCTCGCTGATCGCCTTCGTCTTCTCGGTCTCGATGTCGCGGCGGGCGCGCGCCATCAGCTCGTCCTGCTGCTGCTTGGTCTCGGCGAGCATGTCCGCGCGCATCTGCTCGGCGATCGCGCGACCGTCGGCGATGAACTTCTGCCCCTCGGCGCGGGCCGCGTCGAGCTGCGCCTTCTGCTCGGCCAGGAGACGCTGCGCCTCGGCGCGGTCCGCCTGCGCCGACTGGAGCGCCTCGCGCAGGACCGCCTCACGGGCCGCCACGGCCTGCGTGAGCGGGCCGATCGCGAACTTCGCGATGACGAAGGCGAAGAGGCTGAAGATGATCAGCGTCCAGAACATCAAGCCCCACTCGGGCTTGAGCAGGTTCACCGGCCCGTCGGCATCGGCGGCGGCCAGTGCGGGCGCGGCGAGGACGGCGAGGAGCGCTGCGGAGCGAAGAAAGGTGCGCATCGGGAGGGAGAGGAGAGAGGTCGTGGTGGCACCCCGGGGCGCCACCACGAGTCAGACTTAGAACTTGCCCTGGATCTGGAACGCGACGACGACGGCGAACAGGCCGGCGCCTTCGACGAAGGCGGCCAGGATGAGCGCCGCGGTCTGGATGCGACCGGCGACCTCGGGCTGACGCGCCATGCCCTCGACGGCCTGGCCGCCGATGCGGCCGATGCCGAGGCCGACGCCGATGATCGCGAGACCGGCGCCGATCGCGGCACCCATCATCGCCCACGCACCAGCGTACTGCTGGTTGTACTCTGCCGCGCCCTGGAGGACCGGAAGGATCGAGCTGAACATGACAATCTCCGAAACAGAAAGTGGTCGAACCGTTGCGCTCGCGTCCGCGGCTTCCGCCGCCTTCGCTTCCCGCCCCCGGGCCCCGGGGCCCAGCGGGATTCACCGGGTCACCCCGGCTACGATCCCCCCGCGTGAGCGACGCGCAGGGAGAGAATCAACTGTACCTAGTGGTGCTCGCGGATCTGCCCGATGAACACCGAGACCAGCAACGTGAAGATGAACGCCTGCAGGAACGCGACGAGCAGCTCGAGCATCATGATGGCCACCGACATCGCCACGGGCAGCGGCGTGATGATCCAGCTCTGGAACGTGAAGATCAGGCCCACGATGGCCAGCAGCACCACGTGACCGGCCGTCATGTTGGCGAAGAGACGGATGGCCAGTGCGAAAGGCTTGGTGAACTTGCCGATGATCTCGACCGGCGTGAGGATCAGCGTCAGCGGCAGCTTCATCAGCAGCGGCATGTCGCTCGGCCAGTAGATGATGGTCTTGATGTAGGCGAGGCCCTGCGCACGCATCCCGGCGACCTCGATGGTCACGAAGGCCAGCAGCGCCAGCGTGGCCGTCACCGAGATGTTCCCCGTCGCGGTGGAGCCCCACGGCACGAGGCCGAGGAGGTTCGCGAAGAGGATGAAGAAGAAGAAGGCCAGGCAGAGCGGGACGAACCCCTCACCGTGGTGCCCGACGTTGGGCAGCACGACCTCGTTCCGCAGGTAGAGCACCACGGACTCGATGGCCGCACCGAACCCCTTCGCCGTGCCGCCCTGCGCCGTCGCACGTGCGTGCGACCGTGCCCCGAGGATCAGCACCAGCGACGCCACGACCGACGCCAGGAGCATGAACCACACGTGCCGCGTCGGCGAGAGGTCCACGACCAGCGGCCCGACGTGCACCGGCTCGAACTTGGGCAGGTACCACTTGGTGTAGAACGGCGGCTTGAAGTACGGGATCTCGATGTACGCGCCGTCGGTGATGTGCGGCGTGATGAAGTCGTACTTGGCGGCAGCAGGCGCCGGCGCCTCGGCGGCGGTGGCCGGCGCGGACGGCACCGGGGGAGGCACCTCCTGCGCAACGGCGGGGAACGCAGCAAGAACGAGCGCAGTGAGCGCAACGACGAAGCGGGTCATCGGGTGGCGCGAGCGGGAAGAGCCGGCTGCGGAAGGAAGAGCGGCTCGATCAATGACGTGACGAAGAAGAAGGCGGCCAACGAGAGCAGCGAGGCGTCCAGCGGCAGGCCGAGGAGGCGGGCGCCGAGGAAACCGTGGACCGCGAGCGTGATGATGCGGGCGAGCATGCCGGCGCCCCAGCCGACCATCACATTGGTCGGCGCCATCAGGGACACGATGACGAAGCCGATGCCCTGCGTCATGAAGGCGATGCCGGCACTGGTGATGATGGCGCGCTGGCGCTCCTCACCGGGAAAGGCGAGCACGCTCACCACCGCCACGATCGCGATGAGAACCGCCGATGCCGCCGCGAACGCGAGAATGCGCTTCACGGTTCGAGGCGCTCCTTGTCGCGGCGTGCCTGGTCCCGCCGTTCCGCTTCAGTCAAGGTCCGGTAGAGGCTGAGGAAACCGGCAGCGAACCCTGTGAAGACACCCACGTACAGCCCCCAGGGATCGGTGCCGAATCGTCGGTCCACGTACTGACCGACATACAAGAAGAGGATGATGGCGCCTGCGAACTGGAATCCAAGGCCGAGAAACTGCGCCCCGGCCCGCAGGTCGGGGTTGTCACGCCGGAGAGGATCCGGCGGCGGATTTGGCCCAGATGCACCGCTCATTTCCAGCCTGAAAGAATACCCGCTTGTGAAATTTTTCGCAAGCGAGTCAGGAGGGATTTGGGTGGAGTTGCGTCGGCGGCTCCGGCCCCTCGGTGGAGGGCGGTGGGCTCGCTGCCGGCCTCCTGACCTGGCGGCCGAAAGCGGTCCGGTGCGCGGCCAGGCTGGCCGATCGGCCATTTTTCTGTGGACAACGTCGCCAAGGCGAGACGGTGCTGTGACTTACGATGTTACCAAATCTGTTGACCTCGCGTCTTGCGTGCAGTAGCTTCGCCCACAGGAGTTGGCACTGGTCCGCCCCCAGTGATGGCTCCCACCTGCCGCCCTCCGCCCACCGGCCGATGTCACACCGCCTCGTCGTCAGTCTCGTCGCGATCGCCGTTCTGGCGCTGGCCTGTGCGCCGCGCACACGCGCCACGACCGCGGTCGACCCGGAGCAGCGGCCCCTGCCCCCGGCGGTGGCGGGGGAGCTGGCGACCACCTTGCTGCCGGAGCGGCGCGGCAACGACGCCACGTTCCAGATCACCGTCGAGAACACGTCGCCGAAGCTGGTCGAGTTGCGGTTCCCCAGCGGCCACACGCACGACTTCGTGGTGCTCGACGCCGCCGAGCGCGAGGTCTGGCGCTGGAGCAGCGGCCGGATGTTCACGCAGACCCTGCAGACCAAGCAACTGAAGCGCGGCGACGTGCTGGCCTACGATGCGACGTGGACCAATGCGCCGGCGGGTCGCTACACGCTGGTCGCGACGGTGATCAGCGAGACGCATCCGGTCGAAGTGCGGCGCGAGATCACGCTGCAGTAAGCGCGCGGCGCATCGCCCGCGAGGAGCCAGCGTTGGCGTCCGCTCCGGCGTAGTACCGTCGTCCAACTCCCGGAGCCCCGTGGCCGCACCCGCATCTCCCAGCAGCGGCGAGCACGATCTCGCGCTGCTCGATCGCCTGCAGCAAGCGCACGCCGACCTCAAGGCGCAGATCGCGCGCCGCATCGTTGGTCAGACCGACATCGTGGACAACCTGGTGGCGGCGATCCTCGCCGGTGGGCACTGCGTGCTCGTCGGCGTCCCCGGCCTGGCGAAGACGCTGCTGATCCAGACGGTGTCGGGCGCGCTGGACCTGACGTTCTCGCGCATCCAGTTCACGCCGGACCTGATGCCGAGCGACATCACCGGCACGGAACTGCTGGAGGAGGACCACGGCACGGGCAAGCGCGCATTCACGTTCGCGAAGGGTCCGGTGTTCGCGCAGGTGGTGCTGGCCGACGAGATCAACCGGGCGCCGCCGAAGACGCAGGCCGCCCTGTTACAGGCCATGCAGGAGCACACCGTCACGGTCGCGGGGCGGACCTACGCGCTGCCG
>CAYSFN010000062.1:0-451 GCA_964430045.1 uncultured Gemmatimonadaceae bacterium
GTAGCTGGCCCGGAGCCGGGCGCGCTCCACGGGGGGAATGTGATGGAGACGGACCCAGGGTGGATTGCCGATGACGAGGTCGAAGCCACCGCGTGCGCCGACGTCGGCGAACTGCGCGGCGAAGTCGAAGGGCGTGGCTCCGCCGCGGAGCAGGGCGCGCAGCTCGCCGCGCAGTGCGTGGAGGCTGCGCCGCGTCTCCGCCAGCCGGTCGCGTGCCGCTGCGTCGGGGCGCGTGCGTCGCCCCCAGAGGTCGGGCGAGCGCGCGGCGGCCAGTCCGTCGCGCCGCAGGCGTTCGATGGCGTGCCAGCCGATGCCGAAAACGACCAGCAGAATGAAAACGCCGTTGAACAGCGCCGCGATGACCTCGGCGCGCAGCAATCCATAGGAATGGCGCGAGGAGGGTGGCCGCCGCGCGAAATGGGCGGCGAGGGCGGCGAGGGCGAGCGCGGTG
>CAYSFN010000062.1:461-14385 GCA_964430045.1 uncultured Gemmatimonadaceae bacterium
CGCCGCAGCGCGGTGAGGGCCGCGATCCGGTGCTCCAGCATCGCGATGGCGGCCCGGCGTTCCGCCGTGTGCAGGGCGCGCCGCAGCGTCTGCTTGCGTGCGCCGGTGGCACGCGCGTAGCGCTGCCGGAGGACGCGCAGGGGATGGGCTGCCGCCGTGCCCTGCACGGGCGCGCTGAAGGCGCTGCCGGCGAGCGCATCGCCGACGCGGATGTTCGCGTCGAGATTCGGCAGGGGCGGGACCTGGTACGGGTCGCTGGTCGGCGTTTCGACCACCACGGCCAGCCACAGCCGCAGTTCGCAGAGCCAGACCGCCGTGGGGTGGCGATCGACGCCGAAGAGCTGCCGCGCGAGGACGTCGCGTCGCAGCGCGCCGAGGTCGCGGGCCTCGCCGCAGGCGGCGCGCCAGGTGGCGAGGGATTCCAGGGCGTGCACGAGGAACGCCCCGGACCCGCAGGCCGGATCGAGCACCGTGAGTGTGCGCAGGCGTGCCCCGAGTGCCGCGGCGGGTGCCGGGTCGAGGGCTTCACCGCGCTGCAGGGCGGTGAAGGCGTCACGGAGCTCGCGTCCGTCGCAGGCCGACCGGAACGCGTGGTCCGCGACCTGCGTCACCAGCGATGGCGGGGTGTAGAACGACCCCGTCGCGCGGCGCTCGGGCGACGCCATCAGCGACTCGAACGCGCGCCCCAGCATGGCGGGGTCGACGGCCGCTTCGCTGTGCCCGACCTGTTCCTCGCGCACGGTGAAGCGCCACCGCGTGAGGACGTCGCCGATGAGCGGGCCGAGGGCGTCGTCGGGGATGTACCGGCGCGCGTGGGTCTTTTCCAGCACGGTGCGCGTGAACAGGCCGCCGTTGAGGAAGGGGACGCGCCCGAACGCGCGCGCCGCGGCGGCCCGGTCGCGGACCGGTGTGTTGAGCGTCCCGAAGAACAGCGGGTCGAGGATGCGGCGATGAAAGTCGCCCCGCCGTGCGGTGCAGCGGTCCCAGTGCTGATGCAGGAACCCCTGATTGCCGTCGAGCCATCCCTTGGCCTGGAGAAAGGCGAGGAAGAGCGCACGCGTCGCGGTGTGCAGCGCCAGCGTCCGCGCGGCGTCGGCGGGGACCGCGGGGGTGAGCGCGTGGGCCATCGTGTCCACGCAGCGCTCGAGGGTGCGGAAGAAGCGCAGCGTGAGCGCCTCGCGTCCGAGCAGTTCGTGCCAGCGGAGATGCACGAGCAGGTCGACGCCGTCGCTGGCGGCGGCGAGGGCGCGCAGGGTGTCGGCATCCGAGTCCACCACGCGGGCGCGGTCGCAGAGGAGCAGGGCGGCCCTGGGCACGGGGGCGGGCTGCGCGGTGGCGATGCCGCAGTGCTGCCCATGCCGCTCGGTGGCGAGGACCAGCCACGAGGCGCAGGGCGAACGGCGTTGGACGGTCAGCGCCAGAGTGCTGAGGAACTCGCTGCGGAGCGCGCCGCCCGGGCATTCGACGCAGAGCGCGCGCAGGGTGCCGGGGCCGGCAGCGACCGTCGCGACGCGGACGAGCGCCGGAAGCCCGAGGGCGCGCCGCCCTGCGGCGTCGAGGGGCAGGGGGTCGCCCGCGAAGCCGCAGTGTCGGGCAATGGGCTGCAGGCCGGCGACCGAGTCGGCGGCGGCGAGGAGGCGGGCGGCGGCAGGGAGCGTGAGCACGCCGACACGTTACGCCCTGCGTCGGCATCGCCCGTCACCGGATCAGCGCAGGGCGGACCCGACGATCGTACCGGCTCGACGGATCGCGCGGGCGCGTCCCATCCGCTCACGCGGAGGTGTAGCGCCTCCCCTTCCAGTCCGTCCGCGCGCCACGCCACGCCGCGCGCGCGAAGATGCCCGACGTGACCAGACAGCCCAGCGGGTGGAGCAGCGCCCAGCCGGGCCGCAGTCGCGTGAACGCGAAGAGCAGCATCCACACGCCCGATTGGAACAGGTACGCCCATGCCCCGGCGCTGGTCCACCACGGGGAGAGCACATCGAGGGCGCCCGCGAGCAGCACGAGGAGCGGGACGGCACCCACCAGCGGTGCGACGGGCATCAGCACACGCAGCAGCGGCCAGGCCCACGCGGGGCCCGCGAGGTGGCGGCCACCCGCCCAGAGGTTCTTGCCCCAGCCCGCGGTGATCTCGCGCAGCGACTGGTACATCCGTACGCGCAGGTGGTCCTGCCCGACGACGAGATGCACCGCCCTGCCCGCCGCCGTCCAGGTCTGCGCCAGCATCAGGTCCTCGGCGACGTACCCGCGCACCGGCGCGTGCCCGCCCATCGCCTCGTAGCTCCTGCGGCGCACGAGGATGTACTGCCCGTTGGCGATCTTGCGGCGGGGGTGCGTCGCGCGGCTGATCGTCTCCATCCCGCCGAACCACGCGAAGAGCGCCACGAACATCACCGGCTGCACCACCTTCTCCCAGAACGAGCCGAGCTCCTGGGCGCCGATCACGCTCAGGAGATCGGCGTCGCGCGCCACGAGCGCGGCGATCGCGTGGGGCAGCGCGTCCGCATGGTGCCAGGTGTCCGCGTCGGTGAACAACAGGTAGTCGCCCGTGGCCAGCGACGCTCCGTGCTGGCAGGCCCACTGCTTGCCGAACCAGTCCGCCGGGAGCGGGGGCGGTGTCGTGACGCGCACCCGGCGGTCACCCGCCGCCGTCTCGCGTGCGATGCGTGCGGTGCCGTCGCGGGAGTGGTCGTCCACCACGATGAACTCGATGTCGGTGAGCGTCGTGGTCAGGAGGGAGCCCAGGCAGCGCCCGATGTTGCGGGCCTCGTTGCGCGCCGGGATGATCACCGAGACCCGCGGCGTGCCACGGCGCGGGGCGGGGGGGTAGTCGTGCAGAAAGCGCGAGTCGCGGAGCCGGAGCAGCACGACCAGTGGCCCGAGCAGCCACGGCAACGCCGCGACCCACGGGGCGAGCGTCACGGCGCGGTCGGTGCCGCGGCCGGCGCCCGTTCGCGCCCGCCCAGTGCGCTGGCCACGGCCATCGTGCCGGTCACGTTCGTGGTCGTGCGGAACATGTCGGGCAGCGTATCGACGCCGATCAGGATCGCGACGCCCTCCACGGGGAGCCCGACGCTCAGCAGGATGGGGACCATCACGATCAGACTGCCGGCGGGCACGCCGGGGACCGAGAACGAGAGCAGCACCGTGCTCACCGCGATCGTCGCCAACTGGGCCACGCTCAGCTCGACCCCGTACAGCGCGGCGACGAAAATGATGCCCGCCGGCATCCCGATGCCCGCGCCCGTGCGGAAGGTCGACGCGCTCAGCGGGAGGAGGAAGCCCGTGATCTCCCTGGACAGCCCGAGCGTGCTGCGGGCCCCGTCGATCATCGCGGGCAATGCGGCCAGCGACGAGCGCGCGGACATCGCCACCGCCTGCGCCGGCAGGATCGCCCTGGCGAAGTCGCGCAACGGGATGCCCCCGACCACGACGGCGATGGGGTAGAGCACGGCCAGCGAGAACAGCAGGCAGAGCAGCGACACCAGGACCATGTACCCCGCGACCGCTCCGGCCGCGCTGAGGCCCATGCGCGAGGCGAGCGGGACGGCCAGCGCGAAGACGCCGATCGGCGCGAGCGCGAGGACCCAGCGCACCAGGGTGAGGGAGGCATCCTGCACGCCTTCGAGCACCCGCACCAGTGCGTGGCGCCGCGCCTCCTCCACCCGCGTCAGCGCCATGCCGAACAGCACGGAGAAGATGATCAGCGGCAGCATCGCCCCCTCGGCGGCGGACTGCACAGGATTCACCGGAATGAGGGCGATCAGCCACTGCGCCAGCGACGGCACCGCACGCGCACGCTCGGCCAGGTCACCCGCCGACGCGCCGCTGCGCAGGGCCTCGGTGGCGGCGGGGTCGAGCGGCAGCACCGCGAACGCGGCAGGGAGCACCAGGACGGCCGTGATCGCGGCGGCCGCCACGATCATCACCCACCAGAGCAGCGCCCGGCCGCCGAGCCGGCCCACGGTGCGCGGGTCAGGCACCCCCGCGACCCCGACGATCAGGGAGCTGACCACCAGGGGGACCACCGTCATTCGGATCGCGTTGATGAACAGCGTGCCCAGCGGGCCGAGTGCCGCCGGGGCCCAGGCGAGCGCAGGGACCGAGGGGACTAGGAGGCCGATCGCAAAACCCGCGACCAACCCGATCAAGACCTTCGCCGTCAGCGACATGCGCCAACAATAACGTCCGGCGCGCGCGCCCGGAGCGGGCGCCGCCCGTTCGCGGCCGCGTCCCGGGATTCGTTATCTTTCAACAGGGGCGACTCCCCCGGGAACGTCGCGCCGCACCCCCACACCCAGGACACCGTGATGCCGCTCTCAGGATCCGATCTCATCGCCGCCGCGAAGTCGCGGATCACCGAAGTCGACGTCGCCGACGTCCAGGCGATGGCGGCCGACGGCAGGCCGGTGGTCGTCCTCGACGTCCGCGAGCCGAACGAGACCAACCTCGGCCGTGCGCGGGGCGCCGTCGTCATTCCCCGCGGACTGCTCGAGGGGTCGATCGAGGCCGCCGTGCCCCGCGACGCGCGCGTCGTGATCGTCTGCGCCAGCGGCAATCGCTCGGCGCTGGCCGCCGACACCATGCAGCAGATGGGCTACAGCGACGTCGCCTCACTGCGCGGGGGCTTCAAGGCGTGGTACGCCGCGGGCCTTCCCGTCGAGTCCTGAGCCACCCGCGGCTCGAACATCTGCGGTCCGCGCTCCTCGGGCGCGCGCCGCAGCGCGCGGAGCGGGACCCTCCGTTCCACGAGGCGGCGGTCACCCTGCTGCTGGCGCCCGCGGCGAACGATCTCGAGCTGCTGCTGATGGAGCGCGCGGTGCGGGAGGGCGATCCCTGGTCGGGTCAGGTCTCGCTGCCCGGCGGCCGCTTCGACGCGACGGACGAGTCCCTGCTGGCCACCGCCCTGCGCGAGCTGCGCGAGGAGGCCGGCGTCGACGTGTCGCCCTCGCAGGTGCTGGGCGAGCTCGACGAACTGCGTCCCCGCATCGCCGCGTTGCCGTCGATCATCGTGCGCCCCTACGTGGCGACCGTGGACGTCCATCCGCCCTTGACGGCGAACGACGAGGCGGCCGCGCTCTTCTGGGCACCGCTGTCGCTGTTGAGCGACCCGGCGCGCCGCGTGCGCCGTTCCGTCGAGGCCCGGGGGCTGCGCATGCAGGTCGAGGGCATAGACCTCGGGGGCCGGTTGCTCTGGGGGATGACCGACCGGATCCTCATGGGGCTGCTGCACCTTCTGCGCTGACCGGGTGGACACCCGGCGGCTTGGTGGGCACGTTTCGTCGTGTGCGGTGTTCCGTGGGTGGGCACCGTCGCCGAATCCTGCCATGACGCTCCTGCGTAGGTCCGGTATATGCTGAACCGCCTCGCCACAACTGGTCTTGCCGCACTCCTGGTGGCGGTCGTGCCCCTGCGCGCCCAGGATACGCTCCCGGCCGGCATTGCGGTGGCGACCTTCGACTCCGTGTGGGCCAGGATCGACCGGACCTATTACGACACGGTCTTTCTCAAGTCGCGCTGGGTCGCGCTGCGCGACTCGGTGCGCCCGATCGCAGGGGCCGCGCGTTCCAACGCCGAGCTCCGCGCGGCGCTCCAGGGCATGCTTGGCCAGATCGGGACTTCGCACTTCGGGCTCATCACGGAGGAGGCCTCTCCCGCGTTGTCCGCGGACGAGGCGGTCGCCACGGCGAATCCGGGGGCCATCGGTGCCGAACTCCGGCTGGCGGGCGACGACCTCGTGGTGTTCCGGGTGACCCCCGACGGGCCGGCCTGGCGCGCGGGCGTGCGCCCCGGGGACCGGGTGACGCGGATCGGCGCGCGCGCCACCGCCGACGTCGTGACCGCGCTCGCGGCGATCACGGAGCCTGCGGTGCGCAAGCAGTCGCAGTATGCCGCCACCGCGCAGGCGCACGCACGCATCAATCGCCCGCCGGGCGACAGCATCATGCTGGAAATCGGCGGCGTCGAGCGGTGGATCATCGCCGAGCGCGCGCGCGGACAGGTGCAGCGATTCGGCAACCTGCCCCCGATGCCGGTGACCGTCGACGTCACGGAGCGCACGGTCGAGGGCAGGCGCGTGGGCATCATCGCCTTTTCGGTGTGGATGCCCGTGGTGGTGGCGCAGGTGGACACGGCGATCGACCGCCTGCGCGACGCGGACGCCATCATCTTCGACATCCGGGGCAATCCGGGTGGCGTGGCCGGCATGGTGGGGGGGATCGCGGGGCACGTGCTCGACACCACCGCGTTGCTGGGGACGCTGTATCAGCGTGGTGTCGCGCTGAGTCTGCGCGCCAATCCGCGGCGGGCGTCCACGCGTGCCGAGCGGGTGACACCGTTCAGCGGGCCGGTGGCCGTGCTGATCGACGACATGTCGGCCAGCGCCTCCGAGTTCTTCGCGGCGGCCCTGCAGGGGCTGGGGCGGGCGCGGGTGTTCGGGACCACGTCGGTCGGTGCCTCGGTCCCCGCGCTGATGGGCCGACTGCCGAACGGCGACGTGCTGATGCACGCGATCGCGGACCACACGGACAGCAAGGGCCGCCGGGTCGAGGGGGTGGGGGTGATCCCGGATGAACCGATCCCGCTGCATGCCGAGGCCCTTGCGGCGGGGCGTGACGAGGTCGTGGAAGCGGCGCTGCGCTGGGCGGCGCGTCAGCCACGACGTTAACCGATTTGCTGGAGTCACCAATGACCAGATCGTTGATTCGTGCGGGGCTGCTCCTCGCTCCGCTTGCGTTCGTGGCGCCGCAGTCGGCCACGGCCCAGGCCCTGCCCGATGCCCGGGCGCTCATCACCCGGTACGTCGAGGTGACCGGAGCCGCCAAGATGGTCGACGTCCCCGGGGTGCGCACCACGGGCACGTTCGACCTCGCGGCGGTCGGCATCTCCGGCGCGCTGGAGGCGATCATGTCGAAGGACGGTCGCTCGCTGACGACCATCGACATTCCCGGGGTCGGCGAGGTCAAGCAGGGCACCGAACCCGACTTCGCGTGGTCGATGGATCCCTTCCAGGGGCCGCGGGTGATCGAGGGCGCGGAGTTCGCGCAGTTGAAGGAGCAGCAGGACCCCAGGGCCCAGTTGCGCGACGCGGCCTTCGTCACGAGCGCGACGTCGGTCGAGCGGACGACGATGGACGGTCAACCCTGCGTGAAGGTCAAGCTCGCGTGGAAGTCGGGGCGGGAGTCCACCGAGTGCTACAGCGAGCAGACGGGCCTGCTGGTGGCATCGGAAGGCGTGCAGAAGTCGCCGATGGGCGACATCCCCACGTTCACGTTCTACCGTGAGTACAAGGACCTGGGCTACGGCGTGAAGACCGCCACCAAGGTCGTGCAGCAGGCCATGGGGCAGGAGCAGGTGCTGTCGTTCACGGCCATGCGCGTCGAGGCGATCCCGCCCGAGGTGTTCGTCGTGCCGGCGGAGATCAAGGCGCTACGAAAGTGATTCCGTGGTGAGCGCATGCCCCGAGAGGGTCGTGCGCTCACCGCTCACGCGCAGGTGCGCGCCGTAGCGCCGCCACAGCCACGCCGTGGTCGCCCACGCGGCCAGGCCCGCGACCACGACGTCGCTGACGAAGTGCGCGTGCGCCAGCACCCGGCTGAGTCCGCAGCCGGCCGCGAGCCCGATCCACACCCACCGCGCCCGCGGGAAGAGCCGGCACAGCATCCACGCCGCGCCGAACGCGACCATCGTGTGACTGCTCGGCAGCGCAAGGCCGCTGGTCGAGAAGGGGCGCTCGCTGAACGCGCGCCACGAGTAGAGCCCGGCGGCGACCTCCGGGCGCTCCCGGCGCAGCAGCAGCTTGAGCAGCTCGGCCGCGATCCCGGCGACGATCGGCGACCCGGCGAGCAGCAGCGCGCGGCGACGCGCGTCGAGCGCAATGCGCCGCTCGTGCAGGTACAGCGCGAGGCCGACGATCAGCCACAGCGGCAGGAAGCCCATCACGCGCAGCAGACGGCCCAGGTCCCCGTCGTAGATCCGCCGGTACACGAGATGCGCATAGGCCCACTGGTCCACGGCGACCGCCGCGATGAGCAGCACCGCGACCAGCAGCAGCCACCGCGCACGGTCGCGGGTGCGGCTCATGATGCCATCGTCCGCAGCGAGGGGCGCGGGGCATCGAGCACCAGCGCCACGCGCAGGATGCGCCGCTTGTGCACCGCGAGCACCCTGACGGTGAGGCCGGGGATCGACACCGTGTCGCCGACCCGCGCCGGACGGCCCAGCGTGCCGAACACGAAGCCGCCGACGCTGTCGAACTCGTCGACCGGGAGCCCGAGTTCCAACTGGTCCTCCAGGTCGTGCAGCGAATGCTGGCCGGCCACGTGCAGCTCCGCGTCGTGCACCCATTCGAGCGGCTCGACGCCGGGTTCGTGCTCGTCGTGGATCTCGCCGACGATCTCCTCGATCAGATCCTCCAGCGTCACCAGGCCCGCCGTGCCGCCGAACTCGTCCAGGACCACGGCCATCTTGATGCGCTGCCGCCGCATGTCGCGGATCAGGGGTTCGACGCGCCGGGACTCCGGGACCAGGAGCGGGTCGCGCAGGAGTGCGCGCAGGTCCGACTCGCCGCGCGCGATGCCGCGCCACAGCTCCCGCGCCACGAGGATGCCGACGATGTCGTCGATCCCCCGGTCGTACACCGGGAGCCGCAGGAAGCCGGTCGCGAGCATCACGCGCTGGGCCTCGAGCGGCGACGACGACACCGGGACGGCGGTGATCGCCGTGCGCGGCGTCATCACCTCGCGCACGAGCACGTCGTGCAACTGCATCACGTTGCTGACCACCTGCCACTCGGTCTCGTCGATCTCGCCCTCGCGCCGTCCGATCTCGGCGAGGATCTCGAGCTCGGCGCGGCTCACGGTGGTGCTGTGGCCGTGGCCGCGATCGGCGCTCAGCAGCCGGTTCACGAAGGCCAGCGGGACCAGCACCGGGCGCATCACGACGATGAGCACGCGGAGCACGTAGGCCGTGGCCGGGGCCCAGCGCTGCCAGTATCGCGCACCGAGTGTCTTGGGGAGGATCTCGGAGAGCACCAGGATCAGCACCGTCAGGACCGCCGAGAACAGCGCCATCCACCGGCTGCCGAAGACCTGCAGCGCGATCGCGCCGCTGAGGGCCGCGCCCACGGTGTGGGCGATGGTGTTCAGCGTGAGGATCACGGCGATGGGCTCGTCGATGCGGCGCCGGAACTGCTTGAGCAGCGCCGCCGCCGGGTCGTCGCGTTCCTCGAGCAGTCCGACGTACCCGTGCGTCACCGACAACAGGACGGCTTCGAGCACCGAGCAGATGAACGACAGTGCAAGCGACAGCCCGATGACGAGCAGGAGAGTCGACATATGGGGTGGAATCTAGTGGCCCCCGGCGCGGGCCGTGCTGCGCCCGCACCCCGGAGGGGCTACCAGCGGGTGGTCACCCGCACCACGACCGCCCGGCCCACGGCATCGGCGAACTCCTTGTAACGGGACAGGTGGTCGCGGTAGCGACGGTCGAGCGCGTTCCGGACGTCGAGGTCGAGCTGGAGGATGCGCCCCCCGAGGGACAGGGCGGCGCCACTGCGGAGGTGCAGCAGCGTGTACGCCGAGGTCGCGACGTCGCGGGGCTCCAGGCGGGACTGCCGGGCGTTGTGCTCCGCGACCACCGCCACCTGGGGTCGCAGGACCGCACCCGCCGTGGGCAGCGTGACCTGGGCCGTGCCGGCGACGCGCAGCGGCGGCATGAAGTTCAACGGGAGTCCCGTCGCGGTGTTCGTGCCCGTGCCGTAATCCGCCGTGCTCGACAGCTCGAGGGCGCGGGCCACGCGCCAGCGCCCGCTGAACTCGACCCCCCGCAGCGTGGCGTCGCCCTGCACCACGGCCAGCGAGTCGAACAGGAAGCCCCCGCTGCCCGTGGGACGCAGGTAGATGTAGTCGGCGATGCGGTTGTCGTACACCGACAGTTCCGCACGCAGCGGGCCCTGCGCCACGCGCACCGAGACATCCGTGCTCAGCGAGGTCTCGACCCTGAGCGACGGGTCGCCACGCTCGTAGGCACGGGTCCCCTCGTGGAAGCCGTTGGCGAACAGGTCGGACGACGTCGGTGCCCGGAACCCGCGCCCGACGTTCACGGCGAGCACGACGTGCTGGTGGAGCGCGTAGGACGCGCCGACGCTGCCGGTGACGGCGTCGAAGCGGCGCTGCTGGGCGTCGAGGTCGAGGACGGCGTCCTCCGCCGCGTGCAGGGCGCGCCGGTCATAGCGCGCGCCGACGGAGAGCGCGAGGCGGCCGTAGTCGGCGGACTGGGTGAGGTAGGCCGCGAGGTCCTCGGTGGTGCTGCTGGGGATCAAGGTCTGCGACCCGCGCTTGTCGAAGCGGCCGTGCATCGCGAACATCCCCGCGGTGCCGCGCCAGCGATCCCCCAGCGGATGATGCCATTCCACGAGCGCCGTGCGCGTGGTCGCGGCGAGTCCGAGCGCCACGCCGGGGGCGAGGCCGGGATCGTACTCGCGCCGGTAGTTCCGCTCCCAGCCGGCCGTGGCCTCGAGCGTGCCGTGGCGCACCGGTGCGCGCAGGACCAGCCGGGCGCGGTCGGTCGAGATGCGCTGGAACCCCGCGAAGTCCGGCGCCGTCACGGTGTCGTCGAAGATGCCGATGCGCTCCTCGCGTCCGGCGGCCGTGAACTCGGCGCTGAGGCGCGAGGCGCGCCATGTTGCCGCCAGCTCGCCGTTGACCGCGCGACTGTCAGTGTTCGGCAGGGCGCCGCCGGGGGTGCGCATTGCATCCGAGGTCCGGCCCGTGAGCGTGCCGCGAAGCGCTCCCCGCCCGCGCGCGAGGTCCAGCCCCAGCGTCGCGTCCGAGCCGCCGATGCCGCTGTTGTACGCCAGGGCAACGCTCCGCTCGGCGAGCCAGCCGTCCAGGTCGCGCGCATCGAGCAGCGGACGGCGCACGACGTTGATCACCCCGCCGATCGCGTCCGAGCCATAGCGCACGGACGACGGTCCCTTGACGACCTCGATGCGGTCCGCGCCCATGGTTTCGACGTTGGGGGCGTGGTCGGCGCCCCACTGCTGCGTCTCGACGCGCTGCCCGCCGTCGAGGGTCACGATGCGGGTGGAATGCAGGCCGCGGATGACGGGCTTGCCGATGCCCGTGGTCATCGACATCGAGCGCATGCCCGCCAGGCCGGCGAGCGTCTCGCCGAGCGAGGGGGCCTGCTGCGTGCGCAGCGCGGCGCCGTCGAGCAGGACGACCGGCTGCACGGCGCGGCGCGCGACGGAGTCGATGGAGGCGCGGATCTCGATCCCGCCGATCCGCACCGGCACGGGCAGGGTGTCGGTGGTCCCACTCTGGAGGACGGCAAGGACGGCAAAGGGGAGCAGCATCGTTGGGGACGGTCGTGGCCGATATTACGGAAGGACTTGCATTAAAGTTAGGAGTAACTAAACTTATGATATGGCACTACGCAAGCTCCGGACCCGCCGCGCGGCGCGGTCCGCACGATGATCGATCCTGCGGCAGCACTCATCGCCTTCGTCGCGTTCGCCCTCGCGGTGGCCGCGCTGGGATGGCCCCGCACGGGCATCGTGGCGCGCGTGCGGCGGCTCCTCCGGCTCACGGAGCGCGTCCGCACCGAGGACGCCGTGAAGTATCTCTTCCACGCGGGCGCGGACGGCTCCGTGGTGCGCGTCGAGGCGCTCGCCGGCGCCCTGGAGGTCCGGCCACCGCGCGCACGGCAACTGCTCACGACGCTGGTCGCGCGCGGCCTGGTGACCACCAGCGGCGTCGGCTTCGCACTCACCGAGTCCGGCCGCCGCGACGCGCTCCGGCTGGTGCGTGCGCACCGGCTCCTGGAGCGCTATCTCGCCGACCACACCGGCGTCGCGCCGGCCGAGTGGCACGCCCTCGCTGAAGAGGCGGAGCACGACCTCACGGTCGACGAGGCCGAGGCCCTGGCCACGCGGCTCGGGGATCCACGCTTCGACCCGCATGGCGACCCCATCCCCACGGCCGCGGGCGAACTGCCGAATGCGCCGGTGATCCTGCTCGGGGAGCTTCGGACCGGTGAGCCCGGGACCATCGTGCACATCGAGGACGAGCCGGCCGAGGTCTTCGTGGCGCTCGAACAGGCGGGCGTCGCGCTGGGCGGTACGATCGTCGTGCGGGCGCGCGACGCCACGGAGATGCACCTGGAGTTCGACGGGGCCGCCCTGCGCCTGCCGCGTCTGCTCGAGTCGGCCGTCAGCGTGCGTCGCACGGTCGCGATCCCGCAGGGCAAGGTGCGCACGCTGGCGTCGCTCCAGCCCGGGGAGTCCGCCCGCGTCGCGCGGCTCACGCTGGCCTGCGCCGGCGCGCAGCGTCGCCGGCTGCTCGACCTCGGCGTCGTGCCGGGGACGTGGATCACCGCCGTCCTCCGCAGTGCCGGGGGCGACCCCGTCGCCTATGACATCCGCGGCGCGCTGATCGCGCTGCGCCGCCAGCAGGCGCAGTGGATCGAGCTCGCGGCGGACGCCGAGCCCGCGGAGCGTTCCGCATGAGCCCCGTGACCTTTCGCGGCCGCGCGCTCGCACGCGACACGCCGCTGGTGCAGCTCGAAGCGCGCTCCGCGAAGGCCGACTACGTCGTCGCCCTGGCGGGCAACCCGAACACCGGCAAGAGCACGGTCTTCAATGCGCTGACCGGGCTGCGGCAGCACACCGGGAACTGGCCCGGCAAGACCGTCGCGCGGGCCGAGGGGGCGTTCACCGTGGGCGCCACGCGGTTCCGGCTCGTCGACCTGCCCGGGACCTATTCGCTGCAGGCGGCGAGTGCCGACGAAGAGGTCGCGCGCGACATGCTGCTGTTCGGCGACCCCGACGTCACGGTGATCGTCCTCGACGCCACGCGCCTCGAACGCAACCTGAACCTCGCGCTCCAGGTGCTGTCGATCACCTCGCGCGTGGTGGTCTGCCTGAATCTGATGGACGAGGCGCGCCGCCACGGCATTGCCATCGACCCGGCGATCCTCAGCCGCGAACTCGGGGTGCCGGTGATCACGGCGTCCGCGCGGCAGGGCGTGGGCATCGCGGAACTGCGTGCGGCGATCGACGCCATGGCCCGCGGGGTGACGACGACCGCGCCGTTCCGCGCCATGCGCCATGCTCCCGCCGTGGAAGTCCTGATCGCCGAGGTCGAGGCGGCGGTGCGCACTGCCGATCCGGCGCGCGAGAACGCGCGCTGGGTCGCGCTGCGATTGCTCCAGGGCGACGCGCGCGTGGAGGCTGCGCTGCCTGCCGACGCGACGGCCGTGCGCCGTGCAGCGAGCGACGCCCGCTGGCGCCTGCCGGCGGACTTCAACGATCTGATCACCGAGGGCATCTACGCTTCGGCGGAGCACATCGCGCGTGTCGCGCAGGGCGGCAGCATCCGGCGTCTGCGGGCGACCTTCGACGCGACCCTGGACCGCTGGCTCACGAGCCGTGTCACCGGCTTCCCGCTGATGGTCCTCCTGCTCGGCGTGGTGTTCTGGATGACGATCGCCGGCTCGAACGTGCCGTCGGCCTTCCTGGCGTCGATCCTGCTCGACACCGTGCACCCGTGGTTGCAGGAGGCGGCGCTCTGGCTGGGCGTGCCGGCGTTCGCGCGCGGTCTGCTGATCGACGGCGTGTACCTCGGGACCGCGTGGGTGGTCGCGGTGATGCTGCCGCCCATGGCGATCTTCTTCCCGCTGTTCACGCTGCTGGAGGACTTCGGCTACCTGCCGCGTGTGGCCTTCAATCTCGACGCGCTGTTCCGGCGCGTGGGGGCGCACGGCAAGCAGGCCCTCACGATGTGCATGGGGTTCGGCTGCAACGCGGCGGGAGTCGTGGCCACGCGGGTCATCGACAGCCCCCGCGAGCGCCTGGTGGCGATCATCACCAACAATTTCTCGCTGTGCAACGGGCGCTGGCCGACGCAGATCCTCATGGCCTCGG
>CAYSFN010000063.1:0-5881 GCA_964430045.1 uncultured Gemmatimonadaceae bacterium
CGCAGATGCAGCAGCACCTGCTGCTCCGCAAGTACGACGGCTTCATGAAGAAGGGCCGCGTGAAGTTCCGCGGCCGGCAGACGACGACCGGCTTCTAGCCATCGCCTGCGGGGAACACGAATGCTGATCGTCCTGTTCGGTCCGCCGGGTGCGGGAAAGGGGACTCAGGGAGAGCGCATGGCGCTCTCCCTGGGCGTCCCGAAGATTGCCACCGGCGACGTGCTCCGCGCCGCGGTGAAGGCGGGAACGCCGCTGGGCCTTGCAGCCAAGGCGGCGATGGAGCGTGGGGACCTCGTCCCCGACGACGTGATCCTCGGCATCATGCGCGACGCGCTGAACGCGCCGGAGGCGGCGCGTGGCGCGATCCTCGATGGGGTCGTGCGGACCACGGCCCAGGCCGAGGGGCTGCGTGATGCCTTGGCGTCCGTCGGCAAGTCGCTGGACGTGGTGCTGTCCTTCGACGTCGACACCGACGAACTGGTCAAGCGGCTGTCCGCGCGCACGACCTGCCCGCAGGATCAGAGCCCGCACATGGGTCTCGAACCGGGGACGCCCTGCCCCCACTGCGGGACGGCGCTGGTGCGCCGTGCCGACGACGAGCCGGCCGCGATCCGCCGCCGGATCGAGGTCTACGAGGAGCAGACGGCGCCGGTCAAGGCGTGGTACGAGGCCAACGGACCGCGCGTGGCCAGCGTGAACGCGGTCGGGACCCTCGACGAGGTCGCCGCGCGCGTCCACGCTGCGCTCGCAGCGTGATGCAGCTGAAGTCCACGCGCGAGCTCGAGGTGATGGCCGAGGGGGGCCGTCTCCTCGCCGCGACGCACCGCGTGCTGGCCGCCGCCGTGGCACCCGGGGTGAGCACGGCTGCGATCGACAAGATCGGCGAGGACTTTCTGCGCTCGCACCACGGCGCGACGCCGGCCTTCAAGGGGCTCTACGGCTTTCCGGGCAGCGTGTGCATCTCGGTCAATGAGGAGATCGTGCACGGCATTCCCTCGCCCAGGAAGATCCTGCGCGAGGGCGACATCGTGAGCCTGGACTTCGGGGTCAAGTTCGAGGGGCTGTTCACGGACGCCGCGATCACCGTTGGCGTGGGCGAGATCAGCGCCGAGTCGCAGCGGCTGCTGGACGTGACGCGGGAATCGCTGGAGCGCGGCATCGCGGCCATGGTGGTCGGCAACCACATCGGCGACATCGGGCACGCGATCGGGGCCTGCGTGGCGGCCGAGGGGTACTCGACCGCCGTCGACCTCGTGGGCCACTATGTGGGATACTCGCCGCACGGCGACCCGCAGGTGCCGAACGATGGCAAGCCCAAGCGCGGGCCGCGGCTGGTGCCGGGCATGACGCTGGCGGTGGAGCCGATGGTCTGCCAGGGCACGGGCAGTACGCGCACACTGCGTGACAAGTGGACGGTGGTCACCGCCGACGGCAAGTGGTCGGCGCACTTCGAGCACAGTGTGGCGATCACGGCTGACGGGCCCTGGGTGCTGACGCGCGAGCAGGGGGGGTAGGCGGGCGGCTACAAGCCCGCGAGCCGTAGTCGGTCCTCGAGCACCCGCTCGCGCAGCGATGCAAGCCCCGGGATCGCGCAGGCTTCCTGCGAACACCTGCGCGCCGGCACGAGTCCGATCAACTCGCCGCGCCCTGCGGTCAGGCCCCGGGCCGCCGCGTGCTGCGCCACCGCCGCGTAGGCCTGCTCCAGTGACATGCGGGTGAGGTCGACCAGGTTCATGCTGACCTGTGCCTGCCCGGCGACCTCGACGGCGATGGCCTTGAGGCCGGGCAGTCCGCCGTTGCTGGCGCGCACCGCGCGCGCGATGGCCCGTGCGGCCGGAAGCTGATCGGCCGGCCCGACGAACACATTGAACGCCACGAGCAGGTCGCGCGCCCCGATCGCGACAGCGCCGAGGGTCGGATGCATGCGCGAGGGGCCCGCGTCGGGCCGGCGGGACGGGTCGCTGTGGATCGCGACCCGCAGCGCTTCGAGACCGCCGCGCCGGATGTCCGCCAGGGCGACGCGGTCCGGGCGATGGGCCGCACGCTCGTAGAGGTAGACCGGGACGTCGAAGTCGGCCGCGATGCGCTGTGCGCAGTCCCGTGCCAGCGCGACACAGTCGGCCATGGTCACGCCGCGCAGCGGCACGAAGGGCAGCACGTCCACCGCGCCGATCCGTGGATGCACGCCGTGGTGGTGGCGCATGTCGATCAGTGCGCGGGCGGACGCCATGAGCGCTGCCGCGGCCGACACCGCCGCCGTCGGCGAGACGGCAGCCGTGATGACGCTGCGGTTGTGCCAGCGATCCGAGCTGTGGTCGAGCACGCGTGCGCCCGCGCGTTGCAAGGCGTCCTGCAGCGCCTCGACCACCTCGGGGTCCGCGGTGGACATGTTCGGCACGAGCTCGACCAGTGGCACTGCGGCAGATGCCGCGTCGGCGTCGCGTGGTGCCTGCGCACCGGCTGTCGCGGACATCACGCCGGCCCTTGGTGTTCGCTGTCGTAGCGCGCCCGGGCGGCGTCCAAGGTCGCCAGCAGCCACGGCTGCAGCACGGCGTTGCCCGCCACGATCGACGAGACGGCGGCGACCGACGGCGCACCCTCGTAGTCGGTGCACACGCCACCGGCCTCGCGGACGAGCAGGATGCCCGCCGCCACGTCCCATGGGTTCAGGACGGGCTCCCAGAAGCCGTCGAAGTGACCCGAGGCCACCCACGCCAGATCGATGCTGGCGGCCCCCGGGCGCCGGAGGCCGCTGGTGGCGGTCATCACCGCCGCCATCTCGGCGTGGTAGCGCGGGATGTCGGCCGGGTCCTTGAAGGGGAAGCCGGTGCCGATCAGCGCGTTGGCAGGCTCCGCAATGCTGGAGACGTGCAGCCGCGCATCGTCGCACCACGCACCAGCACCCACGGTTGCGCGGTAGCAGGCGTTCCGCGGCACGTTGAGGACCACGCCCGACGTGAGGGTGCCGTCGACCAGCACGCCGATGGAGACCGCATACTCCGGCACCCCGTGCAGGAAGTTCGTGGTGCCGTCCAGCGGGTCGAGCACCACGGTCACGCCGCGGTCACGTTCCTCCGGTGTGATCGATGCCGCCGTCTCCTCGGCCAGGAACCGCACGTCGGGCATCGCGCGTCGGAACACCGCCATCGCCACCTGCTCCGCCGCGAGGTCCACCCCGGAGACGAAGTCGAACGCCGACTTGTGCCGCCAGACGATGTCACGCCAGCGCGGCGCGGCCTCCCGGATGACGGCGGCGGCCGCCTCCGCCGCACGGACCGCGAGGGTGGTGAGTGCCGCAGCGTCCCGGGCGCCAACTGCCGAGTGGGTCATCAAGGGCCTAGTTTAGGATGATGCCAAGGATCTTCAGCGGAATCCAGCCGTCGGGCGAGTTGCACATTGGCAACTACCTCGGGGCCGTGCGGAACTGGGTGCAGTTGCAGTCGCAGTTCGAGACCTTCTTCTGCATCGTGAACTACCACGCGATCACGGTGCCGTACGAGCCCGCGGTGCTCAAGCAGCGCACCGTCGAGATGGCGGTCTCGCTCTTGGCGTCCGGCATCGACCCGGCGCGCGCCACGCTGTTCGTGCAGTCCACTGTGCCGGAACATACCGAGCTGGCCTGGATCTTCAACACGGTCACACCGCTCGGCGAACTGGAGCGGCAGACGCAGTTCAAGGAGAAGTCGGGGCGGCAGGAGAGCATCGCCGCAGGCTTGTTCAACTATCCGGTGCTGCAGGCCGCCGACATCCTCCTCTACCGCGCCGATCTCGTCCCCGTGGGTGAGGACCAGGTGCAGCACCTGGAGCTCTCACGCGAGATCGCCCGGCGCTGGAATGCGCGCTTTGCGGCCGACACGCCGTTCTTCCCCGAGCCCAAGCCCCGGCTCACGCCGACCAGCCGGATCATGGGGCTCGATGGCGAGGCCAAGATGTCGAAGTCGCTGGGGAACACGGTGCCCCTGCTCGCGTCAGCCGACGAGATCTGGGACAAGCTGCGGCCGGCCAAGACCGACCCGGCGCGTCTGCGCAAGACCGACCCGGGCAACCCGGACGTGTGCAACATGTACACGCTGCACAAGGCGTTCTCCCCGGCGGCGGTGCAGGAGGAGGTCGCCGCGAATTGCCGGAGCGCCGCGTGGGGGTGCATCGAGTGCAAGCGGGTGCTGCACACGCACATGGACGCCGAGCTGGCGCCGATCCGCCGTCGTGCCGCGGCGCTGACCGCCGAGCCGGCCACCGTGCACGAGGTGCTTGCCGCGGGCGCCGAGCGGGCGCGCGCCGTCGCGCGGGAGACGATGCGTGAGACGCGCCTGCTGATGGGACTCGACTGAGCCGTGCCACGGTGACCACCGATACTGCGAGGGTGCGCCGCCGCCTGGTCGTGGATCTGCGTTCGGAGGCGCGCGTGTGGCGTATTCCCGAGTCGCTCGAGGCACGACTCGTGGCGTCGGCGCCGCCGGGCTGGGAGGTCGTCATCGTGACCACGGACACCGTGAGCGACGGCGATGGCGGACAGCCGCCGACGCCCGACGCGCTGGCCGCCGTCCGCGAGGCCGAGGTGTACTTCGGGTACGGCGTTCCGGAGCAACTGCTGCGCGCGGCACCGATGCTGCGCTGGGTCCACACCGCCACGGCCGGCGTGGGGGCGACGTTGCACGCGGCCATGCGGGGCAGCGACGTGGTGCTCACCAACTCGGCGGGCATCCACGCGGTGCCGATGGCCGAGTACGTCCTGGCGGGGTTGCTGCATTTCTGGCGCGGGCTCGACGTGTCGCAGCGACAGCAGGCGGCGGCGCACTGGTCCCGCGACTTCTGGACCGACGCCGCGACCCCCGTCCGCGAGGTTGGGGAGAGTGCGGTGCTGATCGTGGGCACCGGCGGGATCGGCACGGCGGTGGCGACGCGGCTGCAGGCCCTCGGCGCCCGCTGCGTGGGCGTCCGCCGGCGCGCCACGCTCGGTGCGCCGGCGGGCTTCGCGCAGGTCGTGGGCCTCGACGGGCTGGACGCCGCGCTCCCGCGCTGCGACGCCGTGGTGCTCGCGGCGCCCGCGACGCCGGCCACGGCCGGGCTGCTGACCGCCGCCCGGCTCGACCTGCTCCCGGCACACGCCGTGGTGGTGAACGTGGCGCGCGGGGGGTTGGTCGACGCCGCCGCGCTCGCGGCACGGCTGGCCGACGGGCGCCTGCGGGGCGCGGTCCTCGACGTGTTCGACCCGGAGCCGCTGGCGGCCGACTCCCCGCTCTGGCACCTTCCCAACCTGCTGGGGACCCCGCATATCTCGGCGGTGACGCCGCGCCGCTTCTGGGAGCGCGAGTCGGCGCTATTCTTCGAGAACTGGGGGCGCTACGTTCGTGGCGAATCCCTGCGCAACGTGGTCGACAAGGACGCGGGGTACTGATGGAGAAGATCATCAAGGCGGCGGTGGATCGTGGCGCCTCCGACCTGCATATCAAGGCGGGGGACGTGTTCCGCGCCCGCATCGACGGCAAGCTCGTGGCGCTCACCCGTCAGGCGCTGTCGCCGGAGCAGACGACGCAGATCGCGTTGCGCCTGATCGCCAACGAGGAGGACCGGGCGCGCATCGACCAGTTGAAGGATTACGACTGTTCGTGGGGCGCTCCGGGCATCGGGCGGTTCCGGGTGAACATCCTGCGGCAGCGCTCGAGCTTCATGATTGTGATGCGCGTGATTCCCTTCGAGGTGCCGACCTTCGAGGGGCTGGGGCTCCCGTCGGCGCTGTCGAAGATCGCCGAGGCCGAGCGGGGCATGGTGCTGGTGACGGGCGTGACGGGCTCCGGCAAGTCGAGCACGATGGCGGCGCTCATCAACCGGATCAACGGGCGGCAGAGCAAGCACATCGTCACGCTCGAGAATCCGATCG
>CAYSFN010000063.1:5891-14256 GCA_964430045.1 uncultured Gemmatimonadaceae bacterium
CACCGCGATGAAGGCCGCCGAGACCGGGCACTTGCTGATCTCGACGCTGCACACGCCGGACGCGCAGAGCACCATCATGCGGGTCATGGCGATGTTCCCGCCGGAGGAGCAGGACGTGGTGCGCATCCGCCTGGCGGAGTCCCTGCAGGCCGTCGTCTCGCAGCGCCTGCTGCCGCGGGCCGACGGCCACGGCCGCGTCCCGGCCTGCGAGGTGATGATCAATACGCCGACCATCCGGGAACTGATCCTCGAGGGGACGCGCATCGGCGAGATCCGCGACTACATCGCTGAGGGGCGTGAACAGTATGGGATGCAGACCTTCGATCAGCATCTGATGGACCTCGTGTCGAGTGGGTCGGTCCAGTACGAGGTCGCGCTGGCCGCCTCCACGCGGCCTTCGGACTTCGAGCTGCAGATGCGGATGTTCCGCCGCGGTCCGGCGAGTGCGGCGGCCCCTGCGGCGGCGGCGGCCCGATCAACGGCGTCCATCACCCCGCCGTCCGGGGCACCGGATGCCGGGACATCCGGGTTCGGCGGTGGCTACGACTTTCTTGGAGGAACAGGTCAGTGACGGTTCTGCTTGCCGGGGTGTTTGCGCCGATCATCACGCCGTTCCGCGCGGACGGGGACGTGGACACGGCCGCTGCGGCGGAGACGAGCCGCGCGCTCATCGCCGCCGGGCTGACGGGCATCGTCGTCGCGGGGTCGACGGGCGAGGCGCCCATGCTCGAGGATGACGAGCGGACGGCGTTGCTGACGGCTGTTCGGGCGGCGGTGCCGAACGGGCCGGTGCTGATGGGCGTGGGCGCGGAGTCCACGCGGCAGACGATCGCCCGTACGCGGGCCGCCGCGTCCGCCGGGGCCGACGCGGCGCTGTGCGTCGCTCCGCACTACTTCGGGGCGGGGGCGATGACCGACGCCGCGCTGGAGGCGCACTACCTCGCCGTGGCCGAGGCGAGCCCGATCCCGGTCGTGCTGTACTCGATCCCCAAGTACATGCACTTCGCGCTCTCCGCCGCCCTGGTCGCGCGGTTGGCCACGCACGCGAACATCGTCGGCATCAAGGATTCCTCGGGCGACCCGGTGCAGCTGGCGGGGTTCCTGGCCAGCCAGGGCGACCGCTTCACGGTGCTGACCGGGAACGGGGCGCAGTTCCTCGCGGCGCTGCGTGCGGGTGCGCGTGGCGGCATCCTCGCGGTGAGCGCCTACGCGCCGGCGCTGTCGCTGGCCGTGCTCCGGGAGTTCCACGCGGGCGACGCGGCGGCCGCGGAGCAGGCGCAGGCCACGCTGACGCCGCTGGCCATGGAGATCGTTGCCAGGCTCGGGATCGCCGGCGTCAAGGCCGCGTACGACGCGGTCGGGCTTGTCGGCGGTCCGGTGCGTGCGCCGCTGCAGGGGCTCCCGGCGAGTGACTCGGCGACGGTGACGGACCTGCTCCGCCGGTCGGGCGTGCTCGGCCCCTGAGGGGGCGCGGCAGGGTGTCCCCACGCGTAGCGGGGTGGGCTCGCGGGTGGTAGATTGCACTAAAGGCCCAGCGGCACGCTCGCGGGCCTTTTTTGCGCGTCTGCCGGACGCGCTGGTGAGAGATCTTCCGGGACAGGACTCCGATGTTCGATACGCAGACGCGCACGCTGGTGGTCGTCGGCGCCCAGTGGGGCGACGAAGGGAAGGGCAAGCTGGTGGACGTGCTCGCGGAGCGCGCCGACTGGGTCGTGCGCTACCAGGGTGGCGCGAACGCGGGGCACACCGTGCACATCGGCGACGATTCGACGGTGCTGCACCAGGTGCCCAGCGGCATCCTGCACCCGGGGACGGTCTGTGCGATCGGGAACGGGGTGGTGCTGGACCCCGAGAACCTGTTCGAGGAGCTGGACGGCCTGGTGGCCGACGGCGTGCAGGTGGAGGGGCGGCTGTTCGTGAGCGACCGCGCGCACCTGGTGATGCCCTACCACAAGCTGGTGGACAAGGAGAGCGCGGCGAGCAAGGCGATCGGGACCACGGGGCGCGGGATCGGCCCCGCGTACGAGGACAAGGTGGCGCGGCGTGGCGTGCGCGTGATGGATGTGCGGCATCCGCAGCGCCTGCGTGCGCTGGTCGAGGCGGGCTGCGCGCACGCGAACCAGTTGCTGCAGGGCTTCGGCTCGGAGAAGCGCGCGGACGCGGCGTTCACGCTGAACAAGCTGTCGCGCATCGCGCCGCGGTTGCTGAGCGTGGCCACGGACGTCGGGCTGGCGGTGCATCATGCGCAGAAGGGCGGCAAGGCGATCCTGCTCGAAGGCGCGCAGGGGTCGCTGCTCGACGTGGATCACGGCACGTACCCGTTCGTGACCTCGTCGTCGACGACGGCGGGCGGTGCGGCCATCGGCGTGGGCATCGGTCCGCGCACGATCGACGCGGCACTGGGGGTGGTCAAGGCCTACACCACGCGCGTGGGCTCGGGGCCCCTGCCGACGGAGTTCGACGAGCCGATGGGCGAGCTGGTGCGCAAGCTGGGCAACGAGTTCGGGGCGACCACCGGCCGACCGCGTCGCTGTGGCTGGTTCGACGGCGTGGTCGTGCGCTACGCGGTGCGGGTGAACGGCCTCACGGAACTGGCGGTCACCAAGCTCGACGTGCTGGACACGCTGGATCGGCTGGCCCTGTGCACGGGCTACGAGATCGACGGCGAGGTGGTGGAGCACTTCCCCGGCGACATCGCGGTGCTGGACGGCATCAAGCCGCGCTACGAGTGGTTCGCCGGCTGGCGCGCGGACACCGGCGGTGCCCGGAAGCTGGAGGATCTGCCGGCGGCGGCCCGCGCGTACCTCGACCGCATCGAGGAGCTGAGCGAGGCACCGATCCGCTACGTGTCGGTCGGCACGCGGCGCGATCAGATCCTCGAGCGCGGGTTGCGCGCCTAGGACCGCAGGGACCGCAGCACACGCAGCAGTCATCACCCATCGTCACGTGTCAGCCATGTCCGGATCACCCGATATCCTCGAGAAGCTCGTCTCCCTCGCCAAGCGGCGCGGGTTCATCTTCCAGTCCTCCGAGATCTACGGTGGCCTGGGGTCCGTGTGGGACTACGGGCCGCTCGGGGTCGCGCTGAAGCGCAATCTGCAGGAGAAGTGGTGGCACGCGATGGTCCGCACCCGCGACGACATCGAGGGCCTGGACTCGGCCATCCTCATGCATCCGCGCGTGTGGGAGGCGTCGGGGCACGTGGGCGGTTTCGTGGACCCGCTGGTGGACTGCAAGACCTGCAAGGGGCGTTTTCGCGCCGACAAGATGCAGGACGCGGCGTGCGGCCGGAAGCCGTCCAGGCAGCCGGGCGAGCATGGCGAGTGCGACCTGACCGAGGCGCGGCAGTTCAACCTGATGTTCAAGACGCAGATGGGAGCCGTGGAGGACTCCTCGGCGACCATCTATCTGCGGCCGGAGACGGCGCAGGGGTCGTACGTGAATTTCCTCAACGTGCAGCAGTCCACGCGGCAGAAGGTTCCGTTCGGCATCGCGCAGATCGGGAAGGCGTTCCGCAACGAGATCACCCCGGGGAACTTCATCTTCCGGACGCGCGAGTTCGAGCAGATGGAGATGCAGTTCTTCGTCGAGCCGGGCACCGACATGGAGCACTTCGAGCGCTGGAAGGCGGAGCGGATGGCGTGGCACCAGAGCCTGGGGCTCGCGCCGGCGCGGTTGCAGTATCACGTGCACGGCCCGGACGAGCTGGCGCACTACGCACGCGCGGCGTTCGACATCGAGTTCGACTTCGGCGGGACCCTGGGTTTCCAGGAGATCGAGGGGATCCACAATCGCGGCGACTTCGACCTGGGCAAGCACCAGGAGTTCAGCGGCAAACGGCTGGAGTACGTGGATCAGGCCAACAACAAGCGGTACCTGCCGTACGTGATCGAGACCGCGTGCGGGCCCAACCGCACGCTGCTGGCGCTGCTGGTCAACGGCTACCGCGAGGAGGCCGTGGAGGGCGAGGCGGAGGGGCGCGTCGTGCTGGGCCTGCACCCGCAACTGGCCCCGATCACGGCGGGCATCTTCCCGCTGACCAAGAAGGACGGGATGCCCGAGATGGCCGACCGGCTGGCCGCGGAGCTGCGGCGGACGTACAAGCTGTTCCCGGACGAGAGCGGCGCGATCGGCCGCCGCTACCGCCGGCAGGACGAGGTGGGCACGCCGTTCGGGATCACGGTCGACGGGTCCTCGGTGACCGATGGGACCGTGACGATCCGCTTTCGCGACGACCTGCAGCAGATCCGCGTCGACGTCTCGCGGGTCGGACAGGTGCTGCGCGACTATCTGGAGGCCGGTCACGCGACGGCTGAGGCGCGGTTGGCCGGCGCATGACCGTGCGCGGTGACGGGGGGAGCGTGCTGGCGTCGCTCCGGGGGATGGGCGAGGCGTTGCACCAGGAGCTGGCGCGCGAGTACTACGCGGCGCACGCAGGCTTCACGCGCGAGGCCGCCCTGCAGCCGATCTACGCACGGCACGCGGCGGCCACGAGTGACGACGCGCTGGCGGCGGCGCGCGAGCTGTTCGTCGCCGGTGGCGACGACGCACGCGCCGCGCGGATGCTGCTGGAGTCGTTGGTCGAAGTGCAGGTGGCGCGCGCGGCGGCGCCATTGGAAGAGCGCGTGATCGCGTGGGAGGCCCAGACCACGGTGACGCTCCCGGGTGGGCGGGTGCTCCCGTATCAGCGCGTGGCGATCGAGATCGCCAATGCCACCGACCGTGCGGAGCGGCTGGCCCTGGAGTCCGCGCGCGCCGCCGCCGTGGCGACGGGGCTGGCCCCGCTGCGGCAGGAGCTCCTGCAGCACGAGCGCGAGTCCGTGGAGCGACTGGGCCTGGCCGAGGGCTACATCCCGACCTTCGAACGCCTGAGTGGCGTGGCCCTGGGAGCACTCGCGGACCAGTGCCGCGCCTTTCTGCGCGACACGCAGGCGATGTGGGACGACGTCCTGCCGCGGGCCCTGCGCGACGGGTTGGGGATCACGCCGGGCGACGCGACGCGCGCGGATGCGCTGGCCCTGCTGCGGGCGCGCGAGTTCGACGACGTCTTCCGTGGCGAGGCGATGGAGCGCGAGGTGCGGCGCCAGGTCACCGAGATGGGCCTCAGCCCCGATGCCGACGGACGGGTGATCTACGACGTGGGCGAGCGGGAGGGGAAGCGCGCGCGGGCATTCTGCAACCCGGTCCGCATTCCCGACGAGGTGTACCTCGTGCTGCGCCCGCACGGTGGACAGGGCGACTGGCAGACGCTGCTCCACGAGCTGGGGCACGCGCTGCACTTTGCCCACATGGACCCTGCGCTGCCCTTCGAGGCGCGCTGGCTGGGGGACAACTCCGTGACGGAGGGGTATGCGATGCTGTTCGACCACCGGCTGCAGGATGCCGGCTGGTTGCAGCGCTATACGCCGCTGCGGGGCGAGCGCCTGGCCCGCTACCTGCGGCAGGCAGCGCTCGAAGAGTTGCAGTTCCTGCGCCGCTACTGCGCCAAGCTGCTCTATGAGCTCGACCTGCATGGCGGAACGTGGTCGTGGTCGGCATTGCCGGAGCGCTATGTCGAGATCCTGAGCGGCGCGACGACCTTCCGCTACGATCCGGCGGACGCGTTCATCGACGTGGACCCCCGGTTCTACGCGTCGCGGTACCTCCGCGCGTGGCAGTTGCAAAGCGTGCTGGGCGACGCGCTGACCGCGCGATTCGACGTCGACTGGTGGCGCAATCCGTCGGCGGGGCCGTGGCTGGTGCAGGAATTGTTCAGCTGGGGGCAGCAGGAGCTGGCGGATGAACAGGCCCGGCGCGTCGCGGGGCGCTCGCTGGACTTTGCCGCGATCGTGCACGGGTTGGAGCGTTCGCTGGGGTGAGTCCCGGGGCGCGGGGAACGCCCGCCTCCCGGTGCGGTCAGCCGCCACGACGGTGCGATGGCACCGGGGCGCCGCGCGCCGCTACATTTCACGAGCGACCCTTGCCCGCGCGCGTCGCGCGCGCTCGAGCCCACGGAGCCCACGTGATCCATCATCAACGCGGCCGTACCCTGCAGGACGTCTTCACCTCGCTGGCGCCGGATGCCGTGCTCGCTGGTGCCAGGCGCTTTTTCGGCACGCACAGCGGGATCTACGCGG
Organism: uncultured Gemmatimonadaceae bacterium; assembly: GCA_964430045.1. Taxonomy (GTDB): domain Bacteria; phylum Gemmatimonadota; class Gemmatimonadetes; order Gemmatimonadales; family Gemmatimonadaceae; genus DASRAP01. The sequence continues at coordinate 12,008 of CAYSFN010000063.1, forward strand.
CGTTCGTCGAACAGGAGAGTCCGCGGCATCTCGTGCTCCGCGGGCAGGGCGGCGAAGAGGTCGCGATCGGCGTGTACGAGACGGGTGGCGTGACCCGGGTGAGCGGGTCGTCGTACCTCTTCGACGCGCAGGTCGCGCGCTTCCTCGCCTCACTGCCGGTCGCTGACCCGCCGCCCGCCGCCGCGGTCGCGGCGCCTCCGGGAGCCGAATCATGAGTGCCGCGCCGGAGTCGTCCGTGCCTCCGGTGACCAGTTGGCGTGCGCGAGCGGGGACCATCGACCTCGCGGCGCCGGACGCCGAGGCGTGGGTCATCCGGGTGCAGCTCCTCCACGCGTGGGACGCGGTGCGGTGCCGGGTGTCGCCCGACGAGCCGGTCCTGAGCGTCAAGATGCGGGCGCTGGACGTCCTGGATCCCGCCGCGGACTTCCATGAGGCGTTCGTGACCAAGCATGGTGGGGCGGAGATCGTCGACGAGTCGGTGTCCCTGGTCGACGCGGGGGTCGTCAACGGCGCGACGCTGCTGGTGATGCACCGCGAGCGGCTGCCCACGCGCGAGGGATGAGTCGCGTCTCGCTCATCTCGCACAGTGATTGCGGGCGGCACGACACGGGCTGGGGGCATCCGGAGCACGTGGGGCGGCTCACGGCGATCCCGCGCGCGCTGCGGGACGATCCCGAGCTCTTCCACGCGCTGGATCACCGCGAGGCGCGGCACGCGAGCGCCGCCGAACTCGTGCTCGCCCATGATGCGGGGTACGTCGCCGAGGTGGCACGCATGGCGGGCGCGGGGGGCGGGCGACTCGACGCCGACACGGTGGTCAGCGAAGGCTCCCATCTCGCCGCGACCGCGGCGGCGGGCGCGGTCCTCGACGGCATCGATCTCGCGCTGACGGGCGCGAACGCTCGGAGCTTCTGCGCGGTGCGACCGCCCGGGCACCACGCGCTGCGCGATGGGGGCATGGGGTTCTGCCTGTTCGGTGCGGTGGCCGTGGGCGCCCGGTACGCGCGCGCGCGCCATGGGGTGGACCGGGTGCTGATCGTCGACTGGGACGTGCACCACGGGAATGGGACGCAGGCGCTGGTGCAGGACGAGGCGGAGCTGCGGTTCGTGTCGATGCACCAGTGGCCGTGGTACCCCGGGACCGGAGCGGCCGACGACGGCGGGCCGCACGGGTCGATCCGCAACGTTCCTCTCGCCGCCGGTCTGCCCGCGGCGGAGTATCGCCGTGCGCTGCTCGACGCGGTCGATCGGTCGACCACGGGCTGGACGCCGGACCTGGTCCTCGTGTCGTCCGGCTTCGACGCGCTGGCGGGCGATCCGCTGGGCGGCTTCACGCTGGAGCTGGAGGACGTGACCCTGCTCACGGAGGCGCTGGTGCAGCGGGCGGAGCAGTGGTGTGGCGGGCGCCTGGTCAGCGTGCTCGAGGGGGGGTACGTACCGGTCCGGCTGGGGCAGGCGGTGGTGACGCACTTGCGGGCGCTGTGCTGATCGCTTGTCGCCGAGGGCGCCTGGGCTAGCTTTCGCCGCATGAGTCCGACCGCGGTGTCCTCGACCTCCCCTGCGGCGCGACCGACGTCCCGGGGGCGGCGCTGATGTTCTGCCCGTCCTGCGGGGTGTGGAATCGCAGCGGTGCGGGGAGCTGTCACGCGTGTGCGGAGGTCCTGCCGGTCCTGAGCGTCGCACCGGCCGGTCCGCCCGACGCGCACGTGAACGCGCTGCGGCAGGCAACGGGGAACCGCTACACGATCGTCAAGCGGATCGGGTCGGGTGGGATGGCGGACGTGTACGTGGCCCGGCACGCGCGGCTCCGGCGCCCCCTGGCGATCAAGGTCCTGCACACGCACCTGGCGCGGCAGGCCGAGATGCGCGAGCGCTTTCGGCGGGAGGCGGAGGCGGCGAGCCGTCTGCAGCATCCGGCGATCGCGGACATCATCGACTACGGCGAGGTCGGCGAAGTCGTGTACCTCGTGCTGCCGTATCTGAGCGGCGGGTCGCTGGCGGAGGTGCTCACGGCGACTCCGGTCGTTCCCGCCCTGCGCGTGGCGGCGATCGGCGCGCAGATCGCCATGGCGCTCGACTATGCGCATCGCCAGGGGATCGTGCACCGCGACGTCAAGCCGGACAACATCCTCTTCGACGAGGACGGCCACGCGGTCCTCACCGACTTCGGGATCGCGTCGGCGCAGTTCCATCCGCGGTTGACCATGCAGGGGCGGGCCATGGGGACACCGCACTACATGTCGCCGGAG
>CAYSFN010000064.1:0-13936 GCA_964430045.1 uncultured Gemmatimonadaceae bacterium
ATCCTCTCGGATCTCTCGATCGCCACCAACTTCGAGGCGCAGGCGACGCCGACCTTCGTCGCGATCCCCAACGGGGCGGAGTCGGCGGCGGACATCGGTCGGCTCGAAGGGGTCGCGCCCATTGCCCGACTCCTCGAACTGATCGACAGCGCGCGCGCCAGGGCGAAGTAGTCGCCATGGGACTTCCGGACGGTCCGGCCGCGCACCGCGGGTCGGCCGCCGCTCGTCCGCCGGTGCGCTGTGCGGTGCTCACGGTCAGCGACTCGCGCACGCTCGCGACCGACACCGCCGGGCCGCGTGCCCGGACGCTGCTCGCCGAGGCGGGGCACACCGTGCTGCACCATGCCCTGTTCCCGAACGACGAGCCGCTGGTCCGCGCAGCGGTCGCGCGCCTGATCGAGGATGGCCTCGTCGATGCCGTGATTCTCACCGGCGGGACGGGCCTCAGCGCGCGCGACCGGACCATCGAGGCGGTGACCCCGCTCTTCGAGCGGACGATCCCCGGCTTCGGTGAACTGTTCCGCCTCGTCAGCTTCCAGGAACAGATCGGGTCGGCCGCCGTATTATCGCGAGCGGTCGCCGGGAGCGCCCGCGGTGTGCTCATCGTCTCGTTGCCCGGGTCGGAGGCGGCGGTCGAGCTGGCGCTGACACGACTCCTTCTCCCTGAGCTCGCGCACATCGTATACGACCTGCGTCGATGAGCATCGTCAAACCCGTGGCGATCCTGCTGGCACTCGCGTTCGGCGATGCGCTGGGGGCGCAGCAGTGGAACGTGACCGCCGCGCGGGGGCTCGCCGAGCGGGCGGTGCTGCGGCGCACGGAGCAGCTCACGGACTCCACGCTGCTGGGGTACCGCTCGAGCGCGATGGGGTACCTGACCTTCCTCGCGCAGGTCGGCGACACGGCGCTCCTGCCGCCCAAGGTGATCAAGCAGGACCAGATCGCGGTCCGGATCTTCTGGGCGCCGCCGGCCTCGTCGAAGCAGATCGTGGTCGGCCTCCGGGACACGACCCTGCTGCCGTCCGACATCGGGTACTACCGGGATCGCTACGGGATCGTCCAGAGCAATTTTCCCGACCGCATCCGGATGGGCGACGGCAAGGACATCGCCGACGTGCTGCATCCCTTCGCGGCGGCGGGGCTCGACGCCTACGACTTCGCCCTCGGCGATTCGCTGGCGATCATCACGGCGCAGGGGCGCATCGACGTGCACCGGGTGCTGTTCCGGCCGCGGGATGCGACGCAACCCCGGGCGGCGGGCAGTGCCTACCTCGACGCGAGCACCGGCGACATCGTCCGGCTCGAACTGACCTTCACGCGTGCGGCCATCCTGGACGAGCGCATCGAGCACCTGGCGGTGGTGCTCGACAACGCGTTGATCGAAGGCAAGTACTGGTTGCCGCGTTCGCAGCAGATCGAGGTGCAGCGCGCGGCGACGTGGTGGCAGATCGACGTGCGTGGCATCATCCGCGGTCGCTGGGAGGTGTGCTGCTACGACCTGGATCAGCGCATCCCCGTGCAGACCTTCTACGGGTCGGCGATCTCGTTCGCGCCGCGCGATTCGCTGCGGGCCTACGCCTTCGAGGGGAACATTCTCGAGACGCTCCCGGCCGACGTGGCCGCGATCCGCAGCGAGGACGTCGAGCGCGCGACCGCGATGGCCGAGCAGTTGGTGGCGCGCTCCCTGCGCGAGCGCACGCAGGGCGCGGCGTTCACCACGCCGGCGGTCAGCGAGCTGCTGCGCTTCAATCGCGCCGAGGGGTTCGCGCTGGGGCTGGCGGGGCGGGCGCGTCTGCGCGGGGCGCTGTGGGGTGACGCGCGCGCGCGCTACGGCGTCGGCGACAGCCGCTGGAAGGGCGAGCTGGGGCTGTCGCTGGGGCTGGCGGATGGGCAGGCGATGCGGCTCTATGCGCGCGACGACCTGTCCGAGGCCCGCGCGGTCACCGAGGTCAGTGGCGTGCGCAACAGTCTGGCGTCGGGACTGTTCGGCACGGATCTCGGCGACCCGTATCACGCGCGTGCCCTTGGCCTGGAGCTGAACTTCGGGCGCTACGCGGGCGTGCGGCTGCGGGCCCGCGCGGAGTTCGAGGAGCACCGTCGCCGGCCGGCGGCGATCACGCGGGGCGTGCCGCCGCTGCTGCCGGTCACCGAGGGCGATGCGCGATCGCTCACGGTCATCGCCGACGGGATCCAGCGCCGCCCGTTCGGGGGGCTGCTGCTCGCGGCGGGACAGGTGCAGGTGTTCGAGCTGGACGGGCGCGGTGCACGCATCGACGTGCGGGGCGAGTACACGCGGACGTCGTCGCACGGGACCGTGCTGCTCCGGTCGACGGCCTCCGCCGTGAGTGCGGGCGTGAGCGCCCCGCAGTTCCTCGCCGTGCTGGGCGGTCCGACCTCGACGCCGGGCCATGCGTCGTACGACTGGGTCGCGCGCCATGCGATCACGCAGCGCGTCGAGTGGCAGCGCGAGATCCCCTTCGTGCCGGTGCCGCTTGGCCGCTACGGCACCATGCCGGGGCGGGCGACGCTCGCGCCCTTTGCGCATGCCCTGTGGGTGGATGGGACGCGCGGGATCCGCGGCGCGCGGCAGGGCTGGTACCCCGCCCTCGGCATCGGCCTGGAGCCCTTTCTGGGGGTGGTGCGCTTCGACGTGGCGCACGGGCTCCGCGACGGCCGCTGGACCTTCGGCGTCGACGTGATGCGCGGGTGGTGGCCGATCCTGTAGCGTCGGTCAGCGCAGCAGCCGCAGCCGCACGCGCCGGAAATCCACGGGGTGCCCTTCGCTCTGCAGGGCGATGTACCCCGAGCGCAGCACGGTGCCCTCGACCAGCGCGGCGGGGTCGTGCCCCGAGACGTTCCCCCCGCCCATCCGGGCGTTGTGCAGCGTCAGGACCGTGTCGCCGTCGATGATGAACTGCATCGCGGGGCCGCGCACGATGGCTTCCATCGTCACCCACTGTTCGCCGTCGATGGTGCGCGACTGCGCGTTGCGGCAGTGTCCGCGGACGGGCGCGCCGTCGATGTCCACCTCGGTGCCGGGCGAGCACATGTTCCCCGTGGTCCGCGGGCGTCCGTCGCCGAGTCCGCCGAGCAACTGCAGCTCGATCGCGATGGGAAAGTCCTGGGCGCGGCCCATGGTCGCGGGCGGTTGACTGTGCAGCATTGCGCCGCTGTTGCGCAGTGCCCATCCGGGCGCGCCCGTGGCCTGCGTTCCGACGAACCGATACTCGACGAGCAGATGGTAGTCGCCGAAGGGCTCCGCGAAGAACAGATGCCCGAACCGATCCGCGAATGGTGCCTCGTACTGGTCGTAGCGCACGGCGATCGCGCCGTCGATGACGCGGAAGGTGCGCAGGGGGTCGGCGCCCAGGGGGTGCCCGACGATCTTCGGGGTCCACCCCGCGAGGTCGCGCCCGTTGAACAGGTCGCGCCACTCGGCGTCGGGGGATTGCGCGGCGGCCGGGAGCGACGCGGCTGCTGCGATGGCCGCGACGCGCAGCGCGTGTCGGAGTCGGTGGGTCATCGGTGCATCATACCGGTGGGGACGCCCCGCCGCGCCCATCGCGGGCCTCGCGCAGCGCGTCCATCCTGGTGTCGACCTCCGGTGGAACGAGCAACCCGTCGGCGATCCGGGCGACCTCCTCGGCGTCGCGCCACGCGGCTTCGAGCAGCGCGAGTTCTCCCTCGAGGGCGCGGCGTTCGGCCTCTTCGTTCAGTGCCATTTCGAAGGCGAGGCGGGCCGCACGCGGGATCTGGGAGAGGTCGCCGTTGTCGCCCACGTACTGCTGTGCCGACCACGCGCTGCGCTGCGTGGCGGCCCAGGTTCCGAAGCGCGCGGGGTCGCCCACCTCCTCGATGAGGCGGACCCCGTCGACGATGTCACCGGCCCGCGCGCCAGCCCGGTTGATGCTGACGAAGCTGCGCTGCAGGACGACGGTGGCGTCGTTGCCGCGGAAGCGAAGCGTGCCGAGGGGAAAGTTCTTGGAGACCCGCCACGCTTCGCGGAGCGGGGTGCGCAGGGTGACCGGGCGTTCCATGCGTGCGGTGTGGCCGATGGCGATGCCCCAGCCCTCGGGGACGTCGGGTCGCTGCTCGAGGATGGGTCCGCCCAGCGTCATGAAGTAGCCGCCGTCGGGGTGCGGCATGGGACGGCGGAGCACCGCGCCCATCGCGGCGATCTGCACCATGTTGAGCACGTGGAAGACCGGCATCACGGCGGCGAGTCCGACCCCGAGCGACGCGACGCCGGCCACGCTCAGCCCGACGCCACCGACGAGGCCCGCGCCATAGAGCATGGCGCGCCGCCGCCGGCGTCCGAACTGATCGCCGTAGCGCCACGCGGCGAACTCGGGCCGCTGCGGGGCGCCGATCCGGACCAGCTCGGTGCGGTCGGGCAGCCGGGCGAGGCCGACGTGGTCGGTGCTCACCCGCACGCGGGTGCCGCGGAAGGCACGTTCGCACTCCTCGAGGGCTTCCCAGCGCGACTCGAAGGGGGCGAGGTTCCAGCGCTGGCACTGCGCGCAGATGGCCCAGAGCCGGCCCTTGTCCGCGTCGAACGCGATGCGGCGGGCGACCGGAAAGTGCTCGATGGCGTCGTTGGAGCCGAGCGGCCGCTGGCAGTGGAGGCAGGTGGAGTACATGGGCGCAAGGGACACGTTAACCCGGGGCCGCGCACGACGATACCGTGTGCCCGGGACGGTTCGGCCGAGAAGGTATTGATTTTTTGGTATCAGTTGACCATCTTTCAGGTATGAGCCCCATCGTCCCTGCGGTTACATCCGCCTCGGCGTCCCAGGTCGCCGAGTCCACGCACGACCACCGTCAGGCGCCGATCGAGGATCGCTCGTACCGTCTGGGTTCGGTGGCGGCGCTGGTGAGCTCGCTGTGTGCGGTGCACTGTGTGGTCACGCCGCTGGCGGCGGGGGTGCTGCCCCTGCTGGGGCTGGGGTTCTTCGCCTCGGAGCTCTTCGAGTGGGGGATGCTCGCCGTCGCCACGGTCATCGGCGTGATCGGCTTCGGGCTTTCGTTTCGACAGTTGCACAACAATGCCCGCCCCTTCGCGGTGTTCGCGGTGGGGATCGTGACGCTGGCACTGACGCACCTGCTGCTCGAGGGCAGTGCGGTCGCGCACGGTGCGATGGTGATCGTCGGGGCTGCGGTGATCTGGCAGGCGGGGCGCATGAATCACGCCCTGGTCCACGCCTGCCAGCGTTGTCACCCGCATCCGCACCGGCACTGACGCCCGGCGCGCACGCTGCTAGGCGGTGATCTCGGTCCCGTTGAGGAAGACGCGGTAGGTCACCGGGATCGCCGGGTCCAATGACATCCGCACGGAGCAGTACTTCTCGACGGAGAGGTCCACCGCGCGCCGCGCATGGTCCGCGCCGATGCCCTCACCCTCGATATGGTAGATCAGTTCCGCGCTGAGCAATCGCGCCGGCACGGCATCCGCACGCTCCCCGGTCGTCTCGATGCGTACGGCCGTCGGCGGGGTCCGCCGCTTGTCGAGGATGTCGAGAACGTCGTAGCAGGTGCAGGCGGCGAGTGCGCCGAGCAGCGTCTCGACCGGCCCCGGCGCACCGGGTGCGCCGATGCGGATGACCCCGGCGGCGGCGCCCTTGATGTCGAACAGGCGTTCGCCGGCCCAGTGGAGTGAGGTGGTGGTGATCTTCCGGGTGCTTGTGGGTGTGGTCATGACGAGTCGTGAAGTGGGTCAGGCGATGCGGGTGCCGTCGGGCACCGGCTGGTCGACCGCGAGCAGGACGACGTCGGTGGGGTCGGGGCACGCGCCGAGCACGAGGCACTGACTGGTGAACCCGGCGATACGCCGCTCGCCGATGTTCACCACGGCCATGACCTGGCGGCCGACCAACTGGTCCGGTGTGTAGTGCCTGGTGAGCTGGGCGCTGGACTGCCTGACGCCCAGCTCGGGGCCGAAGTCGATGACGAGCTTGATCGAGGGTTTGCGCGCTTCGGGGAACGGCGCGGCGTCGCGCACCGTTCCCACGCGGATGTCGATCGCAAAGAACTCCTCGGGCGACGGCACGGCTACGGGGTGCCCGTTTCCGGGAGGAGGACGAAGGTCGCACGGTTGGTCTCGTCCAGCACGCGCCTGGCGGTGGCCGTGATGTCGGCGAGGGTCAGGGCGTCCACGCGGGCGTTGTAGTCCGTGATGAGTTCGACGGGATCGTCGCCCCAGGTGACGGTCTGCTGGAGCACGGACTGCCAGAAGCCGTTCTGCTTCAGGGCGGTTTCGCGGGTGCGCAACAGGTTCTCCTTGACCTTGGTCAGCTCGTCGGCCGTGGGGCCCTCGGCGGCAAGCTTCCGGACCACGTCGAGCGCGACGATGGCCAGAGTATCGGCACGCTCGGGTGACGACCCGAACTGCACGGCGGTCTGGAAGCGACCACTGGGCCAGCGCTCGAGCGAGACCGAGGCGCCGGCGCCGTACGTCCCTCCCAGGTCCTCGCGCAGCGTTTCGCGGAGTCGGATCTGCAGCACCTCGGTGAGGACCGTTGCGTGCAGGCCGCGTGCGCGGGTCCACTCCACCTCACCCGTGAGGAAGATGGTGGTCTGCGCCTGCGGCTCGACGCCCTTGCGCACGACCTTCTCGACCACGCCGGTCGGAGGCCGGATCCCGAGATCCACCGGCGTTTCGCGGCGACCGCCGCCGGGGAGCGGGGCCAGCCAGCGTTCCACCAGCGGCCGCAGGGTGGCCTCGTCGACATTGCCCACGACGATGAACGTGAAGTCCGAGAAATCCGCGAACCGGTCCTTGAACACGCGCAGCGCCACGCCCGGGTCGAGCTGGCGGATCGCGTCGGTGGTCACCGGCTGCGCCAGCGGATGCCCCGACCCCATCGTCACGCTGATCGTGTCCTGGTAGACTGCGGCAGGCTGGTTGGCCCGATTGGCGAAGATGGGAGCGAACTGCTGCTTGAAGGCATCGATCGCCGCGGTGTCGACCCGGGGCGTGACGAGCTTGGCCCAGACCATCTCGAAGAGCGTGGCGACGTCCTTGACCGACGCGCTGCCCGACACGCCCTCGGTGCGTTGATCGATCGACGCACTCACGGCAGCGACCTTGCCGGTCAGCAGCTTGCGCAGCTCGATCGCGTCGAGCTCGCCGGCGCCACCACGCTCCAGCAGTTGCGGGCCGAGGATCACGGAGTAGAAGTCCTGCGTGGCGACCGCCCCGACGCCGCCGAGCGAGACGCCCGAGAACACGACCTGATCCGCCTGGAAGTCGGTCTGCTTGTACAACACCCTGGCCCCGTTCGAGAGGGTCCACTCGGTCACGTCGAGCCCGGGCAGCGCGCGGGTTGCCGTGATCGACCCCGGCGTCGGCGGCGTCGCGACCAGTGCGGCGCCGGCCTCGCTGTCCACGTAGGCCGTGACCGCCGCGCTCTGGGCCTGGTTCAGGATGCGCAGCAGTTCCGCGCTGCTGGGCACCGCCGCGCCCTCCTTCTCGGGGGCGGCCGCGAGCAGGACCCGGTTCGCGTCGGCCAGCCATTCCTGCGCCAGCGCGTTGACCTCGGCGAGGGTGATCTGCGGGACGAGTCCATTGACGAGCGGCAGCCGCTGCTCGATGCCGAGCACCGGGTCGCCGGTGAGGACGTGGTCGCTGTAGCGCGCGGCGAAGGTCGCCGAGTTGGTGCGGGCACGCTCGGCGTATTGCAACTCCAGGGAGCGCAGCAGGGAGGTCTTGGCCCGGTCCAGTTCCGTCTGCGTGAAGCCGAATCGCCGCACGCGCTCCGCTTCGGTCAGCACGGAGGTCAGCCCGTCCGCGATGCCGCCGTCGGCGACCACGGCCGACAGTTGGAAGGTCTCCAGTGCCCGCACGAGACGACCCTGGCTTGCGCCGGCGCCGCTGAAGGGCGCTCCCGGCCGCCGCACGATCTCGTCCAGGCGCTGGTTGAACATTCCCAGGGCGAGCCCCAGTGCGACGTCCCGCTCGTAGTCCGCGACCGTGCGGTTCGGCGTCGCGGCCTTCTTCCAGACGACGGCGACGTTGTTCTGCGGGTACTCCTTGTCGGTGGCGACGCTGACCAGGGTCTCCGCGTGGCCGGGCACGGTGAAGGCGTCGCGCAAGCGTGCCGTCGCCACGGGTGCCGCGATGCTGCCGAAGCTCGATCGGATCATCGCCTCGACCGAGTCCGCGTCGATGTCGCCGACCACGACCAGTCCCATCAGATCCGTGCGGTACCAGTCCCGGTAGAAACGCAGCAGGTCGTCCCGCGTGAAGGCGTCGAGGACCTCCCTGGTCCCGATCGGCAGGCGGTCGGCGTAGCGCGAGTCCTTGAACAGGAGCGGGAGCTGCTGCTGCTGGATGCGCTCGATGGCGCCCTTGCCGAGCCGCCATTCCTCGATGACGACCGGGCGCTCCTTCTCCACCTCGGCGGCTTCGAGGAGAATGCCACCGCCTGCGATGTCGGCGAACCAGTCGAAGGCCCGGCTGATGAACTGCCCCGTGTCCGACGGCAGTTGGAGCTGGTACACGGTCTCGTCGAAGCTGGTGCCGGCGTTCAAGTCGGCGCCGAAGGTCATGCCGGCGCGCTCGATGAAGTCGACGATCTCGGTCTTGGCGAAGCGCCGGGTCCCGTTGAACGCCATGTGTTCGAGCACGTGCGCGAGGCCGCGCTGGTCGTCGTCCTCGAGCACCGACCCGACGTTCACCACGAGGCGGAGCTCCACGCGCTTCTCGGGGCGCGCGTTCTCGCGGATGAAGTAGCGCATCCCGTTGGCCAGGCGCCCGACGCGGACATTCGTGTCGAACGGGAGCGCGGCGCCCGGTTGCTGCGCCAGGGCGGCGATGGCGGCGGAGTCCCGCACCGCTTGCGCCCCCACGGCGGGGGTGAACGGCCAGCCCGCCACGAGGGCGGCGAGTACAAAGAGGGCACGCGGCACGAGACACTCCAGAGATGATGGATTCCCACTAAATATGTGGGAGAACGCCCCCCCGCGGCACATTCCTCGTCCCGATGCTTCCGTACAAGCGCCACGCCATCATCTGCACCGGGCAGTTCTGCTCCCCCGAACGCCTCGGTGGCTCCCTGTATCGCCGGTTGGCGCAGCTGCTCGAGCAGCACGGGCTGCTGTTCTCGGCGGACCGGGTGAAGCGGGGCGAAACCCCCTGCCTCGGCGTCTGCGAGGGCGGGCCCGTGATGGTGGTGTACCCCGAGGGCATCTGGTATGGAGGCGTCACGCCGGTCCTGCTCGAGCGGATCGTGACGGAGCATCTGCGCGATGGTCGGCCGGTGGAGGAGGCGGTGATCCACCGCCTCAACCCTCCCACGGACGGAGGCAGCGCCTCCGGTCGTTAGATTACCGGGGAACCGCACCCCTCATACGCCCGTGACGACCACCGATCTCGTGATTCTCGGCGGCGGCCCCGGCGGCTACGTCGCCGCCCTCCGCGCCGCCCAACTCGGCCTCTCCACCGTCTGCGTGGAGTACGACAAGACCCTCGGCGGGACCTGCGTCAACGTCGGGTGCATTCCGTCCAAGGCCCTGCTCCAGTCCTCGGAACACTACGAGTTCGCGGTGAAGCACGCCGCCGAGCACGGCATCCGCATGGACGGCGTGTCGTTCGACCTCGCGGCGATGATGCAGCGCAAGACGGACGTCGTTGCGCAGAACACCAAGGGCGTCGAGTTCCTCATCAAGAAGAACAAGATCACCTGGGCCAAGGGCGTCGGAACGCTGAAGCCGGGCAATGTGGTCGAAGTGGCCGGGCACGACGGCAGCACGACGACGTATCAGGCCACGTCGGTGATCATCGCGACCGGGTCGGTGCCGTTCGAGCTGCCGTTCCTCAAGTTCGACGAAGAACGCATCGTCTCGAACGTCGGCGCGCTCACGCTGGCCGCCGTGCCCAAGCGGATGATCGTGATCGGTGGCGGCGTGATCGGGCTCGAGCTGGGCTCGGTCTGGCGGCGGCTGGGTGCCTCCGTGACGGTGGTCGAACTGGCCCCGACGATCCTGCCCGGCAACGATGACGACATCACCCGGGAAGCCACGAAGATCTTCAAGAAGCAGGGGCTGACGCTGCGCACGGGGTGCAAGGTCACCGGTGGTGCGCGCAGCGGCGACACGGTCCGCGTGGAGATCGAGGAGCACGGCAAGGCCGAGACCTTGGAAGCGGACGTCGTGCTGGTGTCCATCGGCCGCAAGCCGTCGCTGCAGGGCGTCGATGCGGCGGCGCTCGGACTCGCCCTCGGGGCGCGGGGCGAGATCGTCGTCGATGCGCAGTTGCGGACGAACCTCCCCGGCGTGTACGCGATCGGCGACTGCATCGGCGGCAAGCTGCTGGCGCACAAGGCCGAGGATGAGGGCGTGATCGCGGCCGAGGTGATCGCGGGCAAGCCGTCGACGATGCACTACCACACGCTGCCGGCGGTGGTCTACACGCATCCCGAGGTGGCGACGGTGGGCTTCACCGAGGCGGAGCTCAAGGCGCTGGGCCGCGCGTACCGGGTGGGGAAGTTCCCGTTCAGTGCCAATGGCCGGGCGCGCACCAAGGGTGAGACGGACGGCTTCGTGAAGTTCCTCGCCGATCAGGACACGGACGAGATCCTCGGCTGCCACATGATCGGGGCGAACGTGAGCGATCTGCTGGCCGAGGTGGTGCTGGCGATGGAGTTCCGCGGCACGACGGAGGACATCGCGCTGACCTGCCATTCGCACCCCACCCTGAGCGAGACGACGAAGGAAGCGGCGCTGAACGCACTGGGGCGCACGCTGCACATGTGAGGCCCCGCGCCGGCGCTCAGTAGTTGAACTGGGCCTGGAGACGCAGGAAGCGGCCGCGCTGGGTGTTGTCCCGGCGCTGGAAGTCCTCGTAGCGCCTGTCGCCGACGTAATAGGCCACGACGAGTTCGAACGCGGACGTGGGCTGCCACTCGACCCCGAACTCCACGTCGTTGACCGAGTAGCTGCGGGCGTCGCGCTCGTGCTTCTTGCCGCCCTCGTACACCTGGTAGCGTGCGAAGGGGAAGAACACCTGGCCCTCGTGCCTGATCTGGTAGGACGCGGTCACGAAGCCGCCGTGCAGCCGGCGGGTCTCGATGCTGTCGGTGCCGGGGTTGAACTCGGGGCCGCGACCGATGTTGTACTCCGTGAGGATGCCGAAGGGACGTGGCGCGATGTTCAGCGACGCGAGCAGCCGTTCGTCGCGGTAGTTGAAGTCGGCGGTGCCGGCGACGCCGCTGCTGCGCTGCTCCGCGGTGACGACGTACTGGCCGCGGTACGCGGCGATGCCCGGTTCGACGACCTGGTCGCGGACGACGAAGGGGTAGCTGACGCGCGCGACGACGTGCTGGCCGTTGTTCGCCTCGGGCCGGTTGGCGGTCTGCCCGTTGAAGGCGCCGACGGCGACGACGCCGTAGTCGCCGCTGCCCTTGTAGCCGTCGTTGACGAGCGAGCGCAGGCGTGCGCGGGCGGCCGTGGGCGCCCAGTAGAGGAACGCGCCGATGTCGCGCTCGTTCGAGGCGGCGCTGTTGGTCGGGTCGGCGCGGTCGAGCGGCAGGCGATTCTGGGAACTCTGCAGGTTCTCGTAGCTGAACGGGACCTTGCTCTGGCCGACGCGGAGGCGGAACTCGTTCCTGTCCTCGAGGCCGAGGTCCACGTACCAGTCGCGCAACTGCGCGACGTTGCCTGCGCCGCCGATCGTGCTGGCGAAGTCCGGTTGCAGGTAGATGAACACGCGGTCGTGGATCTGCCCCTGCAGGATGATGCGGGCCCGGCGGATGAAGACGCCGCCGAGGTCGCCGATGCTGCGGTCGCACTGCTCGCACTGGAAATCCGGGTTCGTTTCGAGCAGGCGGTTGAAGCGGATCTGTCCGTAGCCGCGGATGCCGATGCGCTCGTACCAGGCCTTGGCGACCGGGACGGGTTCGGGGGCCTTGGGGACGTCCTGGGCGTCCAGGCGCATGGCCGACGTGGCGCAGCACAGCCCTGCCGCGACCAGGACGGTGCGCAGGCGGGGGGCGGGCAAGCTGTTCACGGGAGGTATCGCGAGCGAAAGAGGTCGGCGTGGTGCTGTGCGTGCCCCGCCGTGATGAAGGCGAGGCCACGGACGGAGACGGGGTTGTCCGCGGCGGTGCCGGTGCCGTCCCACGCGGCGGCGGGGAACCCGCTGAACAGCGCGACGGTGGCGCGGCGCACCGCGAGGAACTCGTCCACGAGGCCCGCAAGGCGCCGCGTGTCCGCGCCGCTGACGGGGACCCACGCGTCCTGATCGAACCCCGGCAGAGGGGTGGTGTCGCCACGGGCGATGCGCATCGCCCGGTACGCGAACACCCGTTCGGTGTCGATCACGTGGAGGAGCGACTCGGCCAGCGACCACTTGCCGGGGGCGTAGCGGTACGTCCGGCGGTCGTCCGGAACGTCGCGAAAGCGCGCGTGGTAGTCGTCCATCTGCCCATGCAGTGTGGACAGGATGTCGCCGGCAGGCACCAGCGCGACGTAGCGCTGGTAGTACGGGGCGAACTCGTGCGGCGCGGGGGTGGGGTATGTCATGGCGATGGAGGTGAACGTAACGGACATGGTTGCCGTTCTGTCACGGCGTGATGGAACACTGACGTGCTCGTTACCCGGCCGTGACAAACACCGGGTTGCTGGGGGTCGAATGCAACGGCGGCCCACACCGTGATGGTGTGGGCCGCCGCATGATCGTCGATGGACCGGCGGTGGTCAGTCGTCGCGAACGACCGGCGTCTCGAGACGATCCAGGATGAGCGCTGCCACGTGCGGCGGCGTGACCACGGCGCGTCGGCGCGCGGTCTCCCGGCCCAGCGCGGACCAGAGCGGCACGTGGGCTGCGGCCTCCGGCGCCGCGAGCAGCTCGGCGTCCACGGGGTCGCCATCGAGCCAGCGATGGACCGCATCGGGAAGCGGCGTGCCGACGAAGGGTTCGGCGTCATCGGTCAGGTGCGGCGCCGAGCCGGTCGGCGTGGGCCGCGCGTGGTCGAGGGAGGCGCCGACGTCCGGCCGCGATTCAGGGTTGTCGTGCAGCATCATTGTACCGGTCTCCAAGGAGTTTCTGGAGTGCTTCCCGTGCGCGGTGGACCCGCATCTTGAGGGCCCCGACCGTCGTGTTCAGCAACTCGGCCATCTCTTCGTACGAACGCCCTTCCACATGCTTCATCACGAAGGCCTCACGCAAGGTCGGCGGGAGTGCCTTCAAGGCCCGATCGAGGTCGTCTCGCAGCTGTCCCCGGTCGAGGTCGTCGTCGGGGGTCGCGTAATGAGACGGTTGATCGTCCTCTTCGTAACTGACGTGGGACCGCCGGATGTTCTTGAGCCAATCCTTGCAGCCATTGGCCAGGATCCGAAAGAGCCACGCATCGAACCGGCCCCGCACCTCGCCGAGGTGCTGATAGGCCTTGATGAAGGACACCTGGAGGATGTCCTCCGCAACGTCCGGACTGCCGGTCATCCCCAATGCGTGGCGGTACAGCGGGTCGCTGTACTTGCGCACGAGGGAGCCGAAAGCTTCCCGGTTCCCTGCGAGGACGAGGGCGATGATCTCCTCATCGAGGACGATCGCTTCGTCGGGCGGCGGAGTTTGGCTAGGAGACGTCACGACGGGCCTAGTCTAACGCACGGCACCCGAACGGGCGAGGGTCCGTCCGTTGTCAGGGGATAGACGCCCGAGGCCCGCCGGGGGTCACGCACGGGGATTTGCCCAGCCATGGGCCAGGATTGTGGCGCGGTCCGCGTCGAGGCGCGGCGGGGGGCGACGCAGGCGCTCCGGGGGCAGCGGGGCGACGCCGAACAGCCCCAGCGCCTCGCGGACGGTGCGGACCACGCCACAGGGCACCCCCGCCTCGTCCAGCCGCCGGATCCAGGCCTCGGCCGTGTCCGTGCGGCAGCGCGCGGCGATGGCCGCCGAGAGGCGCGCCCGCGCGACGACGCGCCCCGCGTTGGTCCGCAG
>CAYSFN010000065.1:0-13846 GCA_964430045.1 uncultured Gemmatimonadaceae bacterium
CGGCCAGCTCGGCGAGGCCAAGCGCGCGTGCGCAGGCGACCCACTGCGGGTCGGTCCCCACGGCGATCACGAGCGGGCGGTCTGCCGCCGGGAACAGCTCGTAGGGTGCCAGGTTCGGGTGCGCATTGCCCCATCGGCCGGCGTCGGCGCCGGTGCTGGCGACGTTCTGCGCGACGTTGACCAGGGCCGCCGTGGCACTGTGGGCCAGCGACACGGTCAGGTGTCGCTCCGCCGCTGGCCGGTCCACCCGCTGGTCCGCCAGGGCCGCGAGCAGGGCGATCGCGGCGTCCTTGCCGGCGATCACGTCGGCGAGGGCGACGCCGGTCTTCATCGGCGCCCCGTCGGGCTCGCCGGTGATCGCCATCCAGCCGGACTCGGCCTGCACGACGAAATCGTAGCCGGGACGCGCCGAGCCGAGTCCGAACCCCGTGATGGTGCACCAGAGCAGTCGGGGGTGCGCGTCGAGGAGGTCACGGACGCCGAGCCCTCGGCGCTCGAGGGTGCCGGGGCGGAAGTTGTCGACGACGACGTGGGCGCCCGCGATCAGGTGCTGCAGGACGGCCCGGTCCTCGGCGCGGTCGAGGTCGAGCGCGATGGAGCGCTTGTTGCGGTTGATCGCGAGGAAGTAGGCCGCATCACCGCTGTCGTCGAAGGGCGGCCCCCACCCCCGCGTTTCGTCGCCGGTGCCGGGACGCTCGACCTTGATGACGTCCGCGCCGAGGTCGCCGAGGGTCATGGCGCAGAGCGGTCCGGCGAGGACGCGGGAGAGGTCGAGCACGCGAAGATGCGCGAGGGGGAGGGTCACCGATTCTCGGTCTCCGGGTCGCGGGTCTGGCGCCGCGATGGGTCTGGGTGGGGTGAGGTGCGTGGCGAACGCGGCCCTCGACATTGCTTCGAGGCGCGGCGACAACTATAATAACGGTGCAGAGTTGCGCGTTCCGGGCACCATGCTGCTGGGTGCCCCGATCGCGTATCCTATCCTTGCGTCCGTCCCGCCTGCGGTTCCGACGCTCAGTCCACCTGACGAATGCCCGACAAGCCCACTCCTCCCGCCAGCGGCACAGGAACCGTCCTGCCACGTCGCTCGCCTGGTCACCGCGGTCAGGACCAGAGCGACGCGGTCGCAGCGATGATCGCGAAGGCGCACGAGATCTCGCTCGAAGCTGGCTCGAAGATGGCGACGGCGATGAAGGATGTCATCTTCGCCGCGGCGGGATTGACCCCTTTCGCGATCGAGAGCGCGAAGGATCTCGTGAATTATATGGTCCGGCGCGCCCAGATGAGCGCGGAGGAAGCGGACCGCATCATTCGTGAGATCGAGGCGGCGGCTCCCGTGCGGAAGCCGACGGCCAGCGAGGCGGCGGCTTCGCCGAGTGCGCCCAAGAAGAGCGCGGCTGCGAAGGAGCCTGCGGCGAAGGCCGCGGTCAAGAAGGAGCCGGCCGCGAAGAAGGAGGCTGCGCCCAGCAAGGAGCCTGCGGTCAAGAAGGCGCCCGCCGCGAAGAAAGCCCCCGCTCTGAAAAAGGCCCCTGCCGCGAAGAAGGTCGCTGCAAAGAAGTGATCGTGCGCGGAGTGTGATCGGGTTGCGGGTGTAGATTCCCCGCATGGACCCGATCGCGCTCACCGCCGACCTCGTTCGCATTGATTCGCGCAATCCCGCACTCGACCCGGATGGGCCGGGCGAACGGGCCTGCGTGCGCGCGCTGCGCGAATGGCTCGACACCGCAGGCTTCCGCACCGAGGTGCTGGAGGGCACACCGGGCCGCCCCTCGCTGGTGGCGCGCATCGGCGGTGGACCCGGGCGGTCGGTCATGCTGAACGGGCACCTCGACACGGTGCAGACCTCGGGGATGACGCACCCGCCGTTCGAGCCGCGCATCGCGGACGGCAAACTCTGGGGCCGCGGCGCCTGCGACATGAAGGGCGGGGTGGCCGCCATGTGCGTCGCGGCGCAGCGGGCCCACGCCCAGGGGCTGCTGCAGGGCGAGGTGATCGTCACCGCGGTCGCGGACGAGGAGTGGGGGTCGATCGGCACGCGGGAGGTGATCGCGCGTGGCATCCGCGCCGACGCGGTCGTGGTGACCGAGCCGACCGAACTGACCGTGGCGACCGCGCACAAGGGGTTCGCGTGGTACACCATCACGGTGCATGGGCGTGCCGCGCACGGGAGCCAGCACACGGTCGGCATCGATGCGATCCGGCACGCGGGGCACGTGCTGGTCGAGCTCGACCGCCTCGATCACGAGGTGCTGCCGACGAACGCGCATCCCCTGCTCGGGCGCGGATCCGTGCACGCGTCGTTCATCGAGGGCGGGCTGGGCATGAGCACCTACCCGGATCGCTGCACCATCCGGCTCGAACGCCGCACGCTGCCCGGCGTGACGCTGGCAGTGGTGGAGCGGCAGTTGCAGGACGTGCTCGATGCGGTGGCGCGGCGCGTGCCGGAGTTCCGGGCGGAGCTCCGGTTCGACGAGGCGCGGCCGCCGAGCGATCTGCCCCCTGACGATCCGCTGGTGACGGCGCTCGTCGCGGCGACGGCGGCCACGGGGCCCAGGGCCCCGATCGCCGGCGTGACGTACTGGAGCGACGCGGCGCTGTTCAATGCGGCCGGCATGCCGACGGTCTGTCATGGTCCGGGCACCATTGCGCTCGCGCACGGCGCCGAGGAATGGGTGCCCACCGCGGAGATCGAACGCGCGGCGGACACGCTGACGGCGTTCCTCGCCCGCTGGACCCGCTCCTGATGCGGCTGAGCACCACCCAGTACGATGCGCTCGAAGCGGCACTCCGGAACGGGCAGCGCATCGTCGTGCTGCGCCGCGGGTCGGAGTTCATCGTGATCCCCATGCGGCTCACGTCGTGGCAGGGCCGCGACGCCATCGAGGCCGCGCACCCCACCACCGGCGACGTGATGACCTTCGTGCTCGACGAGCTGGATGATTTCGAGGTCGTGACGTGAGCGATCCGCTGGTCGCGGTCTATGCGGACGAATCCTGTCTCGGCAACGGCCGGGAGGGCGAGAACCCCGGTGGCGCCGGCGTGCTGGTCGAGTACCAGGCGGGTTCCGGGGCGCTGACGCGGCACGAGCTGTGGGTGAGCGCTCCCGCCACGACCAACAATCAGATGGCGCTGCGCTCGGTGATCGAGGCCTGCCGTGCGTTGTCGGTGAAGGGGCGGACGTTGCGCATCGTCTTCACCACCGATTCGCGCTACATCGTCGACGGGATGACCTCGTGGGTGCACGCGTGGGCCCGCAATGGGTGGAAGCGCAAGACGGGCGCGATCGAGAATCTCGCGCTCTGGCAGGAGGCGCTGCGCGCCGCGGCGCCGCACGCGGTGCAGTGGCGGTGGGTGCGCGGCCACGACGGTCACGCCCAGAACGAGTACGTCAACCACCTCGCGATCCGCGCGGCGGAGCAGCAGACGACCTCGGATGGGCTCATGCCGTCGACCTTCGACGCCTGGATCGCCTCCGCCGGGTCGAAGGGGGCGCGACTCGATCCCTTCCCTGCGACCTTCACGGCCGCGAGTCGTCTTCCCAAGGTGTGAGCGGTGCCGTGACGGTGCCGTCGTCGTTCTCCCCGTCCTCGGATGGTCTCTGATGCGCCTCCTCCTCATTCTCGCCCTCGGTGTCGCGATCGGGTACTTCGTGGGCTACCATGACGCTCGCACGCACACCAAGCACGTTGTCGAACGCGTGCTCGACCGTGTCGGCGGCGGGGCGCGCAAGAATCTCGACAACGATGCCGATCGTCGGCTCGAAGGCCTCACGCGCTGAGTGATGGCGGACGAGCTGCGTGCCCTCTTCGGGTTGCTCGCGACGACCATCCGCGAGGCCGACCCCGCCGCCCTGACGGAGCCGATCGCGGTCGGTGCCCTCGCCACGCGCTGGGTGCCCTACGCGCAGGCCGGGCGTGCGGTCGGTGTCTCGACCTTCGAGGAGTACGAACTGCTGCTGCTGCGGCTGATCAGCGGCGAGGGCGGGCTGATCTTCGCCGACGAGACCATGCAGGACGACCTGCGCCGGGAACTCGCGGCGGCACAGCCGGACCGCAGCGTGCTCGACACCTATGGCGCCGCACGGCTGACCCTGGCGCGCGAACCGCTGCGGCAGGCGCTGGGCATCACGGACGAGGCGCTGCCCATGCGCGCCGTCCCGCGCTCGGCGCCGCGCCCGGCGCTGCGGCCCCCCTCGGCGCCCGACCCGACGGCGAGCGCCCCCGGGCCGCTGCGCCGGCCGGTGCTGACCGGCTGCCCCTACTGCGGCGAGTCCCTGCCCGACGACCGCGACGTGCACTTTTGTCCGGCCTGCGGGTTGAACGTGCAGACGATCCACTGCGCCGGGTGTTCGACGGAGCTCGAAGCGGCGTGGCGCTTCTGCGTCACGTGCGGTCGCCCCGCACATCCCGCTTGAGTCCCGGGCGCCGACCCTGCACTTTCCGCACTATGCGTTTGCTCCGGCAACTCCTCGCCGTCGTCCTGTGTGGTGCTGCGACTGCGGTCGCCGCGCAGGCGCAGGGCTGGGCGGTCGCGCCACAGCAGCACGTGGACCTCTGGCTGCACGGCTTCGCGATGGTCCACGATGATGCCTCCGCGGTGCCGCTGTACCGACGGGGCTACCGCGACGAGGTGACCGCCCGCAAGCGCGCGACCGACGTGCTGTCCGACCTCGACGTGAACCGCGAGAAACTCGGCGACGGACTGCGGACGATGCCGGCCGTGGTCGGCGCGCAGTTCGTGGCGCTGGATTTCGCCTCGTGGGAGGACATGCAGCGCGGCATCACCCTCTGGCTCGAGGCGAACGGGGACCTGCGCCGGGTGCGCACGCGCCAGGACGCGGACCTGGCCGCACGGGTCGGCTCGTACTTTCCCTCCGCGCGCGAACGCGACTGGCTGCGCCTGTTCGCGCGCGCGCTGGAGGACGAGCGGGTGAAGTACTTCGCGGCGCAGTGGGCCGCCGAGCAGGAGTCCCGCGCCACCGCGTTGCAAGCCGCCGCGCTGGTGTGGCGCGACTCGGCGGCGGTCGCGCTGGCCACGTTCCTCAGTCGCACGCAGCAGGTGGGGGGCACCGTGATCCCGTCCTTCGTGCTCGAGGGGGAGGGCCGCACCATCCAGGAGTCGCGGCTGCGCAACTTCGTCGTGACGGGGCTGCCCGCGCACGACTCCGCCGCGTGGGAGCCGTCGTTCGTGATGGCGCACGAGGTCGTTGGCTCCGTTGCGGCGTCGGCGGTGCAGGAGCACACGACGCCGGCGCAGCAGCGCAGCGGGGAGGCTGAGCGCTACAACACCGTCGCGCTGGTGCGGGCCGGTGCCGTGTTGATGGAACGGGTGATCCCGGGCCGGGCCGAGGACTACATGCGGTTCTACCTGCGGGCCGCCGGACGGGCGGCGGGAGACGATGTCCGCATGGCGTTCGCCGAGGCGTTCCCGGTCCCGGCCCCGATGCTCGACGGGATGCGTTCGCAGATCGGTGTGATCCTCGGGGGTATCTGAATGTCACTGGATCGATCGGCGATCGAGCGGGTGCTGGCGCGTGCCGCTGAACTGCAGGCGCAGCGCAGCGCGGAGCCCGGGGGCGGGCTCAGCGAGGACCAGGTGCTCGAGCTTGGGAAGGAAGTGGGGCTGAGCCCCGAGACCTTGCAGCAGGCGATCGCCGAAGAGCGTGGCCGCGTGGTGGGGACCAGCCCGCGCGGCGTCGCCGGGGCGTGGTTCGGTCACGCGCAGTTCAGCGCGACGCGCGTGGTGACAGGGACGCCGCAGTCCGTCCTGGCGGCGCTGGACGCGCACATCCGGGGCGAGTTGCCGTTCGAGGTGAAGCGGCGATTCCCTGACCGCCTGCTGTGGGAGCCCAAGGGCGGGTTCCTCGACGGCGTGCGCATGTCGCTCGGCGTGCGCGCCGAGGGGGGCGACCTCGTGCTGGCCGAGGAGGTGTCGGCGCTGGTGGTCGCGGTGGACGGCGAGCGGACGCACGTGCGGCTCGACGCCTCGATCGCGGGACGGCGCCGCAACGCGGCGCGCGCGTCGGTGGTCGTCGCCGGGGGCGCGGCGTTCGCGGCATGGGTGTTCGCGGCGATGACCGTGGCGCCGGTGGTGACGCTCACCGTGGCCGGCACGGCAGCGGTGCTCGGCGTGCTGACGCCCAAGCGGAATTACCAGGGCGTCGCGGAGCGCGTGGACCTGGCGCTGTACCAGGTCCTGGACCGCCTCGAGTACGGACCGGCGAAGCGGAAGGGCGTGGCAGCCGGCCTGGTGGACAAGCTGCTGGGCCCCGACGGACTCGGCGGGCTCTGAGCCGGATCGGCGGGGATCAGGGCAGCGCGCGTGGGTGCGGGGAGCCGCCCACCGGTGTGCGGCGGACGCGGCGGACCAGCCAGCGGATGCCCGTGTCGGAGCCGGCGAGCAGAATGCCGTAGCGCATCAGCGCGCGCACTTCGTGCCGGGTGATCTTGACGGTTCCGCCCGGCCGGAGCATTGCCCGTGAGCTGGTGAGCTCGCGCAGCGTCGCGTAGGCATATAGTAGCGGAAGGATACAAAATACCCGCACCCGCCACGCGCGCCGCGGGACCAGCAGCAGGTACTCGCGCGCCTCGTCGAGGTCGTGCCAGGCGAGGGTGATCAGTTCGGTGAGCGCCGTGTGGTTGGCAGTCTCGTGCCGTGGGTCGAGGAGGGTCGCGTGCGACGACCCGTGGGCGCGCAGCAGTTGCTCCGGGATGTAGATCGAGTTCTCGCGTTCGGCGTCCACGGCGACGTCCTTGAGGATGTTCACCGTTTGCAGGGCTTCGCCGAAGGCGCGGGCCCTGGCCCACAGCGCGTCGTGGACGCGGGCGCCGATGGCGCGGGAGTTGGCGCGCCAGAGTTCGGTGAGCATGTACCCGACCGTGCCGGCGACGTAGTAGCAGTACTCGCGGTACTCCTCGAGCGTCGCGATGCGGATGCCCGACGGGTGCCGGAGCACGAAGGCCTTCATGCCGCGGCCCATCTCCTCGACCCACGTGCGGACGGCGGCCGCGGAGTCCGGGGGCAGGTCGCGCCAGAGGCGGAAGACGAGATGCGTGTGCTGGACGAGGCGCACGTGGGTCGCGTCGCCGACCACGGACGCGGCACGCGCCGGGTAGGCCTCGGCCAGTGGTGCGTCGTCGAAGGCGCGGAGCAGGAGGTCGAGCAGCGCGGCCTTGTCCGCCGCCGGCATCCCCTGGTCGTCCTCGACCGTGTCGGCGATGCGGCAGAGCAGGTAGGCGCAGAGCACCGCGCGCCCGAGTTGACCGGGGAGCACCTTGATGCTGATGGCGAAGGTGCGCGAGACCCCGGGCAGGATCTCGCGGCAGAATCGTTCAGCGTCACGGAGGGCGGCGGGATCGGTCACGGCGTCGGGCGGAGGCGAAGGGGAAAGATACTCGCGCCGCTGGAGCGAGCGGCGGCCGGTGCAGTATCTTGGGCGGATGGAGCGACCGCATGGATTTCGAGGCGAGTGGCGCTGCGACGACGACGCGCGCGCCGTGTACAGCGAGGCGGCTGGGATCCACCGCCTGATCCCGCAGGGCGTCGCGGTGCCACGCGACGCCGAGGACGTGGTGGTGCTCACCCGGTGGGCCGCCGCGCACGAGGTGCCGCTGACGCCGCGTGGGGCGGGGTCGTCGATGGCCGGCGGTGCCGTGGGCACGGGCGTCGTGGTGGATTGCTCGCAGATGGCGTGGCTGGGGCCAATCCGGTTGCACGAGTACCAGCCCGTGGAGCTCGATGACGACGAGCACGCCGAGGCCTTCGAGACCATTGCCGTGCAGGCAGTGGAGGTGGGACCGGGCGTGCTCTGTGACGCGCTGGTCGCGCACGCGGCGGAGGCCGGGCTGCTGTGGTCCGTGCAGCCTTCGAGTCACGCCTTCTGCACGATCGGTGGGATGGTGGCGACCAACGCGGCGGGCGCGCGGTACCCGCATGGGATCGACCTGCCGCTGCGCGCGTCGGTGCTGGGGGTCGAGTGCGTGTTCGCCGACGGGAGTCGCGGATGGGTGCACCGGCATCGCCCGTTGCCGGACTGCGCTCCCATCGAGCAGGCGCTGGCGGTCGGCGCGGGTGTGGAGCGGGCGCGACACGGCTTGATGGCGGCCAACCTGCTCAAATGCAGCTCGGGCTATCACGCCGCGGGCGAGACCGCCCAGGACTGGCTGCTGAACGCGCTGATCGGGAGCGAGGGGACCCTGGCGACCATCACGGCGGTGGACGTGGTGCTGGACGAGCCCGCCCCCGGGACGCGGGTGCTGCTCGTTGCCTTCGAGACCCTGGACGCGGCCGCCGAAGGAGCGGTCGTGTGCGTCGAGACGGGCGTGGTGGCGGCGGAGATCTTCGACCGGACCTACCTCGAGGTGGCGGATGCGTTCGACGCCTTTGGCGTCCCGCCGGACACCGAGGCGGTGCTGCTGATCGAAGTGCACACGGTGCCCATGGGCGAGCACGACCCGGACGCGGAGCAGATGGCCGAAGGCTTCGAGGGGATGGAGGGTGTGATCCACCTGGAACTCGCGGAGGATGACGCACGCGCGGCGGCGCTGTGGGCGCTGCGCAAGGCGGCGAGCCCGGTCCTGGCGGCGCTCCCCGGGCACGTGCGGTCGATGCAGGTGATCGAGGACGGGGCGGTGGCGCCGGCGAAGCTGGGGCGCTACCTCGCCGGTGTACGGGAGCGCTGTGCGCGGTTCGGGGTGCCGGTGGTGCTGTTCGGGCACGCGCTGCACGGCAACATTCACGCCAACGTGCTGGTCGACGTCACGGTGGAGGGGTGGCGCGAGCGGCTCGAGGAGCTGTTCCTGGACGTCGCCGAACTGGTCCGGAGCCTGGGCGGCGTGATGAGCGGCGAGCACGGCGATGGCCGGTTGCGCGCCGCGGTGCTGGACCGGGTGTGGGGGGCGAGGGAGCACGCGTGGTTTCGTGCCTTGAAGGAGGCGTTCGACCCGGCGGGCATCCTGAACCCCGGCGTGAAGTTCCCGGCACGAGGGGTGCCGCTGTTCGGCGCGCCGAACAAGTACGACCCGGCGCTCCCGCCGCTTCCGGGGCGTGCAGCCGACGTGCTGGCGCGGGTGCAGCGCGAGAGGCGGTGGGGTGAGTACCGGCTGGGGATGCTGGATGGTGCCGGGCGTTAGTTTTCGAGGGTCCGCCGCGCTGCGTTTCCGCCCACTTTCCCGCGCCTGCCTCCGTGCCTCCCCAGATCGTCACTGCGCCCCGCGTCACCGTGCTCGCCCGTCCGGCCTTCGTGGAACCGGCGCATCTTCCCGTGTCGTGGCAGGGTGAGGCCAGCGACGGCGAGAAGCTCGCCGAGTTCGCGGGGCGGCTGTGCTACATGAGCCAGCGGAACCCGGCGCAGCGGACCACGCAGGCGTACATCGAGAACATCAAGAAGCAGGGGCACGGCAGCGTGCTGGAGCACGCGACCTACTCGCTGCTGCTGGAGGGGGTGAGCCGGTCGCTGACGCACGAGCTGGTGCGGCACCGGGCGGGGTTCGCGTATTCGCAGTTGTCGCAGCGCTACGTGGACGAGAGCGACGCCTGCTTCGTGATGCCGCCGGCGATCATCGGGGACGCGGCGCTGGAGACGGTGTGGACGGCGCAGATCGAGAGCGCGCACGCGGCGTATATCGCACTGGTGGACCAGCTGATGGACCGCTACAAGTGGGTGGACGACAAGGTGCACCGGCGCAAGATGGCGCGGGAGGCGGCGCGCGGCGTGCTGCCGAACTCGACCGAGACGAAGATCGTCGTGACGGCCAACGCACGTGGCTGGCGCACGATGCTGGAGCTGCGGAGCAGCGAGGCGGCGGAACTGGAGATCCGTCGGATGGCGATCGCGGTGCTGCGGGTGTTGCAGGCCGAGGCGCCCAGCTTCTTCAGCGACTTCGAGATGTACGAGGCGGGGGACCGGCGGGAGGCGGGGCGGATCAGCTACCACAAGGTGTGAGGTCGATGCGCGTCGCGGTGTCGGCGATGGCTCGACACCGCGGGCAGGCACCCCCCTAGCCGCTCACGTATGTCCGAAGCAGCGATCCGCGCGCTGGTCGTCGGCAATCCCGGCCAGGCCACCGTCGAAGAGTACACGCTCGTGCACGGCGTGCTGCGGGAGCGCGCGCCGTGCCGCCTCCTGGTCTTCGGCGTCGGGCGTGACACGCCGCTGTGGTTGCAGATCAACGCGGGTGGCACCACGGTGTTTCTCGAGGATGTGCGCCAGTGGGCGGTCGTCGCCCGTGCGGCGTCGCCGGGGAGCACGGTGTACGACGTGCAATACGGACTGACGCGGCGGTTCCTGTGGCCTTTGCTGCGGCATCGCCCGCGGGCCAGCCTGATGATGCGCGACCTGCCACCGCAGGTGCTGGAGACGCCCTGGGACGTGATTCTCGTCGACGCGCCGCGCGGGAACAGTTGGAAGTCCCGCGGACGGATGCAGAGCATTTGCACGGCGGGCGTGCTCGCGGCGCGGCGCGGGGCCGATGTGTTCGTGCACGACTGCCATCGCGCGGTCGAGGCCGAGTGCGCGGACCTGTTCCTGGGGCACGAGCACCTGGTGGCGCAGGTCGGCAGCATGCGTCACTATCGCCCGCGCTGAGCGACGGTGCGCATCGGGATCGACATGCGCGTGCTGGACCCGCCGGGTCCGGGGCAGCAGCGCTACCTGTGGCGGCTGGGGAGCTGGCTCGCGGCGCGCGGGCACGCGGTGGAGTTCCTCACCGTGCTCCGGCAGCGCGCGCCGGTGCAGGCCCCGCCGGGCACCAGCGTGCATCAGCTCGCAGGACTGGGGGCGGGCCCGCTGCGCCGCGCCGTCGAGCGGATGGAACTCGATGCCCTGCTGCTCAATCCGGAGCGCTCCCGGTCGTATCGCGGCATTGCGGCGAACGTGCTGCGCAGCGCCTACGGGACCGAACAGTACCTGCAGAAGCTGCGCTCCTTCCGCAACCCGGTCGAGCTGGCGGCCCGTCGCGCGTTGCGGGCGACGCCGTGGACGCTGGCGGAGCGGTACTGGGAGCGGCAGTTCTATGAGCGCGGCGATCCGCCCCCCGAGGTGCTCGCGCAGTCGGGCTACATGCGTGAGCAGATCCTGGCGAGTTACCGGATTCCCGCCGAGCAGGTCCACGTGGTGCACAACAGCGTGGACGTGGAGGAGTTCACGCCGACGCAGCGTGTGGCCCTGCGCGACGAGATGCGCCAGCGCTGGGGCGTGCCGCCGGACGCCCTGTGCCTGCTGTTCCTGGGGCACAATTTCCGCCTGAAGGGACTGTGGCAGTTGCTGCGCGTGCTGCCGCGGGTGGGGCGCATGGCGCGGCCGGTGCATCTGCTGGTGGCGGGCAAGGGGACCAACGACGGGCAGCGGCGGAAGGCGCAGCAGCTCGTGCGCTCCCTGGGGCTGGACGGGCAGGTGAGCTTCGCGGGCGACGTGCGTCCGTCGCTGCACGCGCTGGCGGCCGCGGACGCGTTGATGCACCTGTCGTGGCACGACTCGTTCGGCTTCGTGTCGCTGGAGGCGATGGCGACGGGGCTGCCGGTGGTGACCACGCGCTACGTGGGGGCCGCGGAGTTGATCGTGCCGGGCGAGTCCGGGTTGGTGGTGGATCCTGCGCGGGACGATGCCGTGGTGGACGCGATCCGCCAGTTGGGGGATGACGCCTGGCGGGCGCGCGTCGGCGCGGCGGCGGCGATCGAAGGGGCGCGCCACTCCGAGCCGCGCAACTTCGAGGCGGTGCACGCGGTGATCCGCCGCGCGGCGGAGCGGCGGGCGAGGCCGGTGGGGGGGCGGTAGGTCCACGGGTCCACGGCCCGGACCGGGCCGGGACCCCACCCCTCACCCCCCGTTCCGATCCGGCGGCGTCGCCGCCGTCAAACTCCGCACGAAGAAGTCCGTCATCCGTCGCACCCCGTACGCGCCGCCGTTGGTGTGCCCCTGCCCCGGCAGCACGATCAGCTCGAAATCCTTCTGCGCCCGCACCAGCGCGTTCACCACCTGCATCGTGCTGGCCGGGTCCACGTTGGTGTCCAGCTCGCCCACGACGAGCATCAGCTTGCCCGTGAGCCGATGCGCGTTGACCATGTTCGAGCTGCGCTCGTAATGCGCGCCGATCGGCCAGCCCATCCACTGCTCGTTCCACCAGATCTTGTCCATCCGGTTGTCGTGGCAGCCCACGGACGCGAACGCCGCCGTGTAGAACTCGGGGTGGAAGAGCACCGCGCCCATGGCGTTCTGCCCGCCGGCCGACCCGCCGTAGATCCCCACGCGCGAGGCGTCGTACCAGGGGTGCCTGGCGGCGATCGCCTTGTGCCAGAGGATGCGGTCCGGAAAGCCCGCGTCGCCCAGGTTCTGCCACGCGACGTCATGGAAGGCCTTCGACCGGTTGGCCGTCCCCATGCCATCCACCTGCACCACGATGAATCCGTGCTCGGCGAGCAATCGCGTGGCGCCGCTCACCTGGAAGGTCTTGGGCGCGAAGCTGCCCTGCGGCCCGGCGTAGATCTGCTCGATCACGGGGTACCGCTTGCCCGGGTCGAAACTCGTCGGTTTCACGATCACGCCCCAGATGTCGGTCGTGCCATCACGTCCCTTGGCCACGAAGGGCTCCGCCACCTGGTAGCCCGCCGCCAGCAGCGCGGACGCATCGCCGCGCTCCAGCTCCATCACCACGGACTGGTCGCTGGTGCGCTTCAGCACGGTGACGGTGGGCAGATCGGGGCGCTGCCACTGGTCGACGTAGTACGTGGTGTCGGGCGACCAGGTGACCGTGTGCGTGCCGTCCTCCGGCGTGAACGACACCAGCCCTGTCCCATCGAAGTTGACGCGATGATGCTTGAGGAAGTACGGGTCCTGCCCGGCATCGCGCCCGTTGGACACGAACCAGATGCGTCGCGCGACGCTGTCCACGGCGTGCACGTTGCGCACGACCCACGCGCCCGTGGTCACGGCGTTCTTCACCCGGCCACTCCGTCCGTCGTACAGGTACAGGTGCTTCCAGCCGTCGCGCTCGGACATCCACAGGATCTCGCGGCCGTCGGCGAGGTCGCGGCGCCAGCGCGTGCCGCCGCCGCTGCCGAGTGCGTCGTCGGGCGGGCGATACGAGAAGAAGGTCCCGGGCTCCTCGCTGATCAGCGCCCGCGCCGCGCCCGTCTGCGCGTCGACCTCGATCACGCGGTACACCTGGTGGCCGCGCTGGTTGTACTCGAAGGTGAACGCCCGCGAGTCCTCCCACCACTGCAGGGCCGTGATCGCGTAGGCGTTCGGGAACAGCGTGTTGTCGACCACGGTGACCTGCCGCGACTCGACGTCGATCAGCACGGGGTCGCGGCGCGTGACCACGTCCCCGGGCTTCTGGTAGTACTGCTCACGCCACTTGGGCTGGAGCTGATCGCTGGGCGAGGTCTCGATGAAGCGCACCATCCGCTGATAGCCCGGCGTGACACGCAGGGCCGCGAGTTTCCTGCCGTCCGGGGACCACCGCACGGCCCGGTTGTTCCCGGCACCGAGCACGTAGGCATTGCCCTCGGATCCATCCCAGGTGAGCTGCGTGCCCGGTGCGCGCGGCGGTGTGCCTGGCGGTCCACCCGGCGCGCCACCGCGGCCACCGGCACCCCGACCGCCGGCCCCGGCGGTGGCCGCCGCAGGGGTCGCCGCCCGCACCCACAGGTTGTAGTTCTGCACGTACACCTCCCGCGTGCCGTCAGGCGAACGCAGAAGGTTGGTGTCCACCTGCGCCTGGCCCGCCACCTGGGCCTGCGTCAGCCGCAACCGCGCGGCGAAGACTTCCTGCTCGTGCGAATGGTCCTCGTCCCACTCCTCGCTGGGGACCTCCCAGACGTCGTCGGACGCCGGCGCGTCGCCGCCACCGCG
>CAYSFN010000066.1:0-7530 GCA_964430045.1 uncultured Gemmatimonadaceae bacterium
AGGAACTGGTAGCGCTCGACGTTGCGCTCGTACTCCTTGTCCACGTTGATGAGGAACGCCGCGTCGCTGCCGTACTCGTCCACCTGCACCGAGTGGTCGATGACCAGGTCCACGGGCTGCAGCGGGTTGATCCTGGCCGGGTCGCCGCCCAGGGCGGCAATGGCGTCGCGCATGGCGGCCAGGTCCACGACGCACGGCACGCCGGTGAAGTCCTGCAGCAGCACGCGGGCGGTGCGGAAGGCGATCTCCTGGTCGCGGGGTGCCTTGACGTTCCAGGTGGCCAGGGCACGGACGTCGTCGGCCGAGACGAAGTGGCCGTCCTCGTTGCGCAGCAGGTTCTCGAGGAGGACCTTGAGCGAGAAGGGGAGGTGGGCGACGGTGGCGCCGGGGAGCGCGGCGGCGGCGTCGAGGCGCCAGTACGTGTACGGCGTGCCCGCGACAGTGAGTTGTGCGCGGGCGCCGAAGGAGTTGGAGCTGGGCATGGGCGGGGCTCGGCCACGCATGGGGCGCGGCTCTGGGATTTGGAACGCCGGAGCCACTGAGGGGGAGGGAGCTCCCCTCAGGCTATCTGTAATCTACCCAGACTGGCGGGTGATCGGGAGCGGCGGAGTGCAGGGTCGGGGCGCCTGGCGTGCACGCGCCGACGCGCCTGGCGTGCACGCGCCGACGCGCCTCAGTCCTCCTGCATCTCCACCTGGACCGAGGGACGGCGCCGGCCCTCGGCGTCCAGGGCGGACACGTGGATGGCGCCGGTGGGGCAGTGGTGCACGAAGTCGCCGTCGGCCCGTGACCACTCGAGGAGCGACTCGCGTACGTGGGCCGTGCCATCCTCGCCCATCTGCATGAACTGCGGCGCGAGCACTGCGCAGAGGCCGCAGCCCACGCAGGCCGGCCGGTCGACCGTCAGTTCGATGCGACGGCGGGGGTACACCCCCCGCCCGACGTGGAGGTGGTCGCCCGCAAGGTCCAGGGCGTCGGTCGCGGCCGCATAGCCGGCCTCGATCACGTCGCGCGTGCGCCGGAAGGAGAACCACGGGAAGTACCAGGTCGCGGGCCGCACCAGGAGCATCGGCGGCCGCCCCCACTGCCGCAGTTGCTCCCTGGCGAGCGTGTGCATCATGATCTGGGCCGCGCGCTGGTAGGTCATGGCGAAGCCCTTGCGGTCGACGTTGCGGGACACCGCCAGCGAGGCGCTGCCGACGTCCACCGCGATCACGGCATCCACGTCGGCCGCCGCGATGCGTGCCGGCAGGTTGTCCAGCACCGAGCCGTCCGCGCAGAGATGCTCGCCGATGCGCAGCGGCGGAAAGAAGCCCGGCAGCGCGCAGGAGGCGAAGACGGCGTCGCGCAGGGACACGTTTCGCAGGCCCGGGAGTCCGAACACGCGCTGGGCCCCGTGCTCGAGGTCGGTGGTCGCGACGAGCAGCGGGCGTCCGAGCTGCTCGAAGGTCAGGTCGGGGACGATGTCGTCGATGAGCCGCCGCAGCGGTGCGCCGAGGTACAGCGACCGGTTGTGCATGCGCCGCGCGACCATCCCCACGTGGTCGATGCGGAACAGGTCGCGCTGCCGCAGGGCGAGCGCCCGCGCTTCCATTTCCGCGATCGGCATGCCGGTCGCGTAGGCCGCAGCGATCAGCGACCCGATGCTGGTCCCCGCGATGAGGTCGGGCTTGAGACCACGCTCGTGCAGCGCGCGCAGCACCCCGATGTGCGCGAACCCCTTGAGTCCGCCGCCGCCGAGGACGAGCGCGAATCGGTCTGGCACTACCTCGCGATGTGTCACAACACGATATTATACCGCGTGTACCTCTCCCTCCGCGCGCTGGTCGTCCTCGCCTGGTGCTTCGCGGCCAATGCCTCGGCGCAGGGAGCGCTGACGCTCACGGATGCGGTGGTGACGGCGCGCAGCACCGGGCCGTGGCGCGACGTCGCCGGTGCCCGTGGTGCGCTGACGCGCGGCACGCAGCGGCTGGAGTCGCAGCTTCCCAACCCGGTGTTCGAGTACCGCCGCGAGCGGAACACGCCGGCGCTGATGCCCGACGAGTTCCGCGAGATCGCGCTGCCGCTGGACCTGACCGGGCGGCGCGTGGCCCTGGTGCAGGCGGGCCGTGCGGCGGCGCGCCGTGCGGCGTGGGACAGTGCGGCGCTGCGCTTGTCGCTGGAGCACGAGGTCGCCGACGCGTGGATCGGGGCGACGCTCGCGGCGGCGCTCGCGGAGGCCGCGATCGCACAGGCCGCCGCCCTGAATTCCCTCGCCGACTTCGACGCGGCGCGCTTCCGGGAGGGGGCGGTGGCCGAGGTTGCCGCGCTGCGGACGCGCGTGGAGTCGGACCGCGCGGCGCTGCTGGCCGCGGCTGCGCGCGGCACGGCCGCGCGGGCGCGCGCTGCGCTCGGTGTCTGGGTGGGCGCGGCGGTCGTGGCGACCTCGGCGCTCGTTGACGAGCCCGTGGAGGCGCCCCCGGCGCGCGACGACCTGGTGGCGCGTGCCTCCCGCGCGCGTCCCGACGCCCGGGCGGCGCAGGAGGCGGCGACCCAGGCCGCGCTGCGGCGGACGGCGGAGCGCCGGGGGATCCTGGGCGACGTGCAGGTGGTCGGCGGGCTCAAGACCACCGGCGGGGTCGCGAATACCGGCCTGATCGGCGTGGCGGTGCCGCTGCCGTTCTTTCATCAGAACGGCGGCGCGCGCGACGTCGCCGCGGCCGAGGCGCGGATCGCGAGCGCCGAGGCGATGGCGATGGCGCTGCGCGTCGATTCGGAGGTGCGTGCGGCGTTCGAGGCCTGGGAGGCCGTGCGCGTGCTCGGCGACGCGGCGGTGACCCTCGCCCCCCGGGCGGACGACGTCGCCGCGATCGCGCGCGCCACGTACCGCGAGGGGGCCAGTACGCTGACCGCGGTGCTCGAAGCGCAACGTGCCGCCTTTGATGTGCGCGTCGCCGCCGCCGAAGGACTCGCGGCGCGCCTGCGCGCCTCCCTTGCTCTCCGGGCCGCCGTCGGCCTCGGTCCTCTCGACCCCTGGACCCCGTGAACCCACGTTTTCGTCCGCTGCTTGCGCTGGCGGTCCTGCTCGTCGTGTCCGCCTGTGCCCAGGACGCGGCACCCGACGCCCACCACGATGACGACGACGCGACGGCGGACAGCGCGACACTGAGCGCCGATGCCGTGGCCATTGCGGGCTTCACCTATGCCACGGCGGATTCCGTGCCGTGGCGCGCGGTGTGGCGCGTCAGCGGCCGGGTGGTGTCGGACCCCGAACACACGACGCCGATCGGCTCCATCGTCGATGGGCGGATCACGGAGGTGCGGGTGCTGCCCGGCGACCGTGTGCGGCGGGGGGACATCCTGGCGCTGGTGCATACGCACGAGATGATGGATGCGCGTCGCGATCTGGCCGGCGCGGTCGCCGTGCAGCGCGCGGCCGTGGTCGCGGCGGTGCAGGCCCAGCGCGACCTGGAGCGCACGGAGCGCCTGCTCGCGCTCCGTGCGGCGAGCACCTCGGACGTCGAGCAGGCGCGGGTGGCCGCGGCCGTCGCACGTGCGGCGCGTGAGGACGCCGACGCGGCCGTTGCGCGCGCCGAGGGGCTGGTCGAGCACCTGGTGGGTGCGCCCGAGCCCGACGACCTCGAGCCGCACGTTGCGCTCATCCGGTCGCCGATCGACGGCGTGGTGCAGTCGCGTACGGTGCAGCCGGGCGAGGTGGTGCTCCTCGGCGCCCCGCTGCTGACGGTGGCGCCGCTGCGCGGTCTCGTGCTGGAGAGCTACGTGCCCGAGACGGGGCTCGCCTCGGTGCGCACGGGCGCGACGATCCGGTTCACCGTCCCCGCCTTCGCCCACGAGCGCTTCACGGCCACGGTCACGCGCATCGCGCCCGCGCTCGACGCGGTGAGCCGGTCGACGACGCTGTGGGCCCGCGTCGAGGACCCGCACGGCCTGCTGCGCGCCGGGATGGTGGCGCAGGGCGACCTCGAGTCGACGGCGGACGGGACGGCCCTGGTCGTGCCGAGTGGGGCGGTGCAGGCAATGGAGGGCGACACGGTCGTGATCGTCGCCGAACCGCAGGACGACGGCGTGCGACTGACCGCGCTGCCGGTGCGCGTGGGGCGGCGCACCACGGACGCCGTGGAGATCCTGGCCGGGCTGCCGCCTGGGGCGCAGGTCGTGGTGCGCGGCTCGGCGATCGCCAAGGCCGAGCTGCTCAAGCGTCGCGGCGCGTTCGGCGCCGACGACCACTAGCCCCGGCGCCGCGTGCTCGACCGACTGCTGCGGTTTGCGCTGCGCCAGCGCCTCGCGACGATGCTGGGCGTGCTGGCCATCGTCGCGGCCGGACTGGTGGCGGTGCAGCGGGTGCCCTTCGACGCCTTCCCCGACCTCACGGGGACGCGGGTCGAGGTGATCACGCCGGCCCGGGGGATGTCGCCGGGGGACGTCGAGCACCTCGTGACCTACCCCCTCGAGTCGGTGCTGATGGGGATCCCCGGCGCCGAGCACGTGCGCTCGAAATCCAAGAGCGGACTGTCCCTGATCACGGTGTCCTTTCCGGACGCGGTCGACGTGTACTTCGCCCGCACCCTGGTGCAGCAGCGGCTCGGCGACGCCATGGAGGCCCTCCCCGACGGGATCGAGCCCGGCCTCGGCCCGCTGGCCACGCCGATGGGCGAGCTGTTCCAGTACACGCTGACCTCGGACTCGCTGTCGCTGACCGAGCTCAAGACGCTGCACGACTATGTGGTCCGTCCGCGGCTGCGCACCGTGCCCGGGGTGTCCGAGGTGAATTCGTGGGGGGGGCTGATCGAGCGCATCGAGGTGATCGCGGACCCGGCGGTGCTGGCGGCGCGGGGCCTGACGCTCGCCGACGTGCAGGTGGCGCTGGACGCGAACAGCCGGTTGTTCGGTGCCGCGTATCTCGAACAGGGGGGTGAGCGCTACACGATCCGCGGCCTGGCGCGCATCGACGCGCCGGCGGAGCTCGCGGCCATCCCGATCGCCGCCCCGGGCCGTGCGCCGGTCCGGCTCGGCGACGTCGCCACGATCAGCAGCGGCGGACTCCCGCGCTACGGCTCGGTGACCAAGGACGCGGCGGGCGAGGCCGTCGCGGGGATGGTGCTGAAGCTGCAGGGCGCCGACTCGCGTCGCGTGATCGCGGGCGTGCGGGCGCGCATGGACGAGGTGCGCGCGGCGCTGCCCCCGGGGGTCACGATCACGCCGTTCTATGATCAGACGGAGCTGATCGCGCGCACGACGGGCACCATCGTCAAGAACCTCGTGGGTGGCGGGCTGCTGGTGATCGCCGTGCTGTTCCTGTTCCTGCGCAACGTGCGGGCCTCGCTGATCGTCGCCAGCGTGATTCCGCTGTCGATGCTGTTCGCCTTCACGGGGATGTGGGCGTTCGGGTACTCCGCGAATCTCATGTCCCTCGGCGCGCTGGACTTCGGCCTGATCGTCGACGCCTCGGTCGTCATGATGGAGAACCTCATCCGGCGCCTCGAGGGCGCGCGCCCGGGGGACGACCGCCAGCGCCTGCTGCGCTCCGCGGCGACCGAGGTCGCGCGCCCCGTGCTCTTCGGCATCGCCGTGATCGTCGCCGTGTACATCCCCATCTTCACGCTGGACGGGATGGAGGGGCGGATGTTCAAGCCGATGGCCTTCACGGTCGTGTTCGCGGTGCTGGGCTCGCTGCTGCTCGCGCTGACGTACGTGCCGGCGATCGCGTCGCTGACGCTGCGGCACGTCCACGAGCAGCCCAGTGCGTGGTACGAGGGGCTGCGGGAGCGCTACCTGCGGGCCCTGGCGTGGGCCCTCGCGCGCGGTCGCGTGCTGGTCGCGGCGTCGGCGGTCGCGATCCTCGCCGCGGTCGGGTCGCTGGGCCTGATCGGCACCGAGTTCATGCCGAAGCTCGACGAGGGCTCGATCCTGGTGAATACGCGCCGCCTGCCGAGCATCGGCATGGACGACGCGAACCGCCTGTCGCAGGCCGTGGAGCGCGTGCTGCTGCGCTTTCCGGAGGTCGAGACGGTCGTGACCAAGCAGGGGCGTCCGGACCTCGCCACGGAGGCGATGGCGTTGCACGAGGGCGACGTGTACGTCACGCTGACGCCGCGGTCCACGTGGACCACCGCGCGCGACCGCGAGGGGTTGATCGCGGCGTTCGACGCACAACTGTCCGCGATTCCCGGCCTGGGCGTCGCCTACACGCAGCCGCTCGCCATGCGGCTCGATGAATCGGAGAGCGGGATCCGCACGGACCTCGGCATCAAGGTCGTGGGGCAGGACCGGACGGTCACCCGGCGCATCGCGGAACGGATCGAGCGGATCGCCGCGCAGACGGCGGGCGCGGCGGACGTGTCGGTCGAGATCAGCGAGGGCAGCGGCGAACTGCAGATCGTCGTGGACCGCGAGGCTCTGGTGGCCAACGGCGTGACGGCGGCCGAGGTGCAGGAGGTCATCGAACTGGCGATGGGCGCGCGCGTGGCGACCGAGCTGGTCGACGGCGCACGGCGCGTGGGGGTGGTGTCGCGCGTGCCGGACGCGATGCGCGCGGACGGCGATGCGCTGGGGCAGTTGCTGATCCGCAGCGCCAGCGGCGCCATGGTGCCGGTGGCCGCCGTTGCCCGGCTGACGACCACCACGGGACCGGAGGTCATTGCGCACGAGGACGCGCAGCGCCGGACCCTGGTGATGGCCAACGTGCGCGGCCGCGACCTGGGCTCGTTCGTGGAGGAGCTGCGCGGGCGGATCGCCCGGGAGGTCGCCATTCCCGCCGGCGTGTTCCTCGAATGGGGCGGGCAGTACGAGAATCAGACGCGGGCGATGGGGCGGCTGCGGCTGGTCGTCCCGGCGGCGATCGCGCTGATCTTCGTGCTGCTGTTCGCGACCTTCGGCTCCGTCGCGCAGTCGGTGCTGGTGCTGACCAACGTGCCCTTCGCGCTGGTCGGCGGGGTGGCGGTGCTCTGGCTGCGCGGGCTGAACCTGAGTCTGTCGGCGTCGGTGGGGTTCATCGCGCTGTTCGGCATCGCGGTGCTGAACGGGGTCGTGCTGGTGTCACGCATCAATGCGTTGCGCAGCGACGGCCTCCCCGTGGACGACGCGATCCGGCACGGCGCCAGTGACCGGCTGCGCCCCGTGCTGATGACGGCTCTGGTGGCGTCCTTCGGCTTCATCCCGATGGCGCTGTCGACGAGCCCGGGGAGCGAAGTGCAGCGACCGCTGGCGACGGTGGTCATCGGCGGCCTGCTGACCTCGACTGTGCTGACCTTGTTCGTGCTGCCCGCGCTCTACGGGATGCTCGCGCGCTGGGAGCAGCGTCGCCTGGAGGCGGCGGCGGCGCGCGTCAGTTGAGCCAGCGCCACAGGCCGTAGAGCCCGACGACGGCACCGCCGACGCTGATCACCCCGCCGGCGGAACCGCCGACGACGATCCCGGTCACCACGGCCGCACCGCCGAACAGCATCAGCTTGCCGCCATTGGAGCGCGGCTTGCGGACCTGCGGCGGCGCCTCGGCCTCTGGCGCGGTCGTCTGCGCGGCCGCCTGAACGG
>CAYSFN010000066.1:7630-13447 GCA_964430045.1 uncultured Gemmatimonadaceae bacterium
CGGCCGCCTGAACGGTCGCCTGAGCGGTCGCCTGAACGGTCGCCGCCGGCGGGGGGGCCGAGTCCGTGGGCGCCGCCGCCGCGTGCGAGGCGGTGGGGTGCGGGGCCGCGGCCTGGGCTGCCGTCTGCGCGGGGAGGGCCACCGCTGCCACGAGGAGGGCCGGGAGCAGTCTGAGGCAGGTCCGTGTCATGGCGATCGAGGCAGAGGGAGTGTCCGTCGCGACGGCGCGACGGTGATCGCCTAAGTTACCCCGGGCGCCTCGCGATGTTCAGCGTCGCCGCCCCCCCTCTCAGCCGCCACGACCGCGTGTGCTTGCGTGATGACCGATTCTCCGTCGCCCGATCCCCAGCCGCCCGGCGCTGCGCCGCCCGGTGTGTCGTTGTCCGACCCGCTCCTTGCGTGGCGCGCCGAGTTTCCCATTCTCGAGCGGTCCACGTATCTCGTCTCGAACTCCCTGGGGGCGATGCCCCGGCTCGTCCCGGCGCGACTCGCGGAGTACGCGGCGTGCTGGGCGGAGCGCGGCGTGCGCGCCTGGGCCGAGGCGTGGTGGGACATGCCGCTGCACGTGGGTGACGGGATCGCGCCGCTGATCGGCGCCCCGGCGGGCAGCGTCGCGATGACGCCCAACGTGACCATCGCCCAGGCCGGGATCCTCTCGTCGCTGCGCTACGAGGCGCCGCGCGACACGGTGGTGATGACGGCCCTGGATTTTCCCAGCGTGCGCTACGTGTACGACGGGCTGGCCGCGCGCCTCGGGGCCCGCATCCACGTGGTCGGGAGCGAGGACGGCATCGGCATCGACGAGGACGCCCTCTGCGCCGCCATCGATGAACGCACACGGCTGGTGTGCATCAGTGACGTGCTCTTCCGCTCGGCGTACGTCCTCGACGTGGCCCGCGTCGCGCGGCACGCGCACGCCATGGGCGCGCTGATCGCCGTGGACGCGTATCACTCGGTCGGCGTGCTGCCCGTGGACGTGCAGGCCACCGGCGTGGACTGGCTGACCGGCGGCGTGCTCAAGTGGCTCTGCGGCGGTCCGGGCGGGTCCTTCGTGTACGCCTCGCCCGCGCTCCCGGACGAGGTGCGGCCGGCGTTCACCGGCTGGCAGGCCCACGCCTCGCCCTTCGCGTTCGACGACGCCATGGTGCACGGCAGCGGCGCCGCGCGCTGGCTCACGGGGACGCCGCCGGTGCCGGCGCTGTACGCCGCGACCGAAGGGCCACGGATCTTGCGGGCCGCCGGCATGGCGGCGGTGCGGGCCAAGAGCACCCGGCAGACGGCGCGGCTGATCGCACTGGCCGACGCGCGCGGCTGGACGGTCAACGCCCCGCGCGAGGCCGCGCGACGCGGCGGCACCGTGGCCCTCGACGTCCCGCAGGGCCTGGCCGTCGCCCGTGCCCTCCTGGCCCGCGACATCGTCATCGACTACCGCCCCGGGGCCGGGATCCGCGTGGCGCCGCACTTCTACACAGCGGACGAGGAGCTCGACGCGGTGGTGCTCGCCATCGACGAGATCCTCGCCACGGGGGCCTGGCGGCCTTTCGCCGAGGTTCGTGGCACGGTCACATGATCCACCACGCTCTGGCGTATTCGCGTCCCCGTCACGACATTCTTCAATACACCACCCACGAGCCCCGACCGATGAGCACACCCGCCAGCCGCCAGCCGCAGAAGCTGCGCAAGATGTACCGCAATGACGCCCACCCCGTCGTCATCCTCAAGTTCGAGGATGGGCACCAGATCAAGGTCGTGCTGGGTGAGGCGAAGTCGTTCGACATCTACAGCGGCGAGAAGGTGAAGGTGATCGCGCTCCACGATCCGAGGCAGCCCGACCGGGACGTGCTCGAGACCCGGCGCGCCGACGACTTCGCCGACGCCTGAGCCAGGCGGCGCCCGGTGCGTGGCGCCGTGACCCGCGACGCGGCGTTCGTCACCCGGGCCCGGGCTGCGGGCATCGGGCATTGAACACCGCGTGTGCCGTGTGGTACTATCCGTTCACCGTCTTCGCCGGAGAGAACGAGAGCCCATGGAGTCGAGCTTCCTGAGTTCGGAGGAGTACGACGAGCGCGCGCACCAGTTCTACAACGAGGGACGGTTCGACGAGGCGCTCGAGGTGCTCCGTGAAGGCCTGTCGCTCTACCCCCACGCGGTCGAGCTGCACGTGGGCGTCGGGTACGCCCGGCTCGCCCGCGAGGAGTACGCCTGGGCCCGGCGCGCCTTCGACGAGGCCCTGGTCCTGCATCCCGAGCACGAGGATGCGCTCGCCGGGCTGGGCGAGACCCTGCTGCGGTTCAACCAGATCGACCTCGCCCTGGCCGCGTTCCACCGCGTGCTCGAGCTGGGCTACGACGACGACATCGAGTTGATGCTGCAGTGCGGGCGTGCGCTGTTCCGCGACGGTCTGATCAGCGAGGCGCAGGATTTCTTCGCGGCTGCGGTGGTCGAGGCGCCCGACAACGCCGAGGCCCGCGCGTTGCTGGGGTATTGCCTGCATCGCTGCGGGGACGACGCGGCCGCCATCGGCGCGCTGCACCGTGCACTCGAGCTGGACCCGGACTTCGCGGAAGCGCGCGTCTACCTCGGGAACATCCTCTACGACGAGGGACGCTTCGAGGACGCGCTCGCGGAGTTCGACCGGACCTCGCCCGAGGATCACTGGGACGAACTCGCCATCTGGCGGACCATCGAACTCCTGCAGACCTGGAAGCGCGTGCCGGACGACGACCCGGACCTCAAGCTCTGGCACGATCGTCTGGCCGAGCTGGACGTGGCACCGGACCCGATCGACGCGATGCTCGACGAGATCGAGCGCGCCGCGGTGGAGGCGGCGGAGAAGGACGCGCGCTCGCAGCTCGAACTTTTCGGCGCACTGCTCGCCGAGGTCGCCCAGCGGCAGGCGCCGCAGCACCGCGTCGTGCTCGGCGACGGGCGTGAGTTCGAGGGCACCTGGGAGGAGATCGTGCAGCAGATGCGCGGGCTGCGCGGCGGACGGACCGGCGGGGACCTGCACGAGTTCATGCGGATCGAAGCGCGACGGGTGGCGGCGCAGACCGGCGTGCCGGTCCCCGCTTCGGACGCCGAGAGCTTCGTGCGCGGCAGCGCGAGCGCCGGCGTGCTCCGCATCGTGGGCGAGGCACCCAGCTCCTGATCGTCTTCGAGCAGGTCCGCAAGACGTACCGCCCGCTCATCGGCCGTCCGGTCACGGCCGTGCAGGGCGTCACGTTCGAGGTCGCGGCGGGCGAGGTCGTGGGAATCGCCGGCCCGAACGGCGCCGGGAAGAGCACGCTCATCGCCCTGCTACTCGGCCTCATCGCACCCACCGACGGGCGCGTCACGATCGACGGGCGCTCCCCGCGCCGGTTCGTCGAGGACGAGGGCATCGGCTACCTGCCCGAGCTGATCCCGCTCCAGCCGACCTGGCGGGCCGAGGAGGCCATCACCCGGATGGCGGTGCTCGGCGGCATCCCTGCGGCGGCCCTGACGCAGCGGGTCGACGCGGTGATCGAACAGGTCGGCCTCGGCGAGCATCGCCGCAAGAAGTGCAAGCAGTTGAGCAAGGGCAATCTGCAGAAGGTCGGCCTCGCGCAGGCGATCCTCCGCGACGAGCGCCTGTTCGTCTTCGACGAACCCACGCACGGGCTCGACCCCGTCTGGACGCAGCGGTTCCGCGAGCTCATCCGCGACCTGCGCCGGCCGTACCGCACGATGCTGATCGCGTCGCACAACCTGGACGAACTGGAGCGCGTCGCCGACCGCGTCCTGATCATCGATCGCGGCGAAATCCAGCGGGTGGTGGACCTGCGCGCGGGCGCAGGCGCGGGCGCGGCGAGCGGGGCCTTCACGCTGCGCGTCGTCGCCGGGATGGACGCGCTGCGCGAGGCCTTTCCCGGGGCGACCGTGACCGGGCCGCAGACCCTGCGCGTGCCCGACGTGGACGTCGCGACGCTGAATGCGGCCCTGGCCCGCGCGATCGGCCAGGGTGCACTGGTCTCGGCGGTGCTGCCCGTGGAGAGCGCGCTGGAGCGGGAGTTCCGTGCGGCCGTCTCGGTCGGAGGTGGCCCATGACCCGGCTGCGTGGACGGATCGCGTCGTACGCGTGGTGGCAACTGCGGGACTACGCGGTGGGCCCGGGCGCGGGCACGCTGTTCCTCGTCGGGCTGGTGTCGGTGGCCCCGATCTTCGGGATGATGCGCGCCATGCGGACGGCGGCCCCCGAGGCCACGCCCACGGAGCTCGTGGGGCCGGCGTTCCTGGCGCTGGTGCAGTTCCTCTCGCTGGTGGGACCCATCGTCGCGGTCGGGAGCATCGTGTCCGCGGACCGTGCGCCCGGGCTGGCGCGCTTCCTGTTCGCCAAACCCGTCGGGGTCGCGCGCTACTACCTGCAGGCCTGGCTGGTGCGCGGGGCGGGCCTGCTCGCGATCGCGCTGCTGTGCACGCTGTTCGTGCACCACTTCGCCGCCGCGGTGCCGTGGCAGGGCGCGGTACTGGGCATCGGGCTCACCTGGTTGCTGATCGGCGGCGTGGGCTTCCTGGCCAGCGTGCTGGTGCCCCGCGACTCGATCTACGTGATCGGGTGCTACGCCGTCACCAGCCTGCTCGACCAGTTCCGCAGCATCGCCCCCCAGTGGGAGTGGCCCGGCCTCGCGCTCAGCATCCTGCCGCCGATGCACAAGCTCGGCCCGCTGCGCCGCGCACTGATGGAGGGCAGCGGCTGGGGCTGGGCCGACGGGTGGCACGTGATCGCGTGGGGGGTCGGCTGCGTGGTGGCCGCGACCCTGCTGGTGCGACGGCTCCCGCTGGTCCGATGAACGGCCCCACCCCCGGCGGGTCCTTCGCACTCGACGGCGTCATCCGCGAGGTGCTGCCCAACGGACTCACGGTGCTCGTGCGCCAGGACCGCTCCGCCCCGGTCTGCGCGATCGTGACGCACGTCCGCTCGGGCTACTTCGACGAAACGGACCGCGTGAGCGGGGTCGCGCACGTGCTCGAGCACATGTACTTCAAGGGGACGCCCACCCGCGGTCCGGGCGAGATCGCGCGCGACACCAAGCGCGTGGGCGGGTACCTCAACGCGGGGACGATCTACGACTACACGATGTACTACGCGGTGCTGCCGGCCTCGGGGTTCCTGGCGGGACTCGACGTGCAGTGGGACGCCTATGCGCACTCGCTGATCGACGCGGACGAACTGCGCCGCGAGATCGAGGTCATCCTCGAGGAGGAGCGCCGCAAGCGGGACTCGCCCTCCGCCGTCGCGATGGAGGCCTGCTATGCGCTGCTGCACGACGTGCATCGCATCCGCCGGTGGCGGATCGGGACGCCCGACGGGCTGCGGGCCCTCGATCGCGACGACGTCGTGGCGTTCTACCGCACGCACTACGTGCCGTCCAACACCATCCTCGGCATCGTCGGCGACCTGGACCCCGACGTCGTGCTGCGCGAGGTGCGCGCGCGCCATGGGACCCTCCCTGCCACGGATCTGCACCGCGACCGCGGCGCCGGGGAGACGGCTCCCCCGACCTTCCGGTGGCAGGACCTCGCGCGGGACGTCACGCAGACGCACCTCGTGCTCGCGTGGCGCACCGTGCCACCCACGCACCCCGACCGTGCCGCCCTCGACACCGCGGTCGCCCTGCTGGGGGGTGGCCGCGCCTCGCGCCTGTACCGCGACGTGCGGGAGCGCGGCCTCGCGACGACGATCGGCGTCACGCACTATGTCCCGCAGGAGCTGGGGATGTTCGTGGTCGCGGCCGAGTCGCCGCCGCCGAAGGCGGCGGAGGCGCCCGGGACCATCGGCGCGTCGGTGGCGGCGCTGGC
>CAYSFN010000066.1:13457-13743 GCA_964430045.1 uncultured Gemmatimonadaceae bacterium
GCACCCCCCGAGTGCCGCGGAGATCGCCCGGGTGCAGCGCGGCCACGAGGCACGCTGGTGGCGCCGCCTCGAGTCGATGGAGGGGCAGGCCACCATGCTCACCTCGTGGGAGGCGACCGGCCACTGGGCGATGGGGCCGGCCCATATGCAGGCGCTGATGGCCGTCACACCCGGGCAGGTGCAACAGGTCGCTGCGCAGTACCTGACACTCGACGCCACCGCGATCGTCACGCTGCGCCCCGGCGACAGCGCCCCCGTGGCCGCCTCGACGGAGGCCCTGCGTCAG
>CAYSFN010000067.1:0-3334 GCA_964430045.1 uncultured Gemmatimonadaceae bacterium
CAACACCCCGCAGTCGGACAGCGCGGCGTACCGCAAGTCGTCCCCCATCTTCTTCGCCGAAGGCCTGCAGGACCCGCTGCTGATCGCGCACGGGATGGTGGACGTGAACGTCCACTACCAGGACGTGGTCCGGCTCACGCAGCGGCTCATCGAACTGGGCAAGACCGGCTGGGAGCTGGCGTCGTACCCGGTGGAGGACCACGGCTTCGTGCGTCCCTCCTCGTGGACGGATGAGTACCGGCGCATCCACGAACTGTTCGAGCGCGCGCTGCACCCGGGAGGACGGCGATGACCGGCGTGGCCCTGCCGTCACGGCTCGTGGCGTGGCGGCGTACGCTGGTGGAGGCGGCGCGCGTCGTACGGAAGATCATCGGCGTGCCGGACTACGAGGCCTACCTGCGGCACCTCGCGCGCGCGCACCCCGGGGCCGCGCCGGTGGACCGCGCGACCTTCATGCGGCAGTGCCAGGACGCGCGCTACTCGCGGCCGGGTTCACGCTGCTGCTGAGCGGCGCGCGGGCGTGACGCCGCGCCGTGCGTCAGCGACCGGGGTCGCGCCGTGAGAGCTCGGCCCCGTCGCGCTGCCGGACGTCGAGTGGCTGCATCGCCCCGACGCCCAAGGCGAGCGGCGCACCTGACTCGATGAACAGGTTGGTGACGAAGCGCTGCCCCTCCCCGATGCGCTCCACCTCGAAGGCCACGGAGTCCACGGCCTGCTCGAGCCGGTTCAGGCGCTGATCCAGTTCGGCCACGACCTTGCCCGTGAGCATGGCCTTGC
This sequence comes from uncultured Gemmatimonadaceae bacterium, assembly GCA_964430045.1. Classification (GTDB taxonomy): domain Bacteria; phylum Gemmatimonadota; class Gemmatimonadetes; order Gemmatimonadales; family Gemmatimonadaceae; genus DASRAP01. The sequence continues at coordinate 778 of CAYSFN010000067.1, forward strand.
CCCTGCCGGCGATGCGCCGCGCAAGGCCGATGGACAGCGGGAGCACGATCGCGAGACCGATCAGCCCGCCGAACACGATCAGCTCTTCCGGGGGCCCTTGATTGATGGAGCTGGGCCGCACCTGTGTCCCAGGCACCCCCGCGGCGGCGGCCACCTCGGCGTCGGCCGTGGCAAGCTGCTTCTCCATGTCGAGAATGCGGGCGTCGATCTCGACGAGGCGCGCCTCGAGGCCCGTCTTGTCGGCGCCGTCCGCCATCCCCCCTTCGCGGAGACGTGTCGCGATCGACCGGCGCTGCTCGAGCAGACGCGTGTGCTGCTCACGCAACTGGTTGCGGGTCCCCTGCTTCGCGAGGAAGTACTCGGTCGGCGAGACCTGCGTGATGGCCTGGGTCGCGGGCGGCGCGGTGGGTGTGCCGGCAGCCGACGGGGCGGGAAGCTGGGGCTGTTCCTGTCGCATATGCCCAGTACGATGCGCGTTCACGCCCGGTTTCGCCACCATGGCGCCCGCCAAGGCCGTGATTCCCGGCGTGGTTTCCCTGCAATTCCCGAGGGGTTCCTCGCGGCCCGTGGCCGCTGCCGCGGCTTGCGGTCACGGGTGCACAAGGAATATTCCCTAGAGTGACCGATCGCACGTTCTCGACGCCCGCGGTGCCGCGGCTCCACGCCGCACTCGCTGACGCACACAGTCGCCTCGCCGCCGCCGACGCCCGCATCGTCGAGACGCAGGTCGCCCTCACCGAGATCCCTGCGCCAACCGGCGACGAGGGCGCCCGGGCCGCCGCCGTGGCGCAGCGGTTCCGGGCACTCGGCCTTGAGGGGGTGACGGTCGATGCGGTGGGCAACGTCATCGGGCGTCGGCCCGGTGCGACCGACGCACCTGCGGTCGCGCTGTGCGCCCACCTCGACACCGTCTTCCCGCGCGAGGCCGTGTCCGAGGTGACGCGAGACGGCGGGCGCCTCATCGCCCCCGGCATCGGGGACAACGGACGCGGCCTGGCCACGATGCTGGCCCTCGCCGAGGTCATCGACGGGGTGACGCTCCGGACGCGTCGTCCGGTGACCTTCGTGGCGACCACTGGCGAGGAGGGCGCGGGCGATCTCCGCGGCGCGAAGTCGTACTTCGCCGCCGCGCCGCCGCTCTTCGCCGCCATCGCGCTCGACGGGACGGGCGACAACCGCGTCATCCACACGGGCGTGGGGTCGCGACGGTTTCGCGTCACGTGGGATGGGCCCGGCGGGCACTCGTGGTCCGACTTCGGCGGCGTCAACCCGATCCACGCGGCCGCGCAGGCAATGGCGCAGCTCGCCGCGATGCCGCTCTGCAACAACCCCCGCACGACCTTGACCATCTCGCGCATGGGAGGCGGCCTCGCGATCAACGCCATCCCGGCGGCGGCCTGGTTCGAAGTCGACGTCCGCTCGACCGCCCCGGAGCCACTGGCGCGGGTCGAGGCGACGCTGCGCAACATCGTCACGAGCGCGGTGCGCGACGCCAATGCGCGGCGCGCAGTGCACGGCGACCCGCTCGAGGCCTCGATCACGGTCATCGGCGACCGACCGTGCGGCGCGCTGCCCGACGACCACCCCCTGGTGGATGCGGCACTGACGGCGACGCGATTGATCGGCCGCGTCCCCGAGTTCGCGATGGCCTCGACCGACGCGAACGTGCCCCTGTCCCTGGGGATTCCCGCCATCGCGATCGGCGGCGGCGGCGTGGGGGGCGACGTGCACACGCTCGGGGAGTGGTACGAGAACACCGAGGGCGCGCGCGGCATCGCCCGTGCGCTCACGATCACGATGGCCGCGGCGGGGCACGACGGATGATGGCGCCATGACGCCGGCCGCGTGGCGCCCGGTCTCCGCGCTGCCGCGGCTCGTGGAGCACGGCGTGCAGTGCTGGCTTGACACGCTGAGTGCGTCACCGCCGTGGAGCACGCTCCCGCTCGCCGCGGACGACGCGGCGCGCGCGCAACGGCTGGTCGTCGCGGAGCGCCGCGCGGCGTTCGTGCGCGGCCGGCAGCTCGTGCGCTTCGCGGTGGCGCCCGTGCTTGGCGTCGCGCCGGAGGATGTCCCGCTCAGCGTGCTGGCGTCCGGCAAGCCGGTCATCGCGGCCGTCGGTGCCGCCGCCCCCATCCACATCAGTCTCTCGCACACCGGCGACTGGGTCCTGGTGGCCCTGAGTCGTGCCGGTGATGTCGGCGTCGACATCGAGACCACGGACCGCGTGGTGGACCACGACGCGATCATTCGGCGCTACTTCGCGGCCGAGGAGCAGGCGGGGATCGCGCAGTACACGGCCGCCGCGCGCACGGCGGCCTTCATTCGCGTCTGGGCGCGCAAGGAGGCGATCGCCAAGGGCACGGGCGATGGACTGGCGGGCACACTGTCCGACTTCGCCGTGCCGGTGGCGGAGGGCGACGCACTCCCGATCACGCGCACCCCGCCGACCTGGGAGGCAGGCACGGCCTGGTGGCTGCACGACCTGCACGCGCCACGGCCGACCATCGCGGCCCTGGCGGTGCGGCACCCGGGCCCGGCGATCGACCGGCTACGCTGG
>CAYSFN010000067.1:3344-13424 GCA_964430045.1 uncultured Gemmatimonadaceae bacterium
CGCGGCGGCGGCGCCGACGCGCGTCGCCGGGGGGGGCTCCCGCCGGATCCCCGCGAGCAGCGTCGTGGTCGCGTCCATCGCCATGTCCGTGACCGCGGCGAGAGCATCGCGGTCGCGCGCGAGCCCCTGATACGCGGACAGGTCGAGTGGCGTGCCGACCGTCACCTGCAACGTGCGGCGCGGAAAGAGCGTCACTCGACGCCCATACGGCGGCAGGATGCGGTGCGCGCCCCATTGGGCGGCGGGGATCAGCGGTGCGCCGGTCTCGAGTGCCAGGCGCGCCGCACCGGGGCGCCCGGCCATCGGCCACAGCCCCGGGTCCCGGGTGAGTGTGCCTTCCGGGTAGATGATGATGACGCCGCCGTAGTCCAGCACCCGCTGCGCCGCGTCGAGCGACTTCTTCCCGCCGCCGCTGCGGTCCACCGGAATGTGGCCGAGCCCGCGCATCGCCCAGCCCATGAGGGGCGGCGCGAAGAGTTTGTCCTTGGCGAGGAACGTCGAATGGAATCCGTTCACGTAGAACGCGTGCCCGACGATGATCGGGTCGAGTTCGGTGATGTGATTCAGCGCGACGATGCAGCCACCGGCCCGCGGCAGATGCTCGAACCCGCGGTACTCCCGGCGCGTGAGCACCGCGAGCGTCGGAACGACGAACGACCCGAGGAGCGCGTAGGTCGCCCGCACGCCCAGGGGAATGCGGGGCGACCGGACGACGGCATGGCCGTCGCTCACCCCGCGATCGCCGCGTCGTCGGACGACGCGTGGAACCAGCGCCAGAACACGTCGGCGTCGTCATCGACCCGCAGGGCGGTGGGCACGCCGTCCGGGTCGCAGGGCCAGCGCTCCGCGCGCGCCTTGAGCAACAGGAACGCGGCGCGGACCTCGTCCACCGTGAAGCGGGCGGCGGTGGCAGCGACCTGCGCGGCGAAGACCGGGTCGGCCTGTGGCTCGCCGTCGAACGGCTCGAGCTCGGCGAGACCGGCCAGCACGCGATCCCTCCGCTCGTCCAGCCGCATCGCCGCGAGCAGCGCACCGTCGATCGGTCGCCCGATCACGAACTCCTGGCCGCCGAACCCCACCGGGAACTCCACACGGTCGCTCACCCCGGCGGCCGGCAGCCCCCCACAGAACCGCAGCGGCACGATGGTCAGGCCAAAGCGCACCGCGAGGTCGAACCACACCGCACTGATGGTCTGCACCGGCTGCCCGCCGCGCACCGCACGCGTCCCTTCGACGTGGACCAGCAGCGCCCGTTCCCCGTCGTGTGCCGTGCGCCCCATCTCGGCGAGTCGCGCGAGCATCTCGTCCTGCTTCGTCCGATCGACGAATGTGATGCTCGGCCCACGCGCGGGATCGTTCAGGCCGACCGCGAGGCGACCGACCCAGGTGTCCTGATGCTCCGTCTTGGCGAGCGCGAGGAGCGGGCGTCCGATCACCGGCGGCAGCAGCATGCCCGCGAGCATCGACTCGACCGCGACCTGATGGTTGGACACCAGCAGGATGGGACGGTCGCGCACCGCCGACAGCGCCGCGGGGTCCACCACGCGCACCCCGCGCACGAACTGCGCACAGGCGTGCAGGAACAGCTCGCGCAGCTCCGGGTGCTCGCTGCGCCACGCCGCCGCGTGCCACCAGGCGTCGACCGCCGCGATCCGCAGGCGCGGTGCGGCCACGTCGCGCACCGTGACGGTCGCGGCCAAGGCATCCACCTGCACGCGATACTCCAGCAGCGGCAGGTGCGGCGAGGTCACGACGCCGTCGCCATCCACGTGGATGGCGCGGGGGTGGACGCCGAGTCGCTGCGCCGCGTGCTCGCGCGCCGCGATCGCCGCCACGGGGCTGAACGGTTCGACCGGCGCGAGCGCATACAGCGCCGCGACGGTGCCGGGCAGCCACTCCGCCTCGGCGACCGCACGCGGCGCGAGTGTGGTCACCCCGTCCACTTCGTCGCTGAGTCGCACGCCTGCGATGAACGTGCCGTCGCGCAGGAAGCTGCGCCGGGCCGCGGCGGGCAGTGCGCCGAGCCGCGTCGCCGGCAGGCAGACCTCGACCAGCAGGAGTTCGGCCCACAGCGCGCCGTCGTGCAGGAACTGCACGTGCAGCCGCGGGAAGCGTGCATTGCCACCCGCAACACCCGCCGGGCGCACGCGGACCTCGGTCATGCCGTCCGCCGGCGTCGCCGCGTAGCGCGTGAATCGCTCGACGCGCGCGGGGTACGCCACCTGGTCGGCCGCGACCTCGGGGAACCACGTCGCCATGGCGTCGTGCGGCACCACGTGCAGGGCCGCGTCGAGGATGATGTGCGACACCCGCTCCCGTGCGTCGGCGGCGGGATCCCACTGCAGCACCGCGTCGGCGCCGGCGGACGACCGCCGGGCGCTGCGCAGGCGATGATACGCCGGACCGTGGAACAGTGCACCACTGGCGTAGGGATCGTCCATCGCGCCGACCTCCGCCGGGAGCGGCGCGAGCACGGGCGGCGGCGGCGGGAAGACGGCCGCCGTGTCGACGGCGCCTTCGGCGATGAGGGCATCGTGCGCGGCCGCATCGACGAGGCGGACCTGCGCGCCGACGTGATCGACGCGGATCGTCCGTGGACGGTCGAGCGTGAGCCACTGCTTGAGCGAGAAGTCGCGGACTTCGACGACCTCGCCGCTGCGTGGTGGATGATCGAGAACCATGGCCAGCGAGGCCATCCCCGGCGCCACGGGCACGGTGTACGTGGGACGATGATCGTTCCACCAGGGCTGCGTCGCTGTGTCGAGCACGACGGTGGGCGCACGCTGATCCACCGCGCTCCAGGTCACCGCAATGCCCTTCACGTGATAGATGCGACGCCCGTCGACCCACACGGACCCCGTCGCCGTGACGCGCCAGCCGTCGGCGCTGCGCTGGATCGGCGCGCACTCGACCGTGAGCGCGACCTTCGAGGACTCCGGAAGCACCTGGCCCCGGAACTGCCACGCACACGGCGTGTCCGCGACGAGGTCGAGGAACTCGCCGCCGGGCACCGCGGTCGCGGCGCCCTCGAGGAGCAGGTGCGCCTGCACCAACTGCACCAACGCCTCGACCCCGAGCGACCCGGGCTGCACAGGGTCGCGGTAGAAGTGCGCCTTGAAGAACCACTCCGTGGGCCGCACGTCCTTCTCGCCAAGCAGGCGTGCGCGTCCGTCGGCGTCGACCTCGCGCACGGTCACGCGCTCGCACATCCGCAGCATCGGCGCGGGGAGCAGCTCGCGCGTTGCCTCGTCGAGCGTCGCGAGGAGGTCCGCCCCACCGATGCGCTGCGCGAGCGCCAGCTCGGCCCCCTCGGCCGGCAGGCCCGCCTGCCCGGCGAGAGCGGCTTCGGGGAAGAAGCCGAAGGTCGTGGTCAGGTCGTACACCGGCTCGTCGCCCACCAGGCACTGCACCGTGAACGACACCAGCGTCATGCCGCCGGCGCGGGAGAGATTGGTGAGCGTCGAACGGACGCGGACCGACCCATCCTCGAGGCGGACCGGGCGATGCAGGGTCCCCTTCCCGTCGAGATTGCGGAAGAACACCTCGCCAGGCTCCTGCACGGCGCAGCCGACGTACGACGCCAGCCAGCCACAGGGCTGCAGCGCGACCTCGACCAGCACGCACACCGGCATCACGCCACTGGGATGATCGCGGAAGTACCAGGCGTCGGGCTCCAGGTCGTACACCGACTCCACGGTCACGCCGGCCTGCATCGCACCGGGCGGCGCCGTCAGCGAGGCGATGCGCGACATGAAGTGGTACGGCGGCGCAGGCAGGCGCGGCACCCGCTGGCCCGGCGGCACGACGCGGTAGAGCGCACCGAACGCCGACTCCGGATGTCCCGTGCCACAGGCGAGCAACGCCGCCTGTCCGTAGCGGAAGCCACCCATCTCGGCGACCGGGGCATCGGCCACGTCGGTGACCGTCGCCAGCTCGCGGTCGGAGAGCGGGTAGTCCGGGATCAGCTTCAGGGCCATGCGACGGCAGTGGAACGCCGCGAGTCCGTCGACGGTGCAGAGCAGATCAGCGACAATGGTCGGCGTGTCGCCGTCGACGATCTCGGCGACGAAGACCTCGTACACCAGCTCCTTGTTCTCCGGCGTGCACTGCCCGCGGCAGCGGAGCTTGTAGGGCCGGTCCTCGACCGGCTCGAAGATCCATCCGTCGCGGTCCACGGTGTATCCGAGCGCCGCGAGGTAGAACGCCATCGTCTGCAGCGACCCGTCGAACATCAACGTCCCCGGCATGCAGGGATCGTTGTGGAAGTGGCCGTCGAAGAACCACAGGTCCGGCGTGATCGGCAGCACCGCCTTCAGGTACCCGCGCCCCCACGGTCCACCGGTGAGGTCCATCTCCACCACTTCGGTGAAGAGCTGCATGCTGCCGTGCGGGGTCGAGGGGGTGCGCGTGTGGCTCGCCGCGCGCCGCGCGCCGTCGCCGAAGGCGGTGTATGCGTCCCCGTCGGCGAAGGCCTTCACCTGCGCCGCACTGTACGAACGTGCGACGGTCATCCCGGGCCGGGGCCCCGCCAGCGGGGCGTCGGGCGCCGGGGCGTCCTCGAGCGGTTCCCACAGGATGCCCGCACTGTCGGCGAGCTCTTCGTCGGTGAACAGGCCGGCCTGCCCCTCGCGCACCCGCAGGCGGAGCTTGCCGTCGATCACGCAGTCGTAGTGGAAGAAGAACAGACCGATCTCGCCGTGCCGCGCGTGCCCCGTGATGTTGATGTCATAGTGCAGCGTCTCGCCGATCTGCGGGAGGCCCCCCTTGAACGTGAGCTCGCAGCCCAGCAGCCGGTACACGCGATTCCCGGGGTGCGTGAGATCGATGCCCAGCCAGCTGATGAGGCGCAGATCGGCCTGGCCGGACTCGATCATGATCCCCATCGGCATCCGGCCGTTGTGGAGGTACCACGAGTCGGCCTGCACGTCGTTCTCGGTCCAGATCCGTCCGGTCTTCATCAACCCTGGATCACCCTCGATGCCGAGCACGCGATCCGCGAGCAGCAGCGGCGGTCGCGGCATCCGCACCTGACGCCGATAGCCGTCCTGCGGCTCGAACAGCGCACCGAACAAGGTCGAGATCTTGCCGTGCGCGAGGTACTCGAGCTGTTCGCGCGTGAACGACGGGCCGGGGTACACGCGCGGCGCGGCGGCGATCGGCGCGATCGTCACCGGCTCCGCCGGCGACGGCGTCGCACCGACCGTGGGCGTGACGGCGGGCGGCGGCGCGGCATGCACCTCGGTCCCGCGCCCCATCGCCTGCGACACCGGCCCCGGCAACGGGTGCGACGCGCCACCACGACCGCGCTGCAGCGCGCGGACCGCGAGCTCCTGCACGCGCAGCAGCGCCGCCTGCGTGCCGGCGAGTGCGGCGACCGGCGCGGGCGTCACCACCACGGGCGCGTTCGCGCTGCGCGCGGGGGCACGCTCCTCCCGGGGCGACGCGACCACCGCCGACGCAGGACGCGGCTCGGCCGCAGGCGGCGCGGATTCCGGTGGAAGCGCGACCGGGTGGAGCAGGGACGGGAGAACCGGCATCAGAGGGGGAGCAAGGTGCAGAGGAGGCAGCGAACGAGCCGCCGTCTGGTGCACGGCGGGAGGGGAGTAGCGCTCCATCACGACGGCGGCACCGTGGCGGGCGGGCGGGGTCGCACCGTCGGTGCGACACAGCGCGTCGACGGCGGTGTTCCACTGCTCGAGATCCACCGGCGCGCCCGCAGCCGCGATCTCCGCGAGTGCGGTCGCGAGGTCCGCCAACGACCCGCGCGTACCGTCCAGGGCGCAGGCGGCGTGCGGGCGATCACCGAGGATGTCGTGGATCCAGCCCGCGCACGCGGCGCGTGGTCCGAGTTCGACGAACACACGGACGCCATCGCGATACGCCCGCTCGACCGTCGCGTCGAACACGGCCGTATCGCGCGCCTGGGCCAGCAGGTTCTCCGCACACCGTTCCGCCGTGGGGACGAACGGCGCGTTCAGCGCGTTCGCGTACAGCCGCGGCGACGTGACCGCGTGCGTCGTGCGATGATGCACGGCGTACCACGCGGCGGCGAAGGGCTCCAGCTCCGGGCAGTGCACGAGCAGGTCGTGCCCCAGCGGCACCGCCGCGGCGCCCACGCGCTTCAGCAGCGCGCGACACGCGTCGGTGGTGCCGCCGATGACCGCGTCACCCTGATGATGCACGATCAGCAGGCGCACGACGTCCGTCGGTGCGCCCGACTCGGTGGCCGCGATCGCCTCGCGCAACGCCGGCACCGGGTGACGCACGCGGAAGGTCGTCCACTCCACCGGGTCGTCGGGGCCGAGGCCGCGGGCCGTGCGCAGCGCCCGGTGCTCCCCGGCGAGATGCACGTCGTACATCCCCGACTCCTCGACCGCCGCGAAGAGGGCGTCGGGATCGGTCCACACCCCGCTGGCCAGGTACGAATTGGTCTCGCCACTCGACAACCCGAGGCAGGCGTCCGGCCGCACGCCGACACTGCGCAGGAACAACGCGTGCGCCTGCGACACCAGCGTCGCCAGGTGCAACTGGTCCACGAGACTCAGGGCTGCACCGGACTGCAGGCGCGGCAGCTCACGCACCAGCCGCGGCGCACGCTCGGCGAGCCCCGTCCCGACGGCCGGGAACGCGCGCAGGAGCGCCGTGCCGGCCCCAGGGTATGCCGCGGCGGCGCCGGTGAAGACCCACGCGAGTTCGCCCGCGGCGCCGTGCCCCAGCCACCACCCACGCGTGATCTCGCGCGGCGAGGTCGGCGGCGACGTGATCGCCGCGAGCGCCGCGACCAGCGCACCGGCATCGTGCTCCCCGACGCCGACCAGGCGCCACGCACCATCGCCACCAACGTCACCGCGCTGGACGCGGGCCACCAGGGCGGCCAGCGAGTCGGCCGCGTAGCGCGTCAGACGCGGTGCATCATCCCCCGTCCCACGCGGAGTCACCCCTTCGATGGTCCACCCGTGCACGTGCAGCGATCGCTCGGCGTCGACCCACGGCAGCGCCGGCGCGGTGGGCAGCAGGGCGTGATGCACGCAGAGCGCACCGACCGTCAGGTCCAGCAGATCACTGGCAACGCCCGTGTCGCCCCACGGGCAGGTCGGTCGCACCCCCACGCCCGGCGCGCTGTCGCGGCGCAGCCGCGCCAGCACGGCGTGATCCCCGATCTTGTCGACCCGCATCACCAGCAGCAGCGTCACGGCATCGGCCGTCGCGGGGTCGTCCCCGAACGCCGCACCGCTGGCATCCACCGCGCCGACCAGCGCGGCGTCGATCTCGCCCCGCGCGATCGCGTCGGCGGCGAGGTCGAGCGCCCAACGCCCCGAGGCCTCGCCGTCACTGAGCACGAGCCCGGGTCCGCCGGCATCGAGCATCGAGTTGAGCCGGTTCGCCGGCATGTTCGGCATGGTCCCGACCACGCCCGCCGCCTGCAAGGCGGGGACCACGGCGTCGCGCTCCGCCGCGCTGGCGCTGCGCCCCAGCCACTGATCGAGCCGCCAGCGGAATCCGTGCCGCGCGCCGGCCGGGTCGACGTCGGCGCCGATGAACACCCCCAGACGACTGCGATCGATCCCCTCCAGCACCGGCGCGATCCGCTGCGCCGCGCGCAACAGCAGCAATTGCTGCGGCAGCGACTGCTTGAGATCCGACGGCGGAAAGCCCAGTCCACGCAACTGGAGCGCAATATCCTCGGCGCGCCGGCGCGTCTGCCGCGCCCCCGTCAGGGTCGCCACGACGGACGCCGTGTCGCCCGCATCCCCGACGGCGACGTCCGCCGCCAGCAGCGCGAGCACCACCGCCGTCGACGTGCCCGGCTGCTGCCGACGCGTGCGCGACGGCGCCACCGGCAGCAACTCGTCCGCGGCCTCGGGGCCGTCGAGGATCGCGTGGGCATTGCAGCCGCCGAACCCGAACGCGTCGATGCCCGCACGGCGCGGCGCATCGCCCGCCACCCACGCGCGCACGCCGGCATCCAGCACGAAGGCCGTGTCGGCGAGTTCGGGGATGGGCGCGTCCAGCGCGACGCGCGGCGCCGGCGGCAGCGTCGAAGCCTCGAACGCGCCGCACAGCTTGACGATCCCCGCCGTGGCGCTGGCGGTGATCGAGTGTCCCATCTGCGCCTTGAGCGAGCCGAGCCGCAGCGCGTGCTCCGGGCCGAACACCTGGAGGAGCGAGCGCAGTTCCTCGCGATCACCGACGGGCGTCCCCGTGGCGTGACACTCGAGGTACGCCAGCGTCGCCGGGTCGAGCTGCGCGGCCTGCCACGCGGCACGGATCGCACGCTGCTGCCCCGCGGTCGTCGGTGCCAGCAACCCGGGACCGCGCCCATCATTGCTCAGCCCGATCCCGCGAATGATCGCGATGATGCGATCCCCGTTGGCCCGCGCATCGTCGAGTCGCTTCAGCGTCAGCGCGGCGGCGCCCTCCGCCGGCAGCAGGCCGTCCGCCGCCGTACTCAACGGCGCACTGCGGCCGCTCGGGCTCAGCGCACTGAGCGCGGTGAAGCCGACGTGCAGGAACAGGTCATCCGCCGCATTCAAGCCCGCCGCCAGCACGACGTCGGCACGCCGGGTGTGCAGCAGGTCGCACGCGGTCTTGAGCGCGTAGAGCCCGGACGCACAGGCCGCGTCGAGAGCCACGCGCGGCCCTTCGATCCCGCAGGCCGCACTGGCCCATCGCAGAGCGCCCGTCTGCCCCTCGAGCGCGGGATGCTGCTCCGTCGCCGCCTGCGTCCACAGTGCCGCCGCCGCGTCGGCGAACTCGCGCGTCGCGTAGCCGAGGCTGCCCAGGACCAACCCGGTGCGCGTGCCACCATCGAGACCGATGCCCGCCTCCCGCAAGGACTCCGCCGCGGCGTGCATCAGCCAGCGCCAGCCCTCGGGCAACCCTTGCAACGCTTCCGCGGGCAACGCATACGCACTCGGCGTCCACACGCTGTCGAAACCGTGGACGTACCCACCGCGCGCCGACGCACTCGGCTCGACCGCATCACGGCAGACCCGCGCCGGGTCCAGCCCCCACTGCGCCGCCCGCGTCGCCGAGGTCAGGTCCGCCCCGGATGCCACCCGCAGCCACAAGGCCTGCGGATCGAGCGCACCGGGAAGGACGCAGCCGCGTCCGACGATCGCGATGGGAGAGAATGCGGTCACGACGATTGTGTATGCATCTGGATCCCGCGGAGGCGCGCGTACACCACGCGTCCCTCGAGATCGGTGAAGGTCGCGTCCCCGAGGAGTCGCGTCCCCTGTTCCCGCGTCGCGGCGATGTGACAGCGCACCTCGCCGTCGGTCGGCCACGGCGCCGCGATCTCGCACGCGGCGATCGCGGTCGGCAGGGACGGGGTCCCGTCCTGCGCCCAGCCCCACACCCGCAGCAACTGCAGCGCGCCATCCAGGGCCACGGGATCGAGCTGCCACCCGCGGGGCCAGTGCATCGCACCGGACGTCGCCACGCGCGCGTCGATCGTCGCGTCGTCACACACCGTGATCTCGCGGATCACCGCGAAGGCCGGTCCGTGGAACAGCGACGCCGCATACGGGGCGGCACACACCGCAGCGAGCGACGCCGACGGCGCAGGTCGCGGCGGCACGGGAATCGACGCGGCACCACGCACGACGACCGCCCGGTACGCGGGGCGTCCTCCCGGGTGCGTCAACGTCACCCGCACCGTGTCCGCCCCCACACGCTCGGTCGTCACCTGCAGCGTCACCTGGCCCTCCGGGGCGATCGCGCCCTGGAAGAGCTGCACCTCGCGCAGCGTGACCTGCGGCCCCAGCGCGCGACGCCCCACGCCGAGGATGGCGTCGAGCGCCATCGTCATCGGGACGACCACCGTGCCGTTGATCGCGTGATCGCGCAACTGCGGCACCTGCGCGACGTCCCACCGCAGCGTCGCCGGCCGGACGTCATCGCCATCGTCGAGCCCGCAGCCGATGATCACCTGCGCGTGCGCCCCGCGCTGCAGTTCGTCGACCATCGCCTGCGCGCCGCCCGCCAGGGGGATCAGCCCGATGCCGCGCGACGTGAAGTGCCTGGCCTGGGGACCGTGGGACGGCGGGATGGTCACCGAGTCCCTGGCCAGGCACT
>CAYSFN010000068.1:0-11756 GCA_964430045.1 uncultured Gemmatimonadaceae bacterium
CATGGGCACGGGCGTCGGCCGCGGCGAGAACCGCGGGCTCGAGGCCGCGCAGCAGGCCATCTCGTCGCCCCTGCTCGACAACGTCTCGATCGCCGGCGCGCGCGGCGTGCTGCTCAACATCACGGGCGGCGCCGACATGGGTCTGGGCGAGGTCACGCTGATCTCCGACATCATCAAGGACGCGGTCGGCGAGGAGTGCGAGATCATCTTCGGGGCGGTGCCGGAGCCCGCGATGCAGGGCGAGATCCGCGTGACGGTGATCGCGACGGGCTTCGACCTGCGCGATGCCGTGACACCGCCGGCCGAGACGCCGACGCGTGGCGCCCCGGTGATCCCGCTCCCGGTGGACCGGGCGGCCCGCGCCGCCGCGCCGCTCCCGCCGCGCTCCGCGCGTGCGGCCCCGGCGGCGGAGCGCCCATTGCGCCCGGCGCGCCCGATGTCCGATCTTAGTGACATGGAGATTCCGACGTTCATTCGGAGACAGATGGATTGAGCCCGCGTCTGATCCGCGCCGTGTTCTTTGCGGGGGCGGCGTTGATCGGCTGGTATGCGGTCGATCGTGATGCCCCCGACGCCCCACGCCCGGGCGAACTCCTCGACGAGTCCGCCCAGGCGGTCCTGGCGTGGCGACGCCCGGACACCTTGGCGCGTGGCGAGACGCTGGACGTGCTCCTGCAGCGCGGCGGGCTGACGGCCACCGAGACGCGAGAGATCCTCGCCGTCGCGCCCATGCTCGACCCCCGCCGCCTCCCCGCCGGGATGGCGGTCGAGTTCCACGGCGAGCACGACGCCGACGCCGCACAGCGCATCTCCATCAAACTGGCGATCGACCATCGCCTCCACGTCGAGCGCGACGCAACGGGCCTGTGGATCGCGCACGAGGAGCGACTCCCCTGGACCACCGACACCGTGGTGGTCCAGGGTGCCGTCGAGCGCTCCCTGTACCACGCCATGGCGGCGGCGACCCCGGAGACCTTCCCCGGCAACGCGAGCCTTGACCTCGCCTACAACTTCGCCGACGTCTTCGAGCATCGCGTCGACATGTCGCGCGATCTCCAGCCCGGCGACTCGGTATACGCCCTCGTGGAACGCGCGCGCGGGCCGGAGGACGCCGTGAAGGTCGGACGGGTGCTCGCGGCGACCTTGTTCGTGGGGGGCAAGCCCATCGACGCCGTGTACTTCGCGGATGCCGACGGGCGTCCCAAGTACTACGACGCCAACGGGCGCTCGCTCGCGACGCAGTTCCTGCAGAACCCGGTGCAGTTCCGCCGCATCTCGTCGAACTTCGGGTCCCGCCGCCATCCGATCCTCAACCGCATCCGGATGCACAACGGCACCGACTATGCCGCCAGCGCAGGGACGCCGGTGCGTGCCATTGGTGACGGTCGGGTGATCCGGGCGAATTTCAACAGCGGCTACGGCAATGTGATCGACGTCGAGCACGCGAACCGGATCGTGACGCGCTACGCGCACCTGAGCCGTTTCGCCAAGGGCATCCGTGCCGGGACCACGGTACGGATGGGCGAGGAGATCGGCTATGTCGGCTCCACCGGGCTGGCAACCGGCCCGCACCTGCATTTCGAGGTGCTGGTCAACGGCAAGCCCAACGATCCGCGGCGGGTGCTCCGGATGACGGACGGCACCCCCTTGCCGACCAGGTATGCCGCCGAGTTCGCACGGCGCCGGGACGACCTGATGCTCACGATGGGTCGGTCGCCCGCCGGGCTCGCGACCGCGCTCGTTCGCGCAGATTAGCCCGACGCCCGCCCTCAGCGCACGAGCGCCGTGACACGGCTCACGGTCGCGCTGCTCGTCGGCGCGCTCCTGACCGGGGTGGCATACCCCGGGCTGACGCGGGCGTGGTCCTGGTGCGTCGCGGCGGTTGCGCGCTTCCTCTCGCTGGTCATCGCGCTGGCGCTGCTGCTGGACGTCCCGGTCGGTCGCCGCCAGACGCTGCCCCCGCTGGTCGCCGTCGACGTCTCCGCCTCGTGGCTCCGGGCGCGCGACGCGGCGGACTTCGGTGCCGCGCTGCGCGACGCGCAACGGGCAGCCGACGGCGACACGCTGTGGGTGCTGGGGGCTGCGCTCCGGGCGGCGGGTGAGGTGGTCACGGCCAGCGACGCACAGTCCGCGGTCGGCGCGCTGGCGGACCGTGCCATGGGGACGGGGCGCAGGATCACACTCTTCACGGACGGCGAACTGGACGATCCCGAGCGTGTCGCGATGTTCCCCGCAGGGTCGGTCATCGACGTGCGTGCCGCTGCGCCGCGCAGCGACCTCGCGGTCCGCGGCCTCGAGGCGCCGTCGACCGTGGTCGCGGGCGACTCGATCGCCGTCGTGGTGCGACTGCTCGCGGGCGGGGCGGGATCAGCGGCCGGCACACTGCGTCTGACCGTGGACGACGTCGCGCTGTGGACGACGCCGGTGCCCGAACTCCCGGCGTGGGGGGAACACGAACTGGGAGCGGTCGTGCTCCCGCCACCGCAGGGCCCGGCGCAGCGCATCCTGCGTGCGGTGGTGAGCGCAGTCGGCGACGCCGAGCCCCGCAACGATACACTCTCCGCCACGCTCGACGTCGCCTCGCTGCCACTGGGCGTGGTGGTCAGCACGGCCCCGGACCAGGACCTGCGCCACGCGCTCGCGGTACTGCGCGGGACGGTGGGCATTCCGGTGCGCGCCTTCCTCCAGGTGGCGCCGGGCCAGTGGCGCGTGGAGCCGGGCCTCACGCGTATTGCGGAGTTCGCCGTGCGTGAGGCGGTGGCCGCGGCCCCCTTCGTGGTGCTGCACGGTGACACGGCCGTGTTTGGCCCCCCACGCAGTGTTGCGCGGGGGGCGCTGGCTTTGCTGGTCCCGGCGCCGGACGACGTCGCGGACGAGTGGTACGTCACGGAAACCCCGCGCTCGCCCCTGGGGCTCGGCCTGGCGGGAGTCGCGTGGGACTCACTGCCGCCGCTCGCGGTCGGCCGTGCGCCCACAGGCGCCTGGACGGCGATGCTGGCGCGCGACGTGCGTGGCGCCCCGCCCCGCGCCGTGCTCGTGGGCGACGACGTGCCGCGCCGCCACATCACGATGGTGGCCTCCGGCACCTGGCGGTGGGCGGTGCGCGGCGGGGCGTGGGCCGACGCGCACCGCACGTTGTGGGGCGCCGTGTTCGACCAGCTCGCGGCCGGTGGCACCGAGCGCCGTACGGTGGGCCTCGCGTCGTCGGTGATTCGTGAGGGGGAGCCCCTGCGCTGGCGCCGGGGTGCCGCGCGCGACTCCCTGGTGCGCGTCGTGTTGCAGCGCAGCGACCAGCCTGGTGCCGACACGCTGGTCTTGCGATTCGCGGAGGATCGCTCGGAGGCGCTCAGCGCGCCGCTGCCCGCGGGCACCTACGAGGCACGCGTGCCGGATGGGGACCTTCGCCTCGTGGTGTCGCCGTCGGCCGAGTGGCTGCCGCGTCGTGCACCGACGCTGCCGGTGCCCGCGGCGGCCGCAGCGGCTCCGCCCGGCGGGCGCACCGTGCGCGACCTCTGGTGGCTGTACGTCGCCGTCGTGCTGACGCTCAGCACTGAGTGGCTGGCACGGCGTCAGCACGGCCTGCGCTGAGCCCGACACGCCCGCGGTGACGGTCCCTATCTTTCAGGGATGGCCGCCCTCTTTCGCACATCGTCCGATCTCCCCACGAAGTCCCTCTGGCAGCGCATCAAGGACGTTGCGCTGCTCGACGTGGCCGTGCTCGCCAAGGGCGGTCCGGACACCGGTTCGCTCGAGGCCCTGGAAGCCCTGCTGCTCGAGGCGGACTTCGGAGTGCCCACCACGCTGCGGCTGGTCGCCGGGGTGGAGACCTTGGCCAAGCGAGGGCGCGTCAAGACCAGCGAGGAGTTCCGCGAGGCGTTGACGGAGGGGGTCCGCACCGCCTTGTGCACCGGCCGTGCGGATCCCGCGCTGCGGACCAGCGAGCAGCGGCCCACCATCATCCTGGTGGTGGGGGTCAACGGGGCGGGCAAGACCACGACCATCGGCAAGCTCGCCGCACGGTTCCGTGCCGAGGGCAAGTCCGTGATGGTCGCGGCGGGCGACACGTTCCGCGCCGGCGCGATCGACCAGTTGCGCGTGTGGGCGGAACGCACCGGCGCCCGATTCGTCGCGGGGCAGCCGGGCGGTGACTCGGCGGCGGTGGCGTTCCAGGCGATCGAGCAGGCGGAGGCACAGGGCGCCGACGTGTGTCTCGTCGATACCAGTGGTCGCTTGCACACCAACGACGGGCTGATGGATGAGTTGCGGAAGGTCGTCCGCGTGATCCAGAAGCGCCGTCCGGACGCGCCGCACGAGACCCTCCTGGTCCTCGACGGCACCATCGGGCAGAACGCCGTGCAGCAGGCCAGGGCGTTCTCGGCGGCCGTGCCGGTCACGGGCATCATCGTCACCAAGCTCGACGGAACTGCGCGGGGTGGCGTGGTCGTGGCCGTGCACGAGGCGATCGACGTCCCGATCAAGTTCATCGGGCGTGGCGAGCAGGCGGCGGATCTCGCGTCGTTCGACGCCGCGCGCTTCGCCGAGGACCTGGTGTCCGCGTGATGGCCGCGCGGGGAGCGCCGTTGCGCGTGACCCTGCACACGCCGATCACGTATCTCAAGGGCGTCGGCCCCGGGCGCGCCGAGGCGTTCCGGCGCCTCGGCATCTTCACGGCGCACGATCTGCTCTGGCACATCCCGCATCGCTACGAGGATGCGACGACGGTCACGCCGATCAACCGGCTCGAAGTCGGCGGCGAGGGGACGGTCATCGGCGCGGTGATCTCGAAGGGCGTCCTGCCCACGCGGAAGGGCCTGCGCATCTTCCAGGCGGTGCTCCGGGACGCCAGCGGGATGATCGAAGCGGCGTGGCCCGGGCAGCCCCACCTCGACCGCGTGATCAAGGTCGGGGACACCCTCCTGGTCAACGGGGCCGTGCGGTTCTTCCACGGGCGCCAGCTCCAGCCGCGCGAGACGGTGAACCTCGGCGCGGAGCCGGATGCCGCGTCGGGGCGCGTGCTGTCCGTCTACCGCGCGACCGAGGGGCTCTCCGTCAAGGTGATCCGGTCGCTCATCGACACGCAGCTGGATGCCCTGCTGCCGCTCCTCGAGGAGTACCTGCCCGCCGAGGTCATCCGCGCGGCGGGCGTCCCCCCGCTGCCCGACGCGATGCGTCGCGTGCACCGGCCCGGTTCGGTGGCCGACGCCCACGCGGGGCGTGCGCGACTCGCCTTCGAGGAGATGCTGTGCGTGCAGATCCTGCACGCGCGGGCGAAGCTCCTCGCGCGCGAGTCGCGCGAGGGGATCCGCTTCGTGAATCACCGGCGCCTCACGACACAGTTGCGGGAGCAGTTGCCCTTCACGCTGACCGGGGCCCAGGTCCGCGCCACGCGCGAGATCGTCGCGGACATGTGCGCCGACGAGCGGATGCACCGACTCCTGCAGGGCGACGTCGGCGCCGGCAAGACCGTGGTCGCGATCTTCGCGGCACTGCTCGCGGCCGAGAACGGCTACCAGTCCGCGGTCATGGCGCCGACCGAGCTGCTGGCGGAGCAGCACCACCGGACCTTCGCGCGTCTCCTGGCCCCGTTGGGGCTGGAGCCCCTGCTCGTCACCGGGTCGCTCGGTGCCGCCGCGCGTCGGGCCGTCGCGTCCCGCCTGGCCTCGCACGAGCCGGTGATCGCGATCGGGACACACGCGCTCGCGGAGGAGCAGACGGATTTCGCGCGGCTCGGACTGGTCGTGATCGACGAGCAGCACCGGTTCGGCGTCAATACGCGCGCCGCACTCGGCGCCAAGGGGCAGCGGCCCGACGTGCTCCTGATGACCGCGACCCCCATCCCCCGCTCGTTGGCGCTCACGGCCTACGGCGATCTCGACATCTCGGTGCTCGATGAGCGCCCGCCCGGCCGGCAGCCCGTGGCGACCGCGCTGCGGCCGTCGGCGGCGCGCGACAAGGTCCACCGGTTCATCGAGGACCAGCTCGCCGCGGGGCGGCAGGCGTACATCGTCTACCCGGTCATCGACGCCAGCGACAAGCACGCGCTCACGGCAGCGACGGACGAGGTGGAACGACTGCAGCAGGGGCCCTTCGCGCACCGGCGCGTCGCCCTGCTGCACGGCCGGCTGGACACGGCCGCCCGCGACGACGTGATGCGGCGCTTCCGCGACGCGGACATCGACCTGCTCGTCGCCACGACGGTCATCGAGGTCGGCATCGACGTCCCGAATGCCACCGTGATGGTCATCGAGCACCCGGAGCGCTTCGGCCTTGCCCAGTTGCATCAGTTGCGCGGGCGGGTGGGCCGTGGTGCCGAGCGGGCGTATTGCATCCTGCTCGGCGACGTCGGCCCGGAGGCCGCCGAGCGGCTGCGGGTGTTCGTGGAGACGGACGACGGTTTCGTGATCGCGCGGGCCGACCTGGCCCGCCGCGGAATGGGCGACCTGTTCGGCGAGCGGCAGAGCGGGGTGCCGACCTTTCGCATCGCCGACCCGGTGGAGCGCGACGCCGAGCTGAACGAAGTGGCCCACCGCACGGCGACCGCACTGCTGGCGCGCGATCCAACGCTGCAACGCCCCGAGCACGCGGGCCTGGCCAAGGTCCTGCGCGAGCGCTACAAGCGCGCGCTGGACCTGTTTCGCGTCGGGTGAGCCGGGTGTCCGTCCGGCGGCGGGCACGCGCAGCGGACGATGCCGCTGGCGACCGCGCGGCACGTCCACTTCATTTCCAGCGGTTGCCCTGGCCGCCCACCGTTCGCGTGGCAGTCCCCACCGCTCCCCACTCACGATCCCCGGAGATCTCGTGACGCTCGTCGGCATCGACTGGATCATCATCGTCGTCTCCCTCACCGTCTCCTTCATCCCCGCGCTGGTGCTGGCGCGTCGGGCGTCGTCGAGCACGGCCGAGTTCTTCACGTCGGGCCGCTCAGCCCCCTGGTGGCTGATCGGCGTCTCGATGGTGGCCACGACCTTCTCGACGGACACGCCGAACCTGGTCACCAACCTCGTGCGTGAGCAGGGGGTGGCGAGCAACTGGGTCTGGTGGGCCTTCCTGCTGACCGGGATGCTCACTGTCTTCTTCTACGCGCGCCTCTGGCGGCGCTCCGGTCTGCTGACGGACCTGGAGTTCTACGCCGTGCGGTATTCCGGGCCCGCCGCGTCGATGGTCCGTGGCTTCCGGGCCGTGTACCTCGGGTTCGTGTTCAACTGCTTCATCATGGCCACGGTCAATCTCGCGGCCGTGAAGATCGCGAACGTCCTGCTCGGGTGGCCGATGACGCAGACGCTGCTCATCTGTGCGGCGCTCAACATCGCCTTCGCGATGGTCGCGGGGCTCTGGGGGGTGCTGGTGACCGACCTGATGCAGTTCGGCATCGCGATGACCGGCGCAATCGCGGCGGCCTACTATGCGCTGCAGCATCCCGACGTCGGTGGCCTGACGCAGTTGATCGCGCGGACGGATGCCACGACCCTCGCGCTGCTCCCGGACTTCAGCGACTGGACGATGACGCTGACGATCTTCGTCGTGCCGCTCACGATCCAGTGGTGGTCCGTGTGGTATCCGGGCGCCGAACCGGGCGGCGGGAGCTATATCGCACAGCGGATGCTGGCGGCGCGGAGCGAACGGGACGCGCTGGCCGGGACCCTGCTGTTCAACTTCGCGCACTACGCGCTGCGCCCGTGGCCGTGGATCGTCGTCGCCCTCGCCTCCCTGCTGGTGTATCCCGAGCTCTCGGACATCGCGGCCGCCCTGCCGCACGTCGATCCCGCCCTCATCGGCCACGACATGGCCTACCCCGCGATGCTGCGGTTCCTGCCCGCCGGCATGCTCGGGCTGATGGTCGCCGGGTTGCTCGCCGCCTACATCTCGACCATCTCCACGCACCTCAACTGGGGCACCTCCTATCTCGTCAACGACCTCTATCGCCGCTACCTGCGGCCCGAGGCCTCGGAACGGCACTATGTGCTGATCGGGCGCCTGGGCACCGCGCTGCTGATGCTCGTCGCGGCCGCCCTCACGTACGTGCTCGACAACGCCCGGGAGTCGTTCGAGCTCCTCCTGTCGATCGGTGCGGGCACGGGCCTGTTGTATCTGCTGCGGTGGTTCTGGTGGCGCATCAACGCCTGGAGCGAGATCGTCGCGATGGCGGGCTCCTTCGCGGTGGCCATCGCGCTGTTCATTGCGCGCAAGAACGGGCTGGACCTGGCGGGGCATCAGGCGCTGCTCATCACCGTCGGCGTCACGACGCTGCTCTGGGTCGTGGTGACCATCGTGACGCGCCCCACGGACCGCGCCACGTTGCTGGCCTTCTACCGCCTGGTGCGACCGGCAGGGCCCGGCTGGCGCAGCGTGCGCGAGGAGGCCCGCGTCAGCGCGGCGCCGGATTCGATCGCGCACGCCCTGCTGGGGTGGGTGCTGGGGATCGTCGCCGTGTACAGCGCCCTGTTCGGCATGGGGTCCTTCCTCTACGGGCGCATGGCACACGCGTCGCTGTTCCTCGTCGCCTTCGTGGTCTCGACGCTCGCGCTCGCGCGCCTCCTGCCGCGCCTCTGGCGCGGTGCGGACGCTGGGCCATGATCCAGAAGGCCGTCATCTTCGCGGCCGGGGCAGGGACGCGCATGCAGCGCCACGCTGACGTCGCCCTGACGTCGGCGCAGGAGGCCGCCGCGAGTGCAGGGCACAAGGGGCTGATGCCCGTGGGGCGCCCGTTCCTGGACTACGTGCTCGCGGCCTACGCCGAGGCGGGCATTCGCCGGATCTGCCTGGTCGTGCGGCCCGACGCGGACGCGCTCCGGCAGCGCTACGCGGCGCGGCGCGTCGGCGACGCGCAGGTGGACATCGCCGAGCAACCCAGCCCGCTCGGGACGGCGGACGCCCTGTGGGCGGCACGCGCGTTCGTCAACGACGAGCTCGTGCTCACGGGCAACGGGGACAACCTGTACCCGGTCGACGCGATCCGTGCCCTCGCGGCGTCGAACGTTCCCGGGCTCGTCGGGTTCTCGACGGCCGCCCTGGTGCAGCGGGGCAACATTGCACCGGACCGGCTCGCCGGGTTCGCCGTGCTTGACGCGGATGCACAGGGGCTGCTCCTGGCCGTGCACGAGAAGCCGAGCCCCGCGCAACTCGTGGCGGCTGGCGACGGAGCACGGTTCAGCATGAACCTGTGGGCGGTGCCGCCCGCGACCGTCCGGGCCCGCAGGCACATCGCCGCGTCCGCGCGTGGCGAGTTCGAACTCCCCGACGCCGTCCGGTACACCATGCACCACGACGGCGTGCGCTTCCGGGTCCACTCCAGCGAGTCGGCGGTGCTCGACCTCTCCCAGCGCGACGACGTACCCGGGGTGACCGCGCGACTGCGCGACGTGCACCTGCCGTGGTGACCGGCGCCCCGTCGCAGGAGGACCTGCAGATGGCGGGCGTCAGTGCCGCGCGCGGCGACGAGCTGCATCGCGTGCTGCCACAGCTCGACGCGGCGCTGGTGTCCATCGGCGCGACGGCCGCGACGCGGACGATGCTCGTGCCGGGCCGGATCGAGGTGTTCGGCAAGCACACCGACTACGCCGGCGGGGAGTCCCTGCTCTGCGCCGTGGAGCGCGGCTTCGTGGCCCGGATCGCCGCCCGCCCCGACCGGGTGGTCCGCGTGGTCGACGTGGGGCGCGGGACGCAGATGGGGACGGCGCTGACCCCCGAGGCGCGCGAGCGCACGGTGGGTTGGACCAACTATGTGGCCACCGTCGCCCGCCGGATCGCGACCAACTTCCCTGCGGCCGCGACGGGGTGCGACATCGCTCTGCGCAGTGACCTGCCCCCCGCCGCCGGACTGAGCTCGTCTTCGGCGCTGGTGGTGCTCGTCGCCAAGGCGCTGATCGCGGTGAATGCGCTGGAGCGCAGCGAGGCGTGGGCGGCGGCCATCGGGACGATGGAGGACGAAGCCGCGTATCTGGGCACGATCGAGAACGGGGCCGACTACAAGACCCTGCCTGGCGTCACCGGCGTCGGGACCTTCGGGGGGTCGGAGGACCACGCCGCCATCCTCGGTGCGCGTCCGCGGGCGTTGCTGCACGTCGCGTTCGCGCCGCTGCGGCGGCGCGGCGTCGTCATGCTGCCTGCGGACCACGTCTTCGCGATCGCCGTGAGTGGCGTGGTCGCCGACAAGACCGGCCGCGCGCGCGCGCGGTACAATGCCGTTGCCGCGCGTGCCGCACGCCTCGTCGCCCGCTGGAACGACGCCACCGGAGCACGCTGCGGCTCACTCGCCGAACTGCTGCGCGCCTCGCCGGATGCGGCCGACCGGCTCCGCGCGGAGCTTCGTGCGCACGCAGATCCCCACTTCGAGGTACAGGAACTGCTCGATCGGCTCGCGCACTTCGAGGCGGAGTGGGGCGACCATCTGCCGACGGCCGCGCGCGCGCTTGCGACGCGGGACCTCGACACCTTCGCCGCGGCAGCGGATGCCTCCCAGGCCAGCGCCGAGCGATGGTTGAGAAATCAGGTCCCTGAGACCATTCTCCTGCAGCGGCTTGCGCGGGAGCACGGGGCGACGGCGGCCTCCGCGTTCGGCGCGGGGTTTGGTGGTGCCGTGTGGGCGCTGGTCCCGCGGTCGATCGCGCGACCCTTCGCCGCGCGCTGGCTCGCAAGCTACCGGGCAACCCCCCTGGGGCGCCGGCAGCGGCGGGCGTCGACCTTCCTCACCGACGCGGGCCCCGGACTGCTCAGTTGGTGAACGGTGTCTTGACTCTCTCGTGGCCGCGATGCGCAACGTCCTGGTGACCGGCGGTGCCGGGTTCATTGGTTCCCATGTGGTGGAGGCCTTCCTCCAGCGCGGCGACGCCGTGTGCGTCCTCGACGATCTCTCCACCGGTCGCCGGAGCAACCTCCCGGCCGGCGTGGAGTGCGTCGAGGCCGACGTGCGCAGCGCGGCGGCGGCGGCGCTGGTGCGCGACAGGCGCTTCGACGTCATCGCCCATCTCGCGGCGCAGATCGACGTGCGTCGCAGCGTCGCGGACCCGCGCTTCGACCTCGACGTCAACGCGGCGGGGACGCTGAACCTGCTCGAGGCGCTCCGCGCGGTGCCCGTGTCGGCACGCGGCCGCTTCCTGTTCATCTCCACGGGTGGGGCGCTCTACGGGGACGCCGACGTCATCCCGAGCGCGGAGGAAACGCCCACCAACCCCGATGCGCCCTACGGCATCGCGAAGCTCGCTGCTGAGCACTACGTCGCCGCCTATGGCCGGGTGCACGGCGTCGAGGCCGCGGTGCTGCGTCTGGGCAACGTGTACGGACCGCGCCAGGATCCGCATGGCGAGGCCGGCGTCGTGGCCATCTTCTGCGGACGCATCCGCCGTGGCGAGGCCCTCACCGTCTTCGGGACGGGCGCGCAGGAGCGCGATTACGTCTTCGTCGAGGACGTGGCCCGCGCGGTCCTCGCGGCGGCTGACCTGCGACTGCCCGCCCCTGGCCCGCTCGCGGCGCGCGCGTTCAATGTCGGCACGGGTACCGGCACGTCCGTGTTGCGGCTCGCGGCGTTGCTGCACCAGGTCGCCGGCCGCCGGACCACGCTGGAGCATGCCCCCGCGCGAGCCGGTGAACTGGAGCGATCGGTGCTCGACGTCACCAAGGCCGCCACCGTGCTCCAGTGGCGCCCTGCCGTGGCACTGGAGGAAGGCCTGCAGCGCACGTATCGCTGGTTCGACGCGCACGCCGCCGGCACGCCGTGAGCCACTTCGACGTCATCGTGATCGGGGGTGGACCCTGCGGAC
>CAYSFN010000068.1:11766-13083 GCA_964430045.1 uncultured Gemmatimonadaceae bacterium
CGCGGCGGTCGCGGCCCAGCGCCACGGGTTCCGCACGGTGGTCTGCGAGCAGGGCCCCCTGGTGTCGTCGCTCGCCGCGTACCCGACGTACAGCACGTTCTTCTCGACCGCCTCCCGTATCGCGATCGGCGGGGTGCCGTTCGTGTGCGCGACCGAAAAGCCGACGCGCCGCGATGCGCTCGCGTACTACCGGATGGTCGTCGAGCACACCGGGATCGATGTCCGCACCTTCACGCGGGTGACTGCGGTCCGACGCGGTGACGCCGGTTTCACGGTGGAGGTGGCGAGTGCCGCAGGGCTCGCCACGTGGTCCGCAGCGGCCGTCGTGCTCGCGACGGGCTACTTCGGGTCGCCGAACCTCCTGGGCGTTCCCGGCGAATCGCTCCCGCACGTCACGCACTTCTTCAAGGAGGGCCACGAGGCCTTCGGGCGGACGGCGCTCGTGGTCGGGGGAGGGAACTCGGCCGTCGAGACCGCGTTGGACCTCTACCGCAGCGGCGCGCGCGTCACCGTCGTGCACTTCGGGCCGACGTATGACAAGGTCATCAAGCCCTGGGTGCGACCTGACTTCGAAGGCCGTGTGGCGGACGGCGCGATCGCGCTGCACTGGAACACCGTCGTGCGGGCCATCGCCCCGGGGCGCGTGGAGGTGGAGACCGACGCGGTCCGGTGGACGATCCCGGCCGAGCACGTATACCTGATGACCGGGTACACGCCGGACCCGGGACTCCCGGCACAGCTCGGGGTGCCCATCGACCCTGTCACGGGCATCCCGGCACACGATCCGGCCACCATGGAGTCGTCCGTGCCGGGGGTCTTCATTGCCGGGGTGCTCGCCAGCGGCGTCGACGCGAACAAGATCTTCATCGAGAACGGCCGCGATCACGGGGAGCGGATCGCCGCAGTGCTCGGGGCCCGGCGCTCCGGCGCGGGAACGCCGACCTGACGACGACCGCCGGGCGATCGAACACATCGCGTCGGTGTATTTTGCAGGCAGTCCCGGCCTCGCATGCCGCAGTCGCGGGGCCAGTCGCATCCATTGGAGGCTTCATCCCATGATCCGTCGTCTGTCCCTGTTGGTCGCCACGGCCGCACTGCTCCCGGCCTGCGGTGATGCACAACCGCCAGCCCAGCGCACCGCCTTGCACGACACCCGCGTCGTCACGGTGGCCGAGGGATTGCAGGTGCCGTGGGGGATCGCGTGGCTTCCGAACGGCGACATGCTCGTGACCGAGCGCCCGGGGCGGCTCCGCGTCGTGCGCGACGGCCGCCTGGTCGAGGCGCCCATCGCCGGTGTCCCCGCCGTGCGAACCGGTG
>CAYSFN010000069.1:0-13073 GCA_964430045.1 uncultured Gemmatimonadaceae bacterium
CCAAGGGTTCTAGCCGGAAGCTACGCACCCACTCTATTTCCTGAAGAGCCGAAATAATAAGGAGTTTCCTCAGGCTTGTGCCATCCACCCGGAGGTACTTTACTGTGATTGGGGTTGCTGCTATGCGCGGCCTCATGAAGAAGAATGGTGACGACCAAGGCTTTGCCATACACTGAGACAAGTGCTTCGTCAAGCTCGAGCTGGTCGACATGAATGATCCCCAAATGCAGTGCTCCTCCATGTCGAGCATCCGAATCCTCTTGATCATCTGGGAGTGTACTCACTCCGCGTTTGACAAGTCCTACGCTATATGCTCCCCGCACATCCATCGCCAACCCGAGGCACATGTCCCGGTGCTCTGGTGGCACCGAATCCAAGGGTTGAAGATACTGCTCGAAGTTGTTCAGCCATGCGATATCCTTTGGCCGAAGATCGACTACGCACCCGTCCAAACGCGGGTCGCACCCTTCGCCACTTCCGCCCTCGTCATCCCCTCCATGGTCCCCGCCACCGTTATCCCCGCTGCCCCAGTTACCACCGCTCACAACGGTTGTCCCCGTATCCGCCCCGCCTCCTGTACAGGCCTCGAAGTCCCAGTAGCAGTCAGGGTCAAAGCACGAAGAAGCCGGATCAAGAATATTGCAGTAGTCGCCGCCGCCGTGAATGATCATGGCGGCGGCTGCGGACATCTTGCCGGGCGCCTCACGCGGTCCCGCCGGGGAATCGCCGCATGCGGCCATGACCCGGCGAGAGCCACCGTCACCAACAACACGACCAACCGCATCTTCCGTTGGATTCGCATGACGCTCCCGTCGTCATAGTCCTGGCCTTGGTGCGAGTTCCACAGAGCCCGCACCCCGAACGTGCGCTCGATCACAGCAACTCGGCCTGTACCTGCCAGCGCACGGGGCAAGCTTGGAGATGCGTACCACCACGCGCAAGGAGGGGGGCAAATGCTCGGCATCACCGAGAAAAGCCTTCCCGTTCCCAAATGGCCTGCACCGGGGCGTTTCCATCAATGGCCCGCTGACGCGAAGCATTGCGCCGGTCAGCGAGCGGTTCAGCCAGCACGGGGACAGGTCCGCAACGAATCGACCCCGATCACCCGCTTACCCTCGATACCGCACCGCTTCCTGCAGGTCCGCGACCACAATCGCCTCCCGTCCGGCCAGATCCGCGATTGTCCGCGCCACGCGCACCGTGCGATCGACGCCCCGGGCGGAGAGCGCGGCCTGCGTGCTCAGCTTCGCGAACTCCGCGGCCACCGCGTGCTCGCCCCGCACCGGTTCGAGCAGCAGCCGCGCCGGCGCCTGCGCGTTGGTGTGCACACCGGGCACGTCCCGGTACCGGACCTGCTGCCGCGCCCGCGCCTCGATCACCCGCGCGCGGATCGCCGCCGTCGATTCCGCGCGCGGCCGCGTCGCGAGCTCGGACGCCGCCACCGCCCGCACGGCCACATGCAGGTCGATGCGGTCGGCCAGCGGCCCTGACAACCGCGCCCGATACCGCGCCACGTCGGCCGCGGAACACACGCAGGCGGGGCCGCCCTCCGAGCCGTAGCGACCGCACGGGCAGGGATTCGCCGCCGCCACCAACGTGAACCGGGCTGGAAATGCGATCGCTCCCCCCGCCCGGGCCACGACGACACAGCCATCCTCCAGCGGCTGCCGCATCGCGTCCAGCACGTAGCGCGGCAGTTCGAGCAGCTCGTCGAGGAACAGCACGCCGCAGTGCGCCAGGGACACCTCGCCCGGGCGCGGTCCACTGCCCCCGCCAATGAGACCGGCCTGTGAGATGCTGTGATGTGGCGCGCGGAACGGGCGCCGTGACGCGGCCACCCGCGACGGGTCCAGCACGCCGGCCACCGAGTGCAGCGCCACCACCTCCAAGCGTTCGTCCTCCGCCAGGGGCGGCAGAATGCCGGGCAGTCGCCGGGCGAGCATGGTCTTGCCGGCGCCCGGCGGCCCCATCAGCAGCACGTTGTGGCCACCGGCGGCCGCGATCTCCAGCGCGCGTGCCGCCCGTGGTTGCCCCACCACGTCCGCGAAGTCGTCGTCGCTGACGACGTGCACGGGTGGCTCCGCGACCCGCTCCGCCGCCGGGACGCGGCGGGCCTGCAGGGCGGCGACCAGTTCGGCCAGGCTCCCCGCCGTCGCGAGCGGCAGCGCCGAGACCAGCGACGCCTCGGCGACGTTGGCCGGCGGGATCAGCAGGGTGGTGCCCGCCCGCGCGGCGACGTGCCGGGCGACCGGCAGCACGCCGCGCACCGGACGCAGCGCGCCGTCGAGCCCCAGCTCACCGAGGATCACCGCGCGGCAGAGCACCGCCGGGTCGAGAATGCCGTGCGCGGCGAGCAGGGCCAGCGCGATCGGCAGGTCGAAGGCGGTGCCGGACTTGGGACGGTCGGCAGGGCTGAGATTCACCGTGATCTTCCGCGCGGGCAGCACGAACCCCGCGTTGGCCAGCGCCGCCATCACGCGCTCCCTCGACTCCTTCACCGCCCCGGACGCGAGCCCCACCAGTGTGAAGGCGGGCAGCCCCGAGGTGATATCCACCTCGACAGTGACATCGTACGCGTCGATCCCGACGACGGCGGCGGAGCGGAGGGCGGCGAGCACGCACGTACTGTGTCGCGCCGACGGGACCAGCGCGTCACCGCTCGATCGCCGGCGGTGTCGATCCCGTGCAGGTGGCCCGGCACGGCCGTAAGTTCCCCTCCATGCCGCGCGAGCAGTATCGGGTCGACCACCAGGAGTCCGCGCACGTCGCGCAGGTCGTGCTCGTGGTCGGTGGCGCCGGTGCTGTTGGCGGATGTGTCGCGGGGGGTGGCTCCCTGCTGATGACCGGGGCGGGTGCCCTGCTGTTCTCGGCGATCGGTCTCGTGGTGCACCGCATCGTGGTCCACGGCGCGGCGCGGCTGGTCTCGCACGCGGTGCTGGCCGACCGGCGCGGCTTCTCCGGTTCGAGCTACTCGCACATCCAGGCGCTGGAGGCGCGGGGCGACATCGCGGGTGCCCTGGTCTCGTGGGAGGAGACGATCCGTGCCGAGCCGACGGCCTTCGCCGCGCGGCTGCACGCCGCCGACCTCCACGTGCAGCACCACGTCGACACGCAGCGCGCCGCCGCGCTCTACCGGGAGGTCCGGGTCCACCCCGACGCTCCCGCCGAGACACAGCGGTATGCCTCGCAGCGCCTCATCGACCTGTACCTTGGTGCACTGCGGTCCCCGGGCAAGGCGATGGCCGAGCTGCGGCGCAGCATCGAGCAGTGGCCCGATGCCCGCGAGACCCCCGCGGCGCGTGACGCGCTGCGGCGGATCAAGGCGGAACACGTCAGGGACTGAGCGTCGGCGACGGTCTGGCGCGGCGGTGTCCGGCGACCGCACCGGGACGGACTAGGCGGTCTCCGCCACCGGCGGAGCGATCACGTGCTCCAGGTGGGCCCGCGCCCGCACCGCGATCTCCTCGACACTCGGGGTGTGCGCGTACCACTCCTGCACGCACGCCCGGAGTTCCTCCACGCTCGGCAGGTGCGGCTTCGCCATCTCCGCGTGGACGCGGTCGGCGAGCTGGCGCGCCACCTTCTCGATCACGGCGCGACCCAGCGGACGCTCGTTGCGCACCACTTCGGCGGGCGGGGTGCCCAGCTCCCAGACGAGACCGGTCCAGCTCAGCGCGCGCAGGACGTAGTACGTGGGGTCGAACTCGTACCACCGAAACCCCTGCCGGCACGAGCGCTGATAGGCATGATGATTGTTGTGCCAGCCTTCCCCCAGCGTGAGGATGGCCAGCCACCAGTTGTTGCGTGAATCGTCGCCGGTCACGTAGCGCCTGCTGCCGCGCACGTGGGCCAGGGAATTGATGAGGAAGGTCCCGTGGTACAGCAGCACCGTGCTCCAGAAGAACCCGACGACGAGCAGTTCCCACCCCCCGACGGCCCACAGGCCCGCGGCCAGTGCAAGGGCCGGCACCTGCTCGTGCCGGGTGAGGAACATCAGCTCGGGGAAGCGCGCGAGGTCCGGCACGGCCTCGACGTCAGCGGCATCGTAGCGACGGTCGAAGATCCACCCCATGTGCGAGTACCAGAAGGACCGGTGCACCGGGGAGTGGACGTCGAGCTCGGTGTCCGAATGCTTGTGGTGATGCCGGTGCAGCGCGGCCCACCACAGCACCGACTTCTGGGTGGAGGTCTGGGCGAGCAGCGCCAGACAGAACTGCCCCGCGCGACTGGTCCTGAACGACCGGTGCAAGAAGTAGCGATGATACCCGGCGGTCACCCCGAACATCCGGACGACGTAGAGGGCCGCACAGACGGCGACCGACTGCCAGCGTACTCCCGTCCAGAGGGCGCCGAGGCAGGCCAGATGGACGAGCACGAACGGGATCGTGTCGGGGTAGATGATGTCGTCGTGGTGCTCGGTGGAACGCATCGGGGTGTCGCAGGGGCGGATGGAGCTTTTTGGGGGGAGTCATGGTAATATATCCAGCGACCCCGCCCTTCTTCCGCCCTGCCGATGCTCGACTTCCCTGCTGACGGACAGATTCTCTATGAGGTCCGCGGATCGACCTCCGACGTGGTGCTCGCTGACACCATCGAGACGTACCTGCGCGTGACGCACGTGCCGGACGTCCTGCTGACCGGCTGCTTCGCGGGGGCCTTCGTCAGCCGATCCGACCCGTTCACCTTTCGCACGACCTACGTGGCTCACGACCAAGCAGCACTGGATCAGTACTTCGCGCTCCACACGGCCCGCCTGCGCGCCGAGTTCTCGTCCCGCTTTCCGACCGGCGTGACACTCACCCGTGAGGAGTGGATCGTCTCCGAGCGACTGCGGCCGGGCGCATGAAGTGGCGCCTCCTCCTCTGCGCCGCGACCCTGCTGGGGAGCGGCGAGGTCCGCGCGCAGACCCCGGCCCCGACGATGGGCGTGTATGCCGCGAACCGCGTGAACCAGCAGCGCCTGCCGATGACCGACGAGGTCGTGGGCGAGGACGGGTTCACCAACGCCGTGCGGCTGCACGAGATGACCATCCGGCTGCGGCCGAACGGACGCTTCGTCGCGGCCTTGTCGTACCGCCGTGCCATTCTCACCAAGGGCGAGAAGATCGAGACCGCGCGGCTGCAGAACGAGACGTGGCAGGGCACCTACACCCGCTCCGGCTCCTCGCTGCGGTTCATCCCCGAAAAGAACGGCGATCGCAAGGTCGAACCGTTCAACGGGACCGTCACGGCGAGCGGTCGCATCAGCGTCGCGTTCATCTACAACATCGTCAAGCGCAAGCGTTACGAACTCGACCTGGTGCACGACCCCAACATCTGGTAGGCGCGCGGTCATCCTCCACGCTGCGGACCGCCCTCCACGCCGACTGACCGCGGCGGCGGATCGGCGGTCCGGCCCTGGACCCTATGCGCCGCCCGGCGCGGCGGCACGGCGCACGCGCCGCCAGTCGAGCACCACGAGGATCGCACAGAGCGTGATGGACACGGTCGAGATGGCGCACCACGGGCAGAAGGTCCGGAGCACGACGAATTCGCCGTACTTCAGTCGCGCCGTGAAGAGCAGCGCCGGGCCGATGAGCCCGATCAGGAGCGACGTCGGCCACGCGGCGTCCTCGTGCTGCACCAGCGCGCCGATGCTGGCGACGGTCGCGATGAGGGTGTAGCCGACCACCCCGATCAACGCCACGTCGACGCCGAAGAACCACCCGTAGCTGGACATCTGCGCGATCATGCAGCCGCCGCCCGCTCCGCAGGCCAGGGAGCCGACCAGCCCCTGCTTCCACAGGTGCAGGTACAGCGCCACGAAGGCGTTGATCACCGCAAGCATCGCGACCATGCGTCGGTACCACATTGGACTCAACGCCCCCCGGCGGCGGCGCGGCGGCGCGTGCCGGACGCCGTCTTCCGCTTGTCCTTCGGTTTGTCCTGCTTGCGGCCCTTCTTCTTGTCTGCGGCGCGCTGCTGCTTGTCCGCCTTGCGCCCCTTCGTCGCACCATCCCGCTTCCCCTTCTTCTTCTTCCCCTTCCCTGCCGCGCGCTGGCGCTTCGCCGGCGCGCGGGGGGCGAGAATGGTGCCCCGGCAGCGCGCGGTCCCGCAGCGGCACGGATAACGTGACTCGTCGAGTTCGTCGTCGTCCTCGCCGCGCTCGAACTGATAGTCGTACGTGAGCTCGGACCCCGGCTGAATGTTCTTGATCGCCTCCACGAAGATGTGGCCGTCCTCGTCCACCGCCTCGCAGTTCGGGTCGCAGGAATGGTTGATGAACCGCGCGTCATTCCCGTTGACCGACCCGTCGATCACGTGCGTCCCGTCGATCGCGAACAGGAAGGTGTGATGCTCCGGCATCGCCTCGTCGTCGTAGCGGCGGTCCGCCTCGACGTGGGTGATGCGCTCCCCGATGTACTCGACGATGCGCTGCCCCGTGCGGATGCGCCGCGTGGCGAACGCCCCGCGCCCCGCGATCGTGGACTTCTTGATCACGAAGGGCAGGTCGCTCTGCTTGTGCGTCCGGCGTGCCGGTGTCCGTCCTTTGCTCACTTGAGAATGCTCCAGCCGAGTTCGAGCCCGACATGAAAGTTGCGCCCGGGGGCCCCTTCACGCACGCGCCCCCCGGCTCCGTTCAAGGTGATGGCCCCGACGTACCGCGTGTCGAGCGCATTGTTCACGGCAACGAAGGGCGCGACCCGCTGCCCTCCGACGACCCCATCGTACGCCAGGCGCAGGTCGAGGCGTCCGGCCCCCCAGGACTCCACCTCGACCGCATTGGCGTCGTCCCCGAACACGGCGTCGCTCCAGGTCCAATCGCCATCCACCGACACGGCGCCGCGGAGCACGCGGAGCCCTGCCCGCACGAAATGGTCGGGGATCCCGGCCAACCGGTTCCCATCGAGCGTGTCGACGGACGCCCCGCGCACGATACGGTACTCCGCGAACCGGAATCGCGACCACGTGTGCGCCAGCCGCACCGTCATCCACGGCGTCGCAGCAATCTGCAGCCCCAGCTCGGTCCCCGTCGCGCGGGTCGCCCCCGCGTTCCGGAAGAACGCACGGCCCGTTGTCTCGAGGTACTGGATGATCGCGTCCGAGGTCCGGCTCCGGAACACCGACAGATCATAGCTCACACGCCGCAGCTCGCCGCGAACGCCGACCTCGGTCATGAAGATCCGTTGTGGATCGAGGTCGGGGTTGAACCCGCCCAGAACGTCCGCGGCGCGTGCAGCCAGCTCGGTGGTGGTCGGCGTCTCGAACGCGGTCGCCACGTTCCAGTAGGCGGCGTACCGTGGCGACACGTCCCAGCTGGCGCCCACGTGGGAGGACAACGCCGACATCGTCCGCGCCCCGCTGTCGTCGGCGCCGTCCCGCAGAAAGCGGTCCTCGAGGTCGAAGTGCAGCCGGTCCCAGCGCACCCCGATGCTGTAGCGCCGACGCGAGGGGCGCTCCCAGCTCAGCTGCGCAAAGGGACCGACGGCCGTCGTGATCTCGACCTGGTCGAGCAACAGGGTGTCGGTCGCCGCCGTCGGTCGCCCGCCGGTGGCCCGCTGATTGCGGCGCGCGTCGCGCGAACGCTGCGCATCGAGCCCCAGCGCCAGCACGGCCCCCGCGGGCGACGCACCCAGCCGACGACGCACGTCGGCGCGCGCGCCCGTCACCCCCCGGCGGATGGTGGAGAACAGGCCGTTCGCGAAGAGCGCCGGCGGCGGGGCCGGGGTCGCCAGCGCGTTGTCCACCGTGCGCGACATCCCGTACGCGACGACCCGCGCCTCGTCGCCCTGGCCGCCGTTCCAGCGCCAGCCGACCGAATACTGCTGCTGCCCGACCTCGCGGGACGCCCCCCGCGCCACATTGACGGCCGCCGCGGAGTCCGGGTTCGCGTCCCACTCGGCCTGCGTCAGCGCACCCGGGTTGAGCGCGAACGGGGTCCCACCCTGATGATGCCGCAGCTCCAGCGTCTGGGTGGGCGTCAGGGCGACGTTGACCGCCGCGTTGATGGAACGCACGTCGGCCCCGCTGTACTGCCGGAAGCCGTCGATCGTCGTCCGCGACACCGACAGCATGCCCAGCGCCCGCCCCGTGCGACCGACCGTGCGGGCCTGCCACTTGGCCAGCCCGAAGGATCCACTCGTGAGGCGCAGGTCCTGGCGCAGCCGGTCGGGCGCGGTCAGGTCCGTCTCGAATGCGATGACGCCGCCGGGTCCGATGCCGTACAGGGAGGACGCCGCGCCCCGGAGCACTTCCACGCGACCGATCGTCCCGAGTTCCACGTTGGTCAACTGGCTCTGCCCGTCCGGCAGACTCTGCGGCACGCCATCGAGCAGGACCTTGACGCCACGGGTGCCGAAGTTGGCCCGGCTCCCGGCGCCACGCACGGAGATCCGTTGATCCAGGGCGAAGCTGTAGCGATTGCTCGCCACCACGCCGGGAACATTGTTCAGCGCTTCATCCACCGAGACGGTGGCCTGGCCGCGGCGCAGGTCGACGGCGTCCTGCGTGCCGATCGCGCGCGCGATCGTGCGCCGCGCCTCGTCGCCCCGCGTGACCGTGACCTGCACGGCACGCAAGCGGGCAACGGAGTCCATTGCGGCGGAATCCGCACGGCTGCGCTGCGCGGAGACCACCGCAGGCAGCGCACAGCTCAGCAGCATGAGCAGGGAACGGGGCATCAGCGTACCGGTCGAAGGGTGCACGGACGCCGCCTCACGCCCGCGACACGTGGCGGACGACGTGTCGCCACGCCATCTGCATGTTGATCGCGTCGGTGTACCGGGCGGACGCGTCGGCGTGGAGCCCCTGTTGCAGCCAGCGCGCGAGGTCCGGACCGAAGCCCGACAGGTCCACGCTCCCGCTCAGTTGCTGCGCCAGGACGGCGGGCGCCTCGTCGCCCGCGAACGGCGGACGGGCGGTGAGGGCGTAGTACACGATCGCCGCGACGGCGAAGAGATCGGTCGCCGGGCCCTGCGGCTCGCCGAGCAGTTGCTCCGGTGCGGCGAACGCCGGCGTCCCGGACGCCCCCGCGTGCTGCTCACCGAACGCGTTGGCAATGCCGAAGTCCGCGATGCGCCAGTTCCGGTAGCGGTCGATCAGGATGTTCTCGGGCTTGAGGTCCCGGTGGATGATGCCGCGCGCGTGCGCGACCGCGAGCGCCTCGAGGATCAGGTCCACCTCGTCGGCGATCTCGCCGAGCAGTCGTGCCCCGCTGCGGCCCACGAGTTCGGCCAGCGAGCCGCGCTCCTGCAGCTCCATGGTATACCACACCACGTCGCCGCGACGATCCATGTCGTAGACCGGGACGATCGCCGGATGCTTGAGATTGGCGGCCAACCGCGCCTCCCGGATGAAGCGGGCGATGGCCTCCTCGCTCTCCGACGCACGCGGGTGCAGCATCTTGAGCGCGACCTCGCGCTCCAGCGACAGGTCACGGACGCGCCACACCGAGCCGAAGGTGCCGGAGCCGAGCTTCGAGAGCACTTCGTAGTCGATCCCCGTCGCCCAGCGCAGGCGGTCCTCGTCCGTCTCCGCGTCCGTTTCCGTGAGCGCGTCGGTCATGCTGAGCGCGACGGTCGTCGTCCCCGGCATCAGGCGCTCCAGCGTCTTCAACAGTTCGGCGACGCTCTCGAACCGCGACGCCGGGTCGCTGTGGAGCATCCGATCGACGAGCTGCGCGATCGACGCCGGACAGTCCGGCCGCACCAGGTACACCGGAGGCGGGTTCTCCCGCGGCGGCAGCTCGCCCGCGAGCATGGCGAAGCAGAGCGCGCCCAGTTGCCACTGATCACTGAGGGGCGTGGGGTGCCACCCGTCGCCCCATTCGCTCGGTCCCGGCATCCACGTCGGGTCCGGACGCAGGCCGTTCGGAACGGCGTCCGCACCCGCAGCCCACTGCCACCCCAGCAGCCAGAGACGCCCCGTGGGCGTGATGTACAGCGAATCCGGCGCGACCGCGCCGTGGCAATGGCGGATGTCGTGCAGATAGGCCAGGCCGGAGCCCACCGTCCGCATGACGCGGATCATCTCCGGCACCGACGCCTGCCCCGTGCGGCGCAGACGGTCGCCGACCGTCTCGCCCGTGATCCAGCGCCGCAGATAGCCCGGGCCGCGCGTGCCCCCCCGGAAGGGTGTCCAGAAGTGGTAGGTCGTCGGGAACAGCGGGTGGTTGAGATGCGCGAGACTGCGGGCCTCGGCGAACAGCCACTCCGCGTGCGCAGGGTCGGGCGCGCTCAGCAGCGCGAGCGAGCGGCCGAACGCGTCGATCAGCTCCTGCGCGTGCCGCGGACCCGTCGACACGCCGTGCTCGCCCCAGCGCCAGCCCGGGGGGAGCTCCCAGTGCTGGAGATGCTGCGGCAGGCCCAGCAGCACGCGATGCGGACCACGTGGTGGGGACGCATCTGTCGTGCCGCTGCCGGTGCCGGTGAAGGTGCTCATGGACGACCGAAAGCTAGCGACCGCACCGCGTGCTGCTCAGTGGGCACTCGGCTGCCGCAGGAGGATCTCGACGGTGGTGCCGCGACCCACGATCGAACTCAGGCGGATGGTCCCGCCCCAGTCCTCGACCAGTCGCCGCGAGATCGCGAGCCCGAGCCCACTCCCGGAGCTGCTGGTCGAGAAGTGGGGCTCGAAGACCCTCGGCAAGGCCTCGGGCGTGATGCCCACGCCGTCATCCGCCAGGCGCAGCCGCACGTACGTCCGGTGCAGGTCGAACGTCGCCGTGATCGAGCGCGCGCCGGCACCGCGGGCATTTTCCGCGAGATTCAGCAGCACCTCGCGCAGCTCCACGGGGCGTGCCAGCGCCACCAGGGGGTCGTCGGCCCCCTCGAGGCGCCACTCCGTGCGCTCCTCGCCGCCGAGTCGCTGCAGGGCGGCCACGTCCCGCACGACCGCGGCCACATCGCAGGCCGGCACGGGCGGGCGCGCGTCGGGGGGTGCCCCGAACTGCGCGAAGGACCGCGCCGTCGCATCGAGATGCTCGATCTCGGTCAGCACGCGGGTCGCATTTTCCTCGAGAATCGTGCCGAAGTCCGGGCGACCGTCACGCCACGCACGCAGCAGGTGCTGCACGCCCAAGCGCATCGGGGTCAGCGGATTCTTGATCTCGTGTGCCACCTGCCGGGCCATCTCGCCCCAGGCGAAGACGCGCTGTGCCCGGGCCAACTGCGCCTCGCTCTCCGCGAGATCCCGCGCCATGCGGTCGAAGGCCTTGAACACGGGCGTGAACTCCACGGCCGTGTCCGGCAGGGCGATGTCACTGCGACGCCCACCCGCGACGGCCAGCGCGGCGTCACGCAGGCTGCCAATGGGGCGGGCCAGCCGACGCGCCGCGAAGCCGCTCAGCGCCAGCGCGGCGATCGCGCCGATCAAGGTCGTCAGCAGCACCAGCACCCCGAGGTCCCGGCGCCGTTGGTCCAGCGCCGCGTCGCCCACCAGCGCGGGGACCGCGACCACGACCTCGCCGCCCAGTGGGCGGAAGCCGAACAGCACGTTGCGGTCGCCGACGCGCAGGTGGCGCGTGGCGATCAACCCCTCGCC
Source organism: uncultured Gemmatimonadaceae bacterium (assembly GCA_964430045.1). Taxonomy (GTDB): domain Bacteria; phylum Gemmatimonadota; class Gemmatimonadetes; order Gemmatimonadales; family Gemmatimonadaceae; genus DASRAP01. The sequence goes on from CAYSFN010000069.1 coordinate 11,520, forward strand.
GTCGCCGATGGCCCGCTGCACGACGGGGTCGATCCAGCGCCCGATGGGCGCCACCGCCAGCTGCAGCGGATCGGACGCGGCCACGAGGCGACCGCGACGATAGAGGAACTGGGGAACGTCCCCCGGAATGCCCAGCACGGCAGGGCCCGCAGGGCCGGTGACCAGCGTCGCACGGCGCAGATACTCGCGCACGACCAGTTCCCGCGTCGCACGATCATCCGCTGCCAGTCGCCGGGACGACCACACCGCGAACCCACCCGCCGGCACCACGAAGAAGGCGAACAGCGCCACCGAGAGCTGCAAGCGGTAGCTCCGGCGCCAGCGGCGGCGGCGCGCCCGGACCCAGCGCGTGAGCGCCCCGTCCGCCGCCGCATCTGCGCCCCAGAGCATCATCACGATGGCCAGGTTCCAGAGCACGATGAGGGCGCCGCGCGGGACCAGTGCGTCCAAGGCATCGAAGCCGACCCGGGCGTGGATCCGCACCGCGCCTGCCGACGCCGACGGCATCGACCATTCCGCATGCAGATGGTCCCCGCGCCGCGCCCACGGCGTCCGTGCGACGTCGAGCGCGGGCGCCTCCGGCCGCAGCGTCAGTTCGTAGAGGAAATCCGGAGACGGCGCCGCCACGCCGATGACGGGCGTCCGCGTGACGCCGGCCGCCAGGCGGCTGCGGGCGCTGACGACGACCGTCGTCACCTCGTGTGTCGGATGAGGGATGGCCAGCACCAGCGACGCCACCGGTGACGGCGGCAGCTCACGCAGCACCGCGCGCTGGGACTCACGCGCCTCGCGCACGATCTCGTCGATCGGACCGATCGGCAGCGACGCGCCCAACTGCACCTGCACGTCGGGAACGTTGCCCTCCCAATGCGCCAGTTGCACCGGGTACTCCCCCGCCGCCAGCTCGGCCCTGGCATAGCTCCGCAACAGCGCGGCGCGGTCCCGCGGCGGCGGCGCACCCAGCAGCTCCTCCGCAAAACGACCGAGGAGCGCGACCGACCCCTCATCGACCGCCCCCAACCCGACGATGTCGGCCGCCGCCATCTCGACGCGTTCACGGACCGTCGCCCCCCAGGTCAACACCACGGCGCCACACGCTGCGACCAGCGCGCTCGGGAGCAGGACGGCCCGCGACCGCCGCGCAAAGACCAGCGCGGCCACTGCGGCGGTCCACAGCAGTGCATACCACTCGGGCCACCGGGCGTCGCCCGCCAATTGCCCCGGCGCCAGCAGCGCCGCCAGCACCGCGATCAGCGGCGCGACCCAGAGCGGCAATCCTCGGCCGCGCGGGATCGACTGCTGCCCCAGCAGCACGCCGGCGGTCAGCAGGGTCATTGCCGCGAGGAAGAGGCCGGTCTCCCAGGCCAGCCACAGCGAGGGGTCCGCCCCCGTGGGGGGCATCGTCACCCCGCGCGCCAGATCCCGCAGCACATAGGGGGCCGCCGCCGCGAACGCCAGGGCGACCGCGAGGGCGATGCGTCGCCGCCCGCGTGTCACGGGCACCATGCGCGCCCGTCGCGCCGCGAGCACCGCGAGCAGCGCCATCGTGCTGCT